>NZ_VMNW02000069.1 GCF_007713735.2 Amycolatopsis acidicola | reverse complement strand
GCGCGGGCCATCCCCCGACGGACCGCGCTCCCCGCCCTCCGGTTAGGCCCCGACCCAAGTTCCGGAGGGAGTTCTTCTGTTATGTCAACCATGCCACGGCCCCTACCCCGAACTTCAAGGCCGTTCATCCCAAAGGACGCTGTCGGGGTCGGTTCGTTGCGCGGTTTCGCGGAAAAATCTTCGCTCGTTATCGAACCGAGACATGCTGACCCGATTCGGTGACCCAGATCGCCGGTAAATAAGTGGTACCAACGTACCAGACTGCCGCATACTGGTACGCGTGTCTCAGTCCACCTCCCTTGCCGACTACCGTGCCGCGCTGACCACGCCCGGCTCCGGCCGCCCGCTCGTCGCCTCGCTGCTCGCCCGGTTGCCCATCGCGATGATCGGGCTGTCGGCGCTGCTGTACGTCCAGCGTGAGACGGGTTCGTTCGCCGCGGCGGGGCTCGTCTCGGCGGGCTCGCTGGTCGGCGTTTCCGTCGGCTCGGTGGTGCAGGGGCGGATCATCGACAGGTTCGGGCCGACCCGCCCGCTCATCGTCGTGGCCACTTTGTTCGCGGTCGCGATGACCGTGCTCGCGCTCGCGATCGAGGCACACGCGCCGACACCCGTTCTGGTGATCTTGGGCGGGGGCATCGGGATCACCGAGCCGATGGTCGGCTCCGCCTCGCGCGCGCTCTGGGGCCGGCTGGTCGAGGATGAGGCCCCTCGCAACGCCGCGTTCTCCTACGAGGCGATCAGCATGGAGGTGTTCTTCATCCTCGGCCCGGGGCTGGCCGGGGTGCTGGTCACGGCGCCGTGGCCGGGCACCGGCATGGTCGTCGGCGGCGCGTGCATGGTGGTGGGCTCGCTGATGTTCGCGCTGAGCCCGGCGGTCCGCGCCTGGGGCCCGGCCGAGCAGCGGCACGGTTCGCTGATGGGCGCGCTGGCCAGCCCCGGGATGCGCACGCTGGCGCTCGCCGCGCTGGGGTTCGGCATGGTGATCGGGTTCGTCGAGGTGGCGGTGCCCGCCGCGGCGACCGAGGCGGGCAGGCCGGCGTTGGGTGGCGTGCTGCTGTCGGTCTGGTCGGTGAGCTCGGTGGCGTTCGGGGTGGCGTTCAGCCTGCGTCCGTGGCCGCGGTCGATGGCGCTGCGGCTGCCCGCGCTGCTGGCGGCGTTCGCGCTGCTCGTCGCGTTGCTCGCGTGGCCGTCCACGTTGTGGGGGCTGGCGTTGGCGATGCTCGCCGCCGGGGCGATGATCACGCCCCAGTCGGCGACGCATTCGGCGGCGATCGAGATCGTCGCGCCGAAGGGGACCGCGGCGGAGGCGTTCGGCTGGGTGCTCACCGCGGTGACGCTCGGGCTGGCGTTCGGCCAGTCGGTGAGCGGTTACCTAGTCGAGCACCAGGGGCCTTCGGCGTCCTTCCTCGCGGCCAGCGGGGCGGCGCTCGTGGTCGCCGCGCTGGTGTGGCTGCTGCGCGGAACCGTGCGGCGCAGCGAAGCGCAGCCGAGCGCGGTGCCGGTGCTCAGCTCCTCCCAGGTGTCCAGGTCCGCCTGAAGGCCGAATCCGGCGTCCAACATCGGCTTTCTCCAGCCGCTACAGTCGATTCCTGTGAGAAGTCCGGAGCTGCGGCAACTGCGGTACTTCATCGCAGTGGCCGAGGAGCTGAACTTCACCGACGCGGCGGGCAGGCTCGGGATAGCGCAGCAGTCGCTGTCCCAGCAGATCAACGTGCTCGAGCGGGTGCTGGGTGTGCGGCTGTTCGACCGCGACACCCGCGGCACGCGGCTGACCGAGGTCGGGCTGCTGTTCCTGCCGGAGGCACGGGCGGTGGTCGAGCGCACCGCGGAGGCGATCAGTACGGTGCAGCGCGCCGCGCGCGGCGAGGTCGGGACGCTGCGCGTGGCTTTCCTTGCCTCGACGGCGAATCACCTGCTGCCGCCCGTCGTGCGCAGGTTCCGGCAGCGCTACCCCGACATCGAGCTGCGGGCCGAGGACGTGAGCATCGCCGACCTGGTGACCGGGCTGCGGTCCGGCCGGTACGACGCCGGGTTCACCAGGCCGCCGCTGGTCGACGGGCTGGCTTCGCGAACGCTGATCGTCGAGCGGTTGTGTGCCGTGCTGCCCGCCGGGCATCCTTTGGCGGCAAGGGAAAACCTCAAGCTGAGCGATCTCGCCGACGAACCTTGGGTGCTCACCGAGCGCGGCTCGTGGCCGCCGTGGCACGAGAAGGACGATCACGACTTCCGCGAGGCCGGGTTCGAGCCGCGGGTGGCGCGGCGGGCGTCGAGCGTGCAGGACCTGCTCGGCCTGGTGGCCGCCGGGGCCGGCGTGACCAGGCTGCCCGAGTCCTCGCGCAGCCTCCGGCGGAGCGGCGTGGAGTTCGTGCCGCTACTGGACGAGCGGACGCACACAGAGGTGGTTTGGCTGCCGGAAGCCAGGAAACCGGCGTTGCGGCGGCTGCTCGAAGTGGTCACCGAGCTGGCCGCCACAACCGATCTCACTGAGTCCGGCTAGCCCTCAAGTACTCCAACTGCGCCCGGACGCTGTGCTCCGCCGGGGCCCACAGAGCCTTGTCGACATCGGCGTACACGTGCTCCACGATCTGCCGCGGAGTCGCATCCTCGCCGAGCACGGTGAGCGCCGAGCGGACCTGGTCCAGCCGCTGCTCGCGGTGGTCGAGGTACTCCTGCGCCACCGCGCGGAGGTCGGCGATCTCCGGGCCGTGGCCGGGCAACCCGCTCAGCCCGGCGGGCAGCTCCAGCAGGCGGCGCAGCGACCCGAGATACGAGCCGAGGTCGCTCAGCACCGTCGTGCCGCGGCCGAGGATGGTGTCCCCGGTCAGCACGTGCTCGCCGACGCGCAGGCACACGGAGTCCTCGGTGTGCCCTGGCGTGTGGATAACTTCGAGCTCCAGCCCTGCGGCGGAGATCGTTTCACCGTCCACAAAGGACTCGGCACCTCGGCACAGCGCCGGGTCGAACGCGCGCACCGGCGCGCCGACCCGGTCGGCGAACCACGGCGCGCCCTCGGCGTGGTCGGGGTGGTGGTGCGTGAGGATGATCAGCTCCACCGGCGCGGCTTCGGCCAGTTTGGGCAGGTGATCGAGGTCCTCGTACCCGGGATCGACGACCACGCAAGCGTTTTCGCCCGGCGCGCGGAGCACCCAGCTGTTGGTGCCTTCGAGCGTCATCGACGACGGGTTGTTCTCCAGCACGACGGAAGCGGTGCCGGAAACGCGGCGCAGTTCGCCGTAGGCCGGGTGTGTCATTCGTCCCCCACGATCACGCGGACCTTGTCCCCTTCGCGGCGCAGCGTGGGGATGATCGCCTCCACCTTGCGCTCACTGGCCAATGCCTCGGCCGTGGTCTCGAACCCGGCCAGTTCGGTGAGTGTGTGCCACGTCGGCGGCATCAGCGTGCTGCGGCCGGCCTCGGCGTCGGCGAGCGCTTCGCTGGGCAACTGCCAGCCGGAGGACTCCGCTTCGGTGGTCGCGCCGTCGGCGTGCTGTCCCTCGGGCAGGGCGGCCGCGAAGAAGCGGGTGTCGTAGCGACGCTTCTCCTGCGTGGGTGTGATCCAGTGGGCCCACGGGCGCAGCAGGTCGGCGCGCAGGGTCAAGTCGTTGTGGGCCAGGAAATCGGCCAAGGAAAGCTCACGGGAGACCAGCTGTTCGCGAGCGCCGGAGAACTTCGCGGCGTCCGCCACGACCGCGTCCGAAGTGCCTGCCAGCAGGACTCCGGACTCCTCGAACGTCTCCCGCACCGCGGCGCAGACGAGGGCGCGGGCCACGGATTCGGTGCTGTTGAACCAGTCCGCCCAGTCGACGGCGGGCGGCCCGGCCCAGGCCACCGACGCGTCCGCGTCCCGCTTGTCGACCCCGCCGCCGGGGAACACCGTCATCCCGGCGGCGAACGCCATCGCCGCGACCCGGCGTTGCAGGAACACCTCGAGCCCGCGCTCGGTGTCGCGGAGCAGGATCACGGTCGCGGCGTCGCGCGGGACGGCAGGGCTCTCCGGCGGTTCGACGGAGAACTCCATGCCGCCCGGCACGGAGAAACTAAGTTCAGGCACGCTAAGGAACTTACGCGCCAGTCACGATCCGGAGAAGCCGTCGACCCAGCGGGGGTTGTCTTCGCCACGTGCGCCGTTGAGCCGGACCTTGGCGGCCTCGGCGCGCTCACGCTCGGCGAGCTCGGCGTGCAGTTCGCGAAGGAGCTGCCGGTCGCGTTCGGACAGCTGCGGGTCGTTGAGGTCCAGCTCGGGGATCTCGATGACCTCGCCCGGCCCGATCGTGGCGGAGGCGATCGCGCGGCCCTTCTCGGGGTCCTCGGCCAGCGCCGCCCGCAACTGGGCGACCTCGGCAGAGGACAGGTCCATCGTGTTCTCCGCGCGGATCTCCGGCGGCTCCTCCCGCGGCCCGAACATGTGCCCGGGACCGTCGGACGGGGCCGACTCCGCCACCGGCTCCGGCTGCTTCGGCTCGACCGGCTCCGGCTCCTCGACGGGCTCCGGCGTCTCCTCGACGGCGACCGGCTCGGGCTCGGGCACCGGTGTCGGCGCCGGCGGCTCCTCCGTCTTACCGTCGCGCGCGACGTGCCTGCCGGACTTCTCCTCCGTTGTGGCCGGGGCCGGCTTGGCCGGCCGCTCGGATTTTCCCGGCGACGGCGCCGATCCGGCGAGCCAGACCGCGGTGGCCGAGTTCAGCGCTTGCTCGTGGTAGCGATTGCGTTCCGCGCCGGGGCCCGAAACCTCGACCACCGCCCGGATGCCGACCCGGCGCAGTGCCGCGTCGACGCGGTAGGCCGCGGCGGGCGGGTTGCCCTCCGGCCCGACCTCGACCAGGACCACGCGCTGCGGCAGCGGCCCCGGCACGCTTCCGGCCGGGGTGTTGCGCCACACCGCGTGCACCGAGCGCAGATCCGGCAGGACCTGCAGGGTGCGGTCGAGTGCGTCGGCAACGCCCTGCTCCGGCTGGTTGTCGCCGGTGAAGTGGTGCAGCACGCCGTTGTCGGCCTCAGCGTCGTTGACGGTGAGGTGGTCGGCGAGCGTCGCGTCGGAGCGGCTGAGCTCGAGCACCAGCCCGAGCTCGTGCTGTTCCGTCTCGCGCACCGGGAGCTTGCCGGCGATCAGCGCGCCCGTGGTGAGTTCGGCGGCCTCGTCCAGGCGAGCCCTCGCCGTCAGCTCACGTGCTTCGGACAGCGCGCTGTCGTCCAGCCGCCCGGCCAGCGCCAGCAGCAGGTTGTGCAGCCGCAGCGGTACCGCGAACCCGTCGGTTCCCAGCCCAGCGGCGTCACTGTGGACCTCCACGATTCTCCCTCCAGCGGCCCGCTCTCGGCGGAGACGAGCCGTTACGCAGCGGCGAGCCGGTGCCCCGTGTCCACAGCGCCCGTGCACACGAGTTCGGAGCTCGCGAGCGCGGCACGGTGGTACGCGGGCAGTTCGAACTTGGGCGGCATGACCTCGACACTGGGCTGTTCGTCGCCCAGCACGCGCAGGACCCGCTGCAGTTCCCCGGCCAGCCTCGGCAGGCCGGCCAGCGCGGTGATCAGCAGAACGCGCTTCGGCTTGGAACCGTCGCCGTGCCGCCAGCTCTCCCGCACCTCGCCCACGTCCGGCCGGCCTCGCAACGTTGCGTGCACCAACGCGGACACTGAGTCTACGGAGTTCACCCAATCGGGTGCACTCCCCGTGAATGTGTACCGGTTCTCGGGGACGTCGTCTACCCCGAGCGTCGAACTCACCTGGTGCCAGTCCGCGCCGTGCGGGACCAGCCCCGCGACCAGCAACCGGTATTCCGGCTGGTCGAGGTCGATGTTGTGCTTGAGCAGCGTGCGCGGCAGGGTGCGCGCGAGCGTCGTCATCGCGCCCTCACCCAGCCAGTCGCGGTAGCGCCACAGCAACTGGTCCGGCATCCGGCCGGCCAGGTGCAGCAGGAGTTCGTGACACGCCGCTTCGATGTCCGGATCCACTACTGAACCTCCACGATCAGTTCGACCTCGACCGGCGCTCCCAACGGAAGCTCGGCCACCCCCACCGCCGAACGCGCATGCGCGCCCGCTTCTCCGAAGATCTCGCCCAGCAGCTCGGACGCCCCGTTGACCACCGCGGGCTGGCCGGTGAAGCCCTCCGCGGAAGCCACGAAGCCGACGACCTTGACCACCTTCGTCACGGCGTCGATCCCGGTCAGCGCGTGCACCGCGGCCAAGGCGTTGAGCACGCAGGTGCGCGCGTGCCGCTTGGCCTCCTCGGGGCTGACCTCGGCACCGACCTTGCCGGTGGCCGCGAGCCTGCCGTCGACGAACGGCAGTTGCCCCGAGGTGTACACGTGCGAACCGCTGCGCACGGCCGGCACGTAGGCGGCGACCGGCGCGGCCACGGCCGGCAGCTCGATGCCGAGCCCGGCCAGCTGCTCGGACCAGGTCATGCCTTCGGCCTCTTGAGGTAGGCGACGTGCTGCTCGCCACTCGGATTGGGCAGCACGGTCACCAGTTCCCAGCCGTCCTCGCCCCATTGGTCCAGGATCTGCTTGGTGGCGTGGATCAACAGCGGAACGGTGGCGTACTCCCACTTCGTCATGCGCCCGAGCGTAACGACCCGATCAACCCGGGGGCCGGGCACCCGAGCAGTCTCACTGTCCGTCACCGATCTCCACCCTGCTGTGTACTAGGCGCGATCGGCCCCGGTCCAGGAAATTCGTAGGTATGCGCCGACTCGCCGCCGTGCTCGCCGTGTTGCTCACCACCCTCCTCATCGGACCACCGGCCGGCGCCGCGCCGGCGGTGAACGACTGGTCCTGCCATCCCTCCGCCGCGCACCCCGATCCGGTCGTGCTGGTGCACGGCACCGGGGACAACAAGGACTACACGTGGCGCCTGCTCGGCCCTTTGCTGGTACAGAAGGGTTTCTGCACGTACTCGCTGACCTACGGCGTGCCTGCGGACGCTCCCGCCAGCGCCGATCCCGTCGGCGGGCTCACCTCCATGGACTCCAGCGCGGCCGAGCTGCGGTCCTTTGTGGACAAGGTCACGTCCGCGAGCGGAGCGGCCAAAGTGGACCTCGTCGGGTACTCCCAGGGCACCTGGCTCGGCACCTACTACGCGAAACTCCTTGACGGCAAAGACAAAATCGGCCGGTACGTCAGCCTTGCCCCAGGCTGGCAGGGCACCGACCCGTACGGACTGGCCGAGTTGTACGACCTGCTGAAGGGGCTCGGCCTCGGCTCGATCGCGCAGGCCGCCAGCTGCGCGGTGTGCCCCGAACTGCTCAAGGGCTCGGACCTGCTGACGAAGCTGCAGGCGGGCGGTGTCTTCCTGCCGGGCATCACGTACACGAACATCGTCAGCAAGGAGGACGGGCTCGTGGTGCCGTGGACCAGCGGGCTCGGCCATGGACCGAACGTGACGAACGTCGTACTGCAGGACGCCTGCGAGGCGGACCACGTCAACCACTCCGGGATGCCCTTCGACCCGAACGCGCTGGGCTACGTGGTCAACGCCCTCGACCCGGCCGACGCGCGGCCGGTGGCGTGCGTGCCGATGTCACCGATGCCGCCCCACCGCTGAGGGCACAACGCGGCCTGGAGTGATTTACGCTGCGGTAGTGAGCAACCCCCTGGCCGGCTGGACCGACGAACTCGCCCGAGCGCGGCTGCATTTCGTGACCGGCAAGGGCGGTACCGGGAAGACGACGCTGGCCGCCTCACTCGGCCTCGCCCTGGCGCGCGACGGCAAGCGGGTGCTGTTGATCGAGGTCGAGGGCAGGCAGGGCTTCGCCCAGCTCTTCGACACCGAGCCGCTGCCCTACGCCGAACAGCGTGTCGCCTCCGCTCCGGGCGGCGGCGAGCTGCGCGCGCTGCACATCGACGTCGAAGCGGCGCTGCTCGAGTACTTCGAGATGTTCTACAACCTGGGCTTCGCCGGGCGGACGCTGCGGCGGATGGGCGCCATCGAGTTCGCCACCACGCTCGCGCCCGGCCTTCGTGACGTGCTGCTGACCGGGAAGATCAAGGAGTGTGTCGGCCGGACCGAGTCCGACGGCAGGCACACCTACGACGCCGTCGTGGTGGACGCGCCGCCGACCGGGCGTGTCGTGAAGTTCCTCGACGTGACGAAAGCGCTTACCGATCTCGCCCGCACGGGCCCGATCCGCGCGCAGGCCGAAGGCGTGGTGCGGCTGCTGCATTCCGGGGAAACCGTGGTGCACCTGGTGACCCTGCTGGAGGAGATGCCGGTGCGGGAGACGCTGGACGCCGTGGCGGAGCTGGACGGCGCCGACCTGCGCCCCGGCGCCGTGCTGGTGAACCGGGTCCGCCCGCCTCGGCTGCCGGCGCGTTCGCTGAGCGCGGCCGCGGACGGCAGGGTCGACGCTTCGCGGGTGCGTTCCGGGCTCGAGGCCGCCGGGCTGGATCTGGCGGAGAGCACGGTGGACGCGCTGGTGGAGGAGACCGTCGAGCACGCGATCCGGATCGCCGCCGAGCAGCGTGCCCGCGAGCAACTGTCCGAAGCGGACCTGCCGACGCTGGAACTGCCCGATCTCACCGACGGCGTGGACGTCGCGGCGCTCTACGACCTGGCCGAGACGCTCACCGAACAGGGGGTGCGGTGATGGCGCTCGACGTGGACGAGCTGATCGACGACGCGGAGACCAGGGTGATCGTCTGCTGCGGTTCGGGCGGGGTCGGCAAGACCACCACCGCGGCCGCGATCGCGTTGCGCGCGGCGGAACGCGGCAGGCAGACGGTGGTACTGACCATCGACCCGGCGCGGCGGCTCGCGCAGGCGCTCGGGTTGCGGGAGCTGGGCAACCATCCACGTCAGGTTCAGGTCGAGGGTTTCGACCCGAAGGGCGAGCTGTGGGCGATGATGCTCGACATGCGCCGCACCTTCGACGACATGGTGCGCGCGCACGCCGGCCCGCAGCGCGCCGAGCAGCTGCTCGCGAATCCCTTCTACCAGACCATTTCCACGTCTTTCTCCGGCACGCAGGAGTACATGGCGATGGAGAAGCTCGGCCAGCTCGCGGCCACCGGCGACTGGGACCTGATCGTCGTGGACACCCCGCCGAGCCGCTCCGCGCTGGACTTCCTGGACGCGCCGACCCGGCTGTCCACCGCGCTCGACGGCCGGATGATCCGGCTGCTCACCGGCCCGGCGAAGGCCGGCGGCTGGGGGCTGCGCAAGGTGGTCACCGCGGGGTTCTCGATGTTCGCCAAGGCGGTGTCGACGATCATCGGCGGGCAGCTGCTGGCCGACGCCTCCGCGTTCATGCAGGCCTTCGACAGTATGTTCGGCGGTTTCCGCGAACGGGCGCGCAAGACCTCGGAGTTGTTGCGTAGCAAGGGAACGGCGTTCCTGGTGATCGCCGCGCCGGAGCCGGACGCGCTGCGCGAGGCGAGTTACTTCGTGGACCGGCTCTCCGAGGAGTCCATGCCGTTGTCCGGACTGGTGGCCAACCGCACGCATCCCGTGCTGGCGGATCTCTCGGCTGGCGCGGCTCTTTCGGCGGCGGACAGGTCGGAGGCGAGCGCCCCGCTGGCCACCGCCGTGCTGCGGCTGCACGCGGACAGGGTGGCGCTGGCGGAGCGCGAAAACAGGCTGCTCTCGCGCTTCACCCGCGCACACCCCGAAGTGCCGATCGTCCGCGTGCCCGCGCTCCCCAGCGACGTGCACGACGTTGCCGGTCTCCGCGACATCGGAGACCGGCTCGCGAACAACTCCTAGGAGACCTTGACGTACTCCGCCTTGGCGGATTCCAGCAGGTCCCACCAGGAGCTGACCTCGGGGCGGCGGCGCAGCAGTGCCCGCCGCTCGCGTTCGGTCATACCGCCCCAGATACCGAAGCTGATCCGGTTGTCGAGAGCCTCCGCCAGGCATTCCGTGCGCACCGGGCAGCCCATGCACACGACCTTGGCCCGGTTCTGCTCGGCTCCGCGCACGAACAGCTCGTCCGGGTCGGTGTCCCGGCACAAGGCGTCCAGGCGCCAGCTCTGTTGTTGGTTCGAGTCCATAAAGCCCCCAGCTCCTCACCCTCGGCTCACCTTGCTGAAGCGCGGTGCCTCCCCGGCACCGTTCTTCGTGAGACGTTGACGGACTGTAGAGCCAGACGGTTCCCCTCGCCAAGATCCCGGCGAATTTTGTTACCGGAACACGTCGCACGACACCGCCGGACGTGGTATCCGGGGCGTTGATGCCCCCGGCGGCGATATGCCCGTTCCCACTACCCTGGCTCTCGTGCGGAAGACGGATGGTCTGTTCAAGCTGCTCGGCCTGTGTTTGCTCGCGGGGATCCTCGTCGCCGGCGTGCTGTTCCCCATCGTGGGCGCGGCCGGGGTGGCATCCAACAAGGCGAGCGAGACGGTGGACAGCATGTCGGCCGAACTGGCCAACGTGCCGCCGCCACTGGTCACCACGATCACCGACTCGGCCGGCAGCCCGATCGCCACGCTGTACGACCAGTACCGGATCCCGACGGCGTCGGACCAGATCAACGACGCCATGAAGTGGGCGCTGGTCTCGGTCGAGGACCGCCGGTTCTACGACCACCACGGGGTGGACTGGAAGGGCACCTTCCGCGCCGCGCTGAGCAACAGCACGGGCGGCGACACGCAGGGCGCGTCCACGCTGACCCAGCAGTACGTCAAGAACTATCTGATCAACGTCGTCTACCGGGACGACGAGGTGGGCCAGCAGAAGGCGCAGGAACAGTCCGTCGCCCGCAAGCTCAAGGAAGCCCGCGTCGCGATCCAGCTCGAGACGCAGATGAACAAGGACCAGATCCTCACCAGCTATCTCAACGTGGTGGAGTTCTCGCGGAAGATCTACGGCGTCGGCGCCGCCGCGCAGACCTACTTCAACACCACCGCGGACAAGCTGACCGTGCCGCAGGCCGCGTTGCTCGCCGGCATGGTGAACAACCCGCCGGTGTACGACCCGTGGAGCCACCCGGAGCGCGCCACCGAGCGCCGCAACCTGGTGCTGGACCGCATGGTGGAGAACCAGAAACTGGCCAAGGCCGACGCGGACCGGTTCAAGGCCGAGCCGCTCGGCGTGGTGCCCGGCGGTCCGTCCAAACCGGCCGCGAACTGCACCGGCGCCGGGCCGGAGAACGGGTTCTTCTGCCAGTACGTGCAGGACTACCTGCTCACCAACGGGATGACCAAGGACGATCTGTACACCGGCGGCTACACCATCCGCACCACGATGGACCAGAACGCCAACCACCAGGCCAAGATCTCGGCCGAACAGCAGGTGGACAAGACGCAGAAGAACGTGGCGAACACGTTGTCACTCGTGCGCCCCGGCAAGGACAGACACGAGGTGGTCGCGCTCGCGGCGAACCGGGACTACGGGCCGGACGCGGACAAGGGCCAGACCACGTACGCGCTGCCATCGGATGTGTCCAATGTGACCGGTGCGGGATCGAGCTACAAGATCTTCACCACCGCGGCCGCGCTGGAACAACACAAGACCGGTATCTACGCCACGATCCAGACGCCACAGAGTTATTCGTCGAACGTCTTCGTGGGTGGTGGGAACAACTGTCCTTTGGTGGCACGGGGAACCCACGCGTACTGCCTGAGCAACTACGGGGAAAGCGGTTACGGGCCTTCGATGTCGTTGCAGCAGGCGCTGGCGACCTCGCCCAACACCGGGTTCGTGATCCTGGAAGAACAAGCGGGCATGGGCGCGGTGACGGACATGGCGCGGCGGCTCGGGATGCGCAACACGATGGCGTCGAACCCGGCCAACGGCGGCGCGGTCGACCCGAACAACAGCCAGTCCATCTACAACATGAGCCAGCAGAAGTACTTCGCCCCAGGCGGGGCGTCGCAGGCCGGGCTCGGCTCGTTCACCCTCGGCGTGAGCCCGACCAGCGGCCTGGAGCTGGCCAACGTCGCGGCGACGATCATGAGTGGCGGGGTGTGGTGCCCGCCGACCCCGATCGCCGCGGTGACCAACCGCGACGGCAGCCCGAAGAAGATCAACGAGGCGGCTTGTGAGCAGGCCGTGCCCGAGGGGCTCGCCAATTCGATGGCGGTCGGGATGAGCAAGGACGACACCGAAGGCACGTCGAAGGCGGCCGCCGCGGCGGTCGGCTGGAACCGGCCGATGATCGGCAAGACCGGGACCACGCAGAACTCCGGTTCGGCGGCGTTCGTCGCCGCCGTGCCGCAGCTGGCGGGCGCCGCGATGGTGTTCCGGCCGGACAACCCGTTCGGCGGACTCATCGACGGCGGTCCCGGGAATGTCAGTGCCACGCGAGGCACCGCGGACGGCAACATGTTCGGTGGCAAGACACCGGCGCGGACCTGGTTCGGCGCGATGACGCAGATCATGAACGGGCAGCCGGTCATCCCGCTGCCCCCATCTGATCCGGCCTACGAGCACTGAGCCCGTATCCTCGAAAGGGTGAGTACGGTCGGTGACAAGATGAATGCGGCCCGGCTGGCCGCGGGGACAGTGGCCGTGGGCGCGGCCGCCGTCGGGTACGCGGTGGGCATCGAGCGCCGGCACTGGACGCTGCGGACCGCGGAGCTCCCGGTGCTGGCGCCGGGCGCGCGGCCGGTCAAGGTGCTGCACGTCTCGGACCTGCACATGATGCCGGGCCAGAAGTCCAAACAGCACTGGGTCGCCGCGCTCGGCGAACTGGAGCCGGACCTCGTCGTCAACACCGGCGACAACCTGGCGCACCCGCAGGCCGTGCCCTACGTGCTGCGCGCGCTCGGGCCGCTGCTCGACCGGCCGGGCCTGTTCGTCTTCGGCAGCAACGACTACTACGCGCCCAAGCCGAAGAACCCCGCCCGCTACCTCATGCCGCGCGGGAAGAAGAAGCGCATCCACGGCAAGAAACTCCCGTGGCGCGACCTGCGCGCGGCCTTCATCGAACACGGCTGGCAGGACCTCACCCACGCCCGCCGCACGGTCCAAGTCGCCGGGCAGACGGTGTTCGCGGCCGGAGTGGACGATCCACACCTGCGCCGCGACCGCTACGGCGAGATCGCCGGACGGCCCGACGAAAACGCCGCCGTCCGCATCGGCATGACCCACTCACCCGAGCCCAGGGTCCTCGACCCGTTCGCCGACGACGGCTACGACCTCGTCCTCGCCGGGCACACCCACGGCGGCCAGCTCCGCATCCCCGGCATCGGGGCACTGGTCACCAACTGTGAGCTTGATCGCTCCCGCGCCCGCGGCGCCTCCCGGTGGGGAGCCGACATGTGGCTCCACGTGTCGGCAGGTCTCGGCACTTCACCCTACGCACCGGCCCGTTTCGCCTGCCCACCCGAGGCAAGCCTGCTCACCCTCGTCCCGAGGGGCAGCAGCACGCGCAACCGGGCAAACCAAACCCCCCGACAAGCCCCCAGCGACATCCGCTAGACTTCTCAACGACCCGCTAGAGAGAACATTCGGGGTGTGGCGCAGCTTGGTAGCGTGCCTCGTTCGGGTCGAGGAGGTCGTGGGTTCAAATCCCGCCACCCCGACGCGTCAGATGGAAGACCCCTGTCCGAAGCTTGAAGCTTCGGACAGGGGTCTTCCGCGTTGTGTCTTCTGGGGGTCGAACCCCCAGACCCCCGCCAGGGAGGGCTTCGCCCCCCTGGACCCCCCATCGGTGCGCGCGTAGGCACCGAAGCGGAGCGTAGGGATTGGGGCGAGAGGGCAACGAAAGCCAGTTACGCCGCCAACTCACCATGGTGGGACGGCAGCGGTAGGTAGCCGGGGGGATTTCCGGACCGGGGGATTTCCCTCGTCCTTGCCGGTCTTTGCGGTGCGGCGGGTGTGTCAAGGGTGGGCTTGCCCATCGCGAAGCGACGCCGAAGGCGCCCTTGACGCGCCCGCCGCACCGTAAAACACTTACCGGACGAGGGAAATCCCCTCCCACCCCTCAACGGGAGGCGGTCAGCTCTATCCAGCATTGCGAGAAATCGCCATCTCCGGCATGGGACCAGGCCCAGGCGGACCTCGCCGCGCTGGCCAGCTGATCCCGGTCCTGACTCGACTCGGTCAGTGCGGCGTCCAACCGGGTTTCCACATAGCGCGCCAGATCCCGGTACCCCATGTCCGGCCGGAACCTCGCGTGGGTCTTCACATCCCGGAACCCGGCCCGTTCGACCTGGGCCGCGATGTGCTTGCCCGCGAAGGGATCCCCGCCCGCACGACGCCGCAGCAGGTAGTGCCCGCGCAGCGCTGCCACCACGTTCACCGTCTTCGGCCGCAGCACGGCGCGGCTCCAGTCCGAAGTGGACAAAGCGATCGCGCCGCCGGGACGGAGCACGCGGCGGAACTCCCGCAGCACCGTCGCGGGGTCCCGCAGGTGTTCGAACAGCGCGTGCGCGAAAACCAGATCGATACTTTCCGACACCACGGGCAGCGCGTAGGCGCTTCCCGCGACGAAGTCCACTGTGGACTCCTCCGGGAACTGCCCAGGGTACTGGTCGACACCGAGCACCCGCCCGGCACCGGCGACCGGGACGAAACCGGTGGTGATGGTGCCGGGGCCACAGCCGACGTCGAGTACGCGCATGCCCGGTTCGAGCAGACGCACCGCGAACGCCGCCCGGTCGCTCGCCGTCCGCGCTCCCATCATCGACAGCGCGTCATCGGAGAACCCTGGCGCATATCCCTCCAGCACACGCCCACCGTACGGGCAACACCTGGCAGGATCGAGGGGTGACTACCCAGCACCCGCCCGCAGTGATCCCCGAAAGCCTCTTCGCCGACCCCGAGGCCGAGGCGCGATGGCGAGCGCGCTTCCACGCCCCACGCATGTCGGTGCCGGACTGGGCGCTGGACGCGCCGGCGAAGAACCTCTACGTCTCGAACGCCAGCGGCGTCTGGGAGGTCTACTCCTGGGACAGGGAAACGGACGAGCACCGCCGCGTCACCGACCGGCCCAACGGGACCCTGCACGCCACCACGTCGCCCGACGGCGCCTGGATCTGGTGGTTCAACGACACCGACGGCGACGAGTTCGGCTCGTGGGTACGCGAGCCCTTCGCCGGAGGCGAGCGGCAGCCCGCGATCCCCGACGTGCACGACGGCTACCCGGCAGGCCTGGAGATCGGGCACAAGCTCGTGGCGGTCGGTGTCTCCACCGACGACGGCAGCCGGCTCTTCGCGCACGCGGACGGGAAGACGAGCGAGTTCTACTCCAGCAAGGACGACGCGGGCGTCGCGTCGTTGTCGCGTGACGAAAGCCTCCTCGCCATCGCGCATTCCGAGCACGGTGACTCCCGCCACCCGGCGGTCCGCGTGCTCAGCACGGGCGATTTCTCCGCGGTCGCCGAGAAATGGGACGGCGAGGGCAAGGGCCTCGACCCGCTGGAGTTCTCGCCCGTCGCCGGTGACCAGCGCCTCCTCGTGCTGCACGAACGGCGCGGCCGCGAGGAGCTGCTGATCTGGGACGTGGCCGAGGACACCGAGACCGAGCTGGAGCTCGACCTGCCCGGCGAGGTCAGCGCGGGCTGGTACCCCGAGGCCGACGCGCTGCTCGTGGTGCACTTCCACGAGGGCCGGAGTTCCTTGTACCGCTACGAACTCGCCACCGGAGAATTGTCCTCTTTGGACACCCCGAAGGGCCGGATCGGCGGTGCGAGCGTGCGCCCGGACGGCACGGTCGAGTACTCGTGGTCGAGCGCCGCGCAGCCCCCGGTCATCCGCGCCCGCGCGGCGGACGGCGCGGACACCGTGCTGCTCACCCCACCCGGCGCGCCCGCGCCGGGTTCGTCGCACGTTGTGGACGCCTTCGTCGAAGGCCCTGGCGGTCGGGTGCACGCGCTCGTCGCGCGGCCCGCGAACGCGCCGGAAGGTCCACTGCCGACGGTTTTCACGCTGCACGGCGGCCCGCACGCCGCGGACGAGGACCGCTTCTCGGCGTACCGCGCGGTGTGGCTCGACGCCGGGTTCGCGGTGATCGAGGTGAACTACCGCGGTTCGACCGGTTACGGCTCGGCCTGGCGCGACGCGATCGAAGGCCGCCCCGGCCTCACCGAACTCGAGGACGTCGCGGCGGTGTACGACTGGGCCGTCGAGAGCGGCCTTGCCGACAAGACGAAGTGCGTAGTCAACGGCGCGTCCTGGGGCGGTTACCTGACGCTGCTCGCGATCGGCACGCAGCCGGAGCGGTGGGCGGCCGGCGTGGCGAGCGTGCCGGTGGCGGACTACGTCGCCGCGTACGAGGACGAGATGGAACAGCTCCGTAACTTCGACAAGGCGCTCTTCGGTGGCACGCCCGAGACCGTTCCCGCTGTGTACAAGGAATGTTCGCCCATCACCTACGTCGACGCGGTGCGCGCGCCCGTACTCGTGCTGGCGGGCGACAACGACCCGCGCTGCCCGATCCGGCAGATCGAGAACTACCTCGACAGGCTGGCCAAGCGCGACGCTCCGTACGAGTTCTACCGGTACGACGCCGGGCACGGCTCGCTGGTGATCGCGGAGACGATCAAGCAGACCGCGGCCGAGGTGTCCTTCGCGCTGCGCGCGCTCGAAAAGTAGCCGCTGGACGCCGGGGCCCGCGTGGCCCCGGCGCCGGTGGTTTCAGTGGTGGAACGAAGTGCTGGTGGCCGGGCTGTGTCGCGGCCCCGACTGCGCGGCGAGCTCCGGCAGGTAGTGCTCGATGTGCTCACAGAGCAGCGCGGCCAGATCGTGCGTGAAACCGTTGCGGCACACCACCCTCAGCACGGCGAGGTCCGTCCGGTTCGCCGGGAACGTGTACGCCGGCACGAGCCAGCCGCGCTCCCGCAGCCGCCGGGAAACGTCGAACACGTCGAAAGCCTGCACGTCCGGTTTGGTGGTGAAGGCGAACACCGGCAGCTGGTCGCCCTTGGTGAGCAGCTCGAACGGGCCCAACTGCGCGATCCGCTGGGCGAGATCCATCGCCACGTCCCGCGAAGCCTGTTGCACCACACGGAAACCTTCGCGCCCGAGCCGGACGAACGTGTAGTACTGCGCGGCGACTTCCGCGCCGGGGCGGGAAAAGTTGAGCGCGAACGTGGGCATCTCGCCGCCGAGGTAGTTCACGTTGAACACCAGCTCGGACGGCAGCGCCTCCTGATCGCGCCAGATCACCCAGCCGACGCCGGGGTACACGAGCCCGTACTTGTGCCCGGAGGTGTTGATCGACGCGACGCGCGGCAGCCGGAAGTCCCACACCAGCTCGGGGTCGAGGAACGGGGCGATCATCGCGCCGGACGCGCCGTCGACGTGCACCGGGATGTTCCAGCCCGTGCGCTCCTGCAGCTCGTCCAGCGCCGCGACGATCTCCGCCACCGGCTCGTAGCTGCCGTCGAAGGTGGAGCCGAGGATCGCCACCACGCCGATCGTGTTCTCGTCACAGTGCTCGACGGCCTGCTCCGGGGTGAGGTGGAAGCGGTCGCCCTCCATCGGCACCAGCCGGGGCTCGACCTCCCAGTACTCGCAGAACTTCTCCCAGCACACCTGGACGTTCACGCCCATCACGAGGTTCGGTTTGCCGGTGCGGCCGAGTTTGGCCCAGCGCCGCTTGAGCGCCATCCCGGCCAGCATGCACGCCTCGGACGAGCCGGTGGTCGAGCAGCCCATGATCGCCGACGGGTCCGGCGCGTGCCAGAGATCGGCGAGGATGTTGACGCACCGCCGTTCCAGCTCGGCGGTCTGCGGGTACTCGTCCTTGTCGATCATGTTCTTGTCGACGCATTCGGCCATCAGCTGGCCTGCCTGCGGCTCCATCCACGTGGTGACGAACGTGGCGAGGTTGAGCCGGGCGTTCCCGTCGAGCATCAGCTCGTCGCGGACCACCTGAAGGGCGGTGTCCGGCGGCACGGGCTGATCGGCGAGCCGTTTGTGCGGCGGCGAGACGCTCGCGGCGAGCGCCGGGTCGGTGCCGCCGAAGAACGGGTTGCTGCCGCCGCGCGATTCCGGACGGCGCGACTGTCCCGAGTGCAAGACCATGTGGCCGACACTAGCGACCCGAACCCGTTCCGGCACAAGGAAAAGCGGGCGCTGCCCAAGACAGCGCCCGCTTCGTGGTGAGTTGTCAGGCTTGCTGGGCCTGCCACATCCAGTGCGCCTTCTCCAGCTCCTGCGTGATCTCGATCAGCAGGTCCTGGGTGACCAGGTCGCTCTTGTCGGTCTCGTCGATGCGCTTGCGCAGCCGCTCGATGAGGTCCGCCAGGATGTCGACGATCGCGGCGACGGTGGCCTCGACGTTCTGCCAGTTGTCCGGGTACTCGGGCAGGCCCGAGCTCTCCACGACCGTCTTCGCCTTGCCGTTGGGCGAGACACCGATCGCGTTGGCGCGCTCGGCCACCTCGTCCACGTAGGTGCGTGCCGTGGACACCAGCTCGTCCAGCTGCAGGTGCACGCTGCGGAAGTTGGCGCCGACCACGTTCCAGTGCGCCTGTTTGGCGATCAGCGAGAGGTCCACCAGGTCCACCAGTGTGGCCTGCAGGACGTTGCCGGTGATCTCCTTGTCGCTCTCGGGGAGCGGGCTCTTGATCGGAGAGTTTGCCATGGTGTACGGATTCCTCCCTTTCCCTCAAGCGGTCTTGGCGGTTACCTCGACCTCGATGTTGCCGCGAGTGGCGCGCGAATAGGGGCAGACCTGGTGTGCCTGTGCCACCAGCTCGTTGGCCTGGCCCGCCTCCAGCCCGGGCAGTGTGGCCTCGAGCTTCACGGCGAGTCCGAAACCGGGGCCGTCCTTGCCGATGCCGACCTCGGCCGTGACCGTGGCCCCGTCGGGCAGCTGCACCTTCGCCTGACGGGCGACCGCCTGCAGCGCGCTGTGGAAGCAGGCCGAGTAGCCGGCCGCGAACAACTGCTCCGGGTTGGTGTGCAGACCGCCAGGGCCGCCCATCTCCTTGGGGATGGCCAGCTTTTCGTCGATCACGCCGTCGGACGAGGTGACCTCACCATTGCGGCCGTCGCCTCGTGACGTCGCCACCGCCGTGTACAACGCTTCCACCACTTACCTCCCGTGTTCTTGGCCGGTACAAGCCTGGCAGCAAGAACAACAATCCGCAGTCGCCGAAAGGTGCCCGTCATGGCGGGCATCACTCGACGGGTTACCCGGGAGGCCGGATGTGAATCCTCAGGCGCGGTTGGCCTGCGCGAACTCGGTCACCTGACGGCCGATCGTGCGCAGGGTGGAGACCGTCTTACCGTCCGAGGCACCGCCCGCCTCGTCGAACTTGGTCTCGGCGGAGTTGACCGCGCCGCCGAGCGGGGTGGGCCAGCCGCGCAGCGCGTGCGTGATCGTGCGCAGCTGGTCGAGCGTGGTGACCGCGGCCTGCCAGCCGTACGCGACCGCGACGAGGCCGACGCCGCGGCTGTCGAGGTACGGGCGGGGATCGGGGCGCAGGTCCTCGACGTAGTCCAGGGCGTTCTTGATCAGGCCGGACAGGGCGCCGTGGTAGCCGGGGGACACGATGATCAGCCCGTCGGCGTTGCGCACGGCCTCGATCAGCCGTTCCGCCTCCGGGGTGCGCTCGGGGATTCCCGAATCGTAGAACGGCAGGACCAGTTGGCTGCCGGTGATCGCGAGTGTGTTCGCGCCCGCTTCCTTCGCGCCTTCGAGCGCGATGTTCAGCGCGCGTTCGGACTGAGAGCCCGCGCGCAGGGAACCGCCGATACCGACCACGTTGATCACCGAGCTAGTCACGCCGTCGAGGCTAACCCCTCCAGTTAGGTAGAGGACCAGCATTTGGGACGGAGGCCCCGGTCACACCTGAACCGTTCCCGCGCCCCGAACCGTTGCGCGAGCGCGTCTGGCCCTCTTGACTACTCGCCGGTAACGTCTCGGGCATGGCGAACCCACTCAAGTCCCGCGTCGAAGCAGCCGCGGCCCAGCTGGTCTACGCCCTCCCGCGCCCGGTGCGGCGGCTCATCGCCGGCAGCGCCATCCAGCGCGACGGACAGGAGCTGGCGCTCGACGCGCAGCTGCTGCTGCGGCTGCAGCAGCTCGCGGGGTCGAGCATGTCGCAGCCAACCCCGGCGCTGGCCAGGAAGCTGCTCAACGAGTCCCAGCACCTGGTCAGCGGCGCGCCGATCCAGCCGGTGGGCACGCGTGAGCTGACCATCCCCGACTCGAACGGCGGCATCCCGGCCACCCTTTACACCCCGGCCGGGCTGCCCAAGGACTCCGGGCTGCTGGTGTACTTCCACGGCGGCGGCTGGGTGATCGGCACCCGCGCCAGCCACGACAACACCGCGCGGTTCTTCGCCAAGCACGCCGGCGTGCGCGTGCTGTCCGTGGAGTACCGGCTCGCGCCGGAGCATCCCTTCCCCGCCGCGGCGGACGACGCGGTGACGGCGTTCGACTACGCCCACGCGAAGGCGACCGACCTCGGCGTGAACCCGGACCGGATCGCGGTCGGCGGCGACAGCGCGGGCGGCAACCTCGCGGCCGTCGTCTCGCAGGTGACCACGCGGCGGGGCGGCCCGGCCCCGGCTTTCCAGCTGCTGCTGTACCCGGGCGTCGACGCGTCGAAGGTGCGCCGCTCGCGGGAGTTGTTCGGGGACGGCTTCTTCCTCACCGACAAGGACATGACGTGGTTCCTCGACCACTACGCGCCGGCCGGGGTGGACCGCACGGATACGCGGCTTTCCCCGCTGTTGAGCGAAAACTTCGCCGGACTGCCGCCCGCGTACGTGGCGACGGCGGGCTTCGACCCGCTGCGCGACGAAGGCGAGGCGTACGCGGAGAAACTGCGCGCCGCCGGGGTGCCGACCGCGCTGAGCAGGCAGTCGGACCTCATCCACGGGTTCGTGAACTTCCTCGGTGTCGGCACCCGGTTCCGCGAGGCGACCGCGGAAGCGGCCGGTGCGCTGCGCCTGGGACTGTCCGGGATCACCGCCGAATAGCCGGAGGCCGGCGTGTCGCCACGCCGGCCTCCGGGTGTTCCCCCTCTTATTTCACTTGTTCGTCTCAGACCGACGGCAACGTCGGCGTCGGCACCGGCAGCGCCGGTGCGCTGCCCAGCAGGCCGCCGAGCAGGCTGGTCACCAGCGTGAGCAGGTTCTTCAGCAGGTTGCTGACGATGTTCAGCGGCGCCGGCAGGTCCGGCAGCGAGGGCACCGGCGGCAGCTGCCGGGCGGTCGAAGCCTGGGACGGGTCGGCGAGGATGCGGCTCGCTTCGGTGGACTGACCGTTCGCCGTGCCCGCCTGCTGCTGCTGGTCGGACTGGATCTGGTACTTCTGCCCTGCCGCGAGGTCACCGAGCAACGGGCTGAGCTGGTTGAGCGAACGTTCCGTGCCCGCCACGTCGGATCCGTACGCGGCCTTGGTGATCGCGTCGCGCAGCTGCAGCACCTGCTGGCCGGCGGCTTCCGTGCTCGACGTGCCCTTACCACCTGCCGAAGCGATACCGGCTCCGGACAGCATGAGCACACTTCCTGCCACCAGCACCGCGAGTGCTCGGGCGAACTTCCCTTGCATTGCTGATTCCCTCCCTGGCTTTTTGGCCCTGACTGGCTCAATGACTACCTTCCTGGTCAGGGGGTCACCACTCGGCCGCACGGGACCGCCGACACGAGGCGGATTCGGAATCGATAGAAGGACCCGCGAACTGGTGAACAAAGGCACTCGGATATTCGCCCGGCAATCAGGTACGCCGGGAGCGGGGCATTGCGCTGTGTGCCCGGTTCACCCGTTCACACCGCGAGCCTCACTCGTTTTACTGCACCTCGTTGGTACTCAACGAAAAACCCGGGCGCGCCGGGGGAAGCGACCGGGTGAGCCGGGACGCCGGGCGTG
This sequence comes from Amycolatopsis acidicola, assembly GCF_007713735.2. Taxonomy (GTDB): domain Bacteria; phylum Actinomycetota; class Actinomycetes; order Mycobacteriales; family Pseudonocardiaceae; genus Amycolatopsis_E; species Amycolatopsis_E acidicola. Next base: position 28,040 of record NZ_VMNW02000069.1, on the reverse strand, counting down.
TCGCGCGCTCAGTCCAAATCGGACAGATCGAGCACGAACCGGTAGCGGACGTCGCCCCGCTCCAGCCGGGTGAGCGCCTCCTCGACGCGCGCGGACGGAAGCAGCTCGATGTCCGCCGTGATGCCGTGTTCGGCGGCGAAGGCCAGCATTTCGGCCGTGCCCTTCCGGCCGCCGGTGCCCGACGAGGTCAGCTTCTTGCGGCCGTAGGTCAGGTTCATGAGCGGCACCGGGACTTCGAGCGGCAGGCCGACCACGCTGAGCGTGCCGTCCAGCCCGAGCAGGCGCAGCAGCGGCGACAGGTCGTGTTTGGCGGAGATGGTGTCCATGATCAGGTCGAACCGGCCGAACCCCTGCGCCAGCTGCTTTTCGTCGGTGGTGACGAGCAGCTCGGCGGCACCGAGCTTGCGCGCGTCCCCAGCCTTGTCCGGGGTGCGGCTCAGCACGGTGACCTCGGCGCCGAGCGCGACGGCGATCTTGACCCCGAGGTGCCCGAGCCCGCCGAGACCGGCGATGGCGACCCGGCTGCCCGCGCCGATTCCCGCCGCCCGCATGGGTTCCCACATCGTGATTCCGGCGCACATGAGCGGTGCGGCCGCGGCCGGGTCGATGCCTTCGGGCAGGCGGTAGGCGAACTTGTCGCGCAGTACGTATTCGCGGCTGTAGCCGCCCTTCGTCACCGTGCCGTCGACGCGGTCGGTGCCGCCGTAGGTGGTGACGGCGCCCTCGTAGCAGTAGTTCTCTTGCCCCGCTTGGCACATCGCGCAGACGCCGCAGGAGTCGACGATGGTGCCGACCGCGACCCGGTCACCGGTCACGGACCCGGTCACCGCCGGGCCGGTGGCGGTGACGGTGCCGACGAACTCGTGGCCGGGGACCAGGCCGTCGGTGGGTTTGCCCACGGCGCCGTGGATCGCGTGCAGATCGCTGTGGCAGACACCGCAGTAGTCGACCCGCACGGCGATGTCGTCTTCGCGCAGGTCACGGCGCTCGATCGGGAGCCGCCGCAGGGCGGTGGAGTTGTCGTGGCTCTGCCAGCCGGTGGTGGTGCGCATTCCGTCCTCCTAGACAGACTATTCGGTCTGTTTCCAGCGTAGCAGCAAAACAGACCAACTGGTCTGTTTGTAAAGTGGGCCCATGCCCGAACTGCCGACCACAGCCCGCGGCGCCGCCACCAGCAGGCGCATCCTCGACGCGGCCGCGGAGGAGTTCGCGGAACGCGGGATCGCCGGCGCCAGGGTGGACCGGATCATCGCGGCGGCGCATACGAACAAGGCCCAGCTCTACGGCTATTTCGGCAGCAAGGACGGGTTGTTCGACGCGGTGGTCGCCGACCGCGCCGGCCGGCTGCTCGACGCCGTGTCGTTCGACGCGGAGGACTTCCCCGGCTGGGCCGTCGCGATGTACGACGAGACCCTGCGCAACCCCGAGTTGGTCCGCCTGACCAGCTGGCTCCGGCTGGAACGCCGTCCGGTCGCCCGGCTGACCGACAATCCGGACGACACCAGGAAACTCGCGGCCATCGAACGGGCGCAGGCCGCGGGCAAGGTGCGCGAGGGCGACCCGTTCGACCTGTTCGTACTCGTGATGGGGATGGCCTTCGCCTGGTCACCGGCGAGCGTCGTGCACGCCGCCAGCGCCGACGAGTCCGCCGCCGACCACGAAAGGCGCCGGGCACTGCTGCGCGACTGCGTGGCGCGCGTCGTCGCGCCTTGATCAGCCGAGCTGTTCCCGCTCCAGACAGGCCAGCCGCGCGTCCATCTCCGCCATGAACCGCGCGGGGTCGGCTGTCGACGCGAAGTACGCCGAGAGCACCACCCCGAGAATCGCCCCGGACCAGGTCTGGACCGTGAGATCGGACGGCTCACGGTCCAGACGCCGGGCCACCGCGTCGTGCAGCATCTCCATCCCGTCCTGCATCTGGTCGACGAGCCGGGCACGCAACGCGGGCACCTCGAAAATGAGCCGCTGCCGCGCGGTTTCCAGGTCGGAGGCCTCACGTGGCAGCGCGCCGAGCGTTTCGCGGATCGCGGCCCGCATCGCGCCGATCACCGAAAGCCGCGCGGGTTGTGCGATGAAGGACTCGAGCATGACCGGGTCGAGCCGGTCGTAGCTGACGGTGTCCTCCTTGGTCGGGAAGTACCGGAAGAACGTGCTCTGCGAGACCTCGGCGGCGGCCGCGATCTGCTCGACCGTGGTCGCGTCGTAGCCCTGCTCGACGAAGAGGCGGAGGGCGTGATCCTGGATCGCGGCCCGCGTCCTTGCCTTCTTCAGCTCCCGCAACCCCGGCCTAACCGGCGACGAACTCATGGGCCGATTCTGCCTCCTGCACGTCCTCGGCCTGACGCGGCAGGAACACGAGTGTCAGGAGCACACCCGCCAGCGCGAATCCGGCACACACCCACAGCGTGGTGTTCATGCCGCGGACGAAGGCGTGCTGGACCGCGTCGAACAAGCCGGGCACGCGCGCACCGGCCGCAACGCTTTCCCGGGCCGCGGACGGTGCCGAGTCGGGCAGACCGGCGCGGTACCCGGCGTTGAGCACGGTGCCGAGGATCGTGACCCCGAGCGTGCCGCCGACCTGGCGAAGTGCTTGCAGCAGACCGGAACCGACGCCCGCCCGCTTCGGGCTCAGCGCACCCAGCGCGATGTCCATCGACGGCGGGAGCGAGAACCCGAGACCGAGGCCGACGAGCGAAACCCACACCGCGACGAACCCGTAGCCGGCGCCCACACTGGTGAAGGCACCGGTGACCAGACCGCCGACCATGAACGCGAACCCCAGCGCCACAACGACTTTCGCGCCGGCCTTCGACCGGAGGCGGTCCGCCAGCTGCACTCCCACGAGCAGCCCGCCGACGATCGGCAGCAGACGCAGCCCGGTGCCCAGCGCATCGGTGGCGTACACGGCCTGGAAGTACTGCGGCAGCAGGAAGATCGCGCCCATCATCGCAAACTGGGCGACCGTGGCGAGTATCCCGCCCCAGCGAAAACCCTTGGAGGCGAACAGTTCTACGTCGACCAGCGGATGGCTCGCCCGCCGCAGCCACAGCCCGAAACCGGCGAGCACGACGAGCCCACCGAGCATCGGCGCGAGGGCCGTCACCGCGCCCCAGCCGCGGTCGCCCGCTTCGACGAGCCCGTAGGTCACCGCCACCAGACCGGCGCTGGACAACGCGATCCCGGGGAAATCGATGCGCTGCGAAGGGTTTCCGGGCACATTGGGCAGCAGCCAGATCAGCAGCACCGTGCCGATCACGATCGGCGGGACGTTGATCAGGAATGCCGAGCCCCACCAGAAGTTGTCCAGCAGCCAGCCGCCGACTACGGGCCCGAGCGGGATCCCTGCCGACATCGCCGCCGCCCAGACCGCGATGGCGCGGGCGCGATCCTTGCCGGGAAACAGTTCGGAGATCAGGGAAACGGACATCGGCACGAGGAACGCGCCGCCGACACCGAGCGCCGCCCGCGCCGCGATCAACTGGCCCGCCGTGGCCGAGTACGCGCACGCGACCGAGGCGAGCCCGAACAGCAGCAGCCCGAAGATCAGCAGCCCCTTCGGCCCGAACCGGTCGCCGAGCAGGCCTGCCGGGAGCAGGCCCGCGGCCAGCACGAGGGTGTAGGAGTTCGAGAACCACTGCAGCTCGCTGGTGGACGCGTGCAGATCCACCGCGAGCGTGGGCAACGCGACGGACAGCACCGTCACGTCGAGCCCGAAAGCCAGTAATGCCACCGCGAGCGCGCCGAGCGCCCACCACCTGCTCCGTCCGGATACCCCCATGCCGACTCCAATCTGAGAGCTACTTTCTTTTGAAAGTTACTATCACTTTGTCGGGAAGGCCAGCGCGAAAAAGGAGTTGGACGGGCGTGCCAAAGTAGGACGGTGCTGTCGTACCGCCGCGTCCTTCGCCTGCCAGGAGTCCGGGTGATCCTGCTGCTCACGTGGCTCGCCCGCCTGCCACCGACGGCGATGGGCGTGACGCTGACCCTGCATGTGGTCACCGATCTCGGGCGCGGTTACGGCGCGGCCGGGCTGGTCGGCACGGCGACGATGCTGGGCAGCGCGCTCGGCGCGCCCCTGATCGGCAGGCTGATCGACAGGTACGGGCTGCGCCCGGTGCTGGCGCTCTGCGGGGTCGCGTCCACCGCGTTCTGGATCGGCGCGCCCTGGCTGCCGTACCCGGTGCTCGTCACGATCGCGTTGCCCGCCGGGATGCTCGTCGTGCCGGTCGGCTCGATCTCGCGGCAGGTGCTGACCACGCTGGTGCCGCCGGAGCAGCGCCGGTCGGCCTACTCGCTCGAGTCGGTGCTGACCGAGGCCTCGTTCATGGTCGGCCCGGCGGCCGGGATCGCGATCAGCACGCAGTTCTCCGGCACGGCCGCGCTGCTCGCGATCGGCGCCGGCTTCGCGGTCGGCAGTTTCCTGCTGTACTGGCACAATCCGCCGATCCGGACCCGGACCGAGGCCGTCACCGGTGAACGCCCGGCGATGCGCGAGTGGCTCACCCGGCCGCTGGCGGCGACGCTGTGCACGGCCACAGGGGCGCTGTTTTGCTTGGCAGGCACCGAGTTGGCCACGCTGGCCGCGCTGCGCGCCACCGGCGACGTCTCGTGGACCGGCCCGGTGATCGTCGCGATGTGCGTCGCGTCCGCTGTCGGCGGGATCGTGCACGGCGCCGTGCGGCGCTCGCTCTCCCTGACACCGCTGCTGATCTTGCTGACACTGCTGGTTATCCCCGCCGGGCTGTTCGCGCAGCCGTGGTGGCTGCTCGCGATCGCTTTGATCCCGACCAACGTCGCCTGCGCGCCCACGCTGGCCTCGATAACGGAGGAAGTCGGCAGGCTCGCGCCCGCGCGGGTCCGCGGCGAGGCGATGGGCCTGCTCGATTCCTCGACGCGGCTCGGGTTGGCGCTGGGCAGCCCGGTGGTCGGCTTCGCGATCGACCACGCGTCGGCGGCATGGGGTTTCGCCGCGGCGGGCATCGGCGGGCTGGGCATCGCGTCCGCCGGGCTCGCGCTGAGGCTGAGGATGGGCTTGGCGAAGCCTGTGCCCGCGCCGTGAATATCCGGATTGCGCGGTAAATCCGGAACAGGGCCGCCGGGACCGTTCGTTGACCCGGCATGCTGCGGATGACGATCGAACCCCGGACTCTGCTCGTGATCGCCGGGCTGCCCGGCTCGGGCAAGAGCACACTGCTGCGCGACGCCAAGGCGAACGAGCCGGTCACGGTGCTGGACTCGGACGACACCCGCGCGCGCTCCGCCGCCCGGCTGCCGGGCCTGCCGTACTCGAGCTACCGGCCGCTGGTGCACGTCACGCATCGGATCCGCGTGACGCTGGCGGTGCTGACCGCGCAGGGCCCGGTGGTCGCGCACGACCCGGCCACCGGCTCGGCCACTCGCACCTGGCTGGCGACGCTCGCCCGGATTTCCCGGCGCCCCAAGCATTTCCTGTGGGTGGAGTGCGCGCCCGACGCCGCGGCGGCCGGTCAGCGAGCGCGCGGGCGCGTGCTGACCCGGCGTTCGTTCCGGCGGCACGTCCGCCGACTGCCGGGGATGTGGGCGCTGTTGCGCACCGGCTTGGACGGCTGGCGGACAACAGTGGTGGTCAGGTCCGTGCCCGGGCTGGAGCTCCGCGTGGGCGAGCCCGCTACAGACAGGCCTCGCGCAGCGCGGACAGGTTCGCCGCGTTTCGCTGCAGCCAATCGTTGAGGTTGCTCAGGTTGTCGAGCTTTCGCTGTTCGAGCGCGAGGTAGGAGTCGGCCATGGTGCCGAGCTGCTGTTTCAGGTCCTGGTCGGACACCTCGCTCGCGAGCTGACGCAGTCGGTCCGCCTTCTGCTGCGCCTGCTGGGCCAGCGCTTCCGGGTCCAGGTGCACGTCGATGTTGCTCAGCCCGAGCGCCTCGGCGCACGCGCTGGTCTTGCTGGTGGCCGCGTCGACCTGGTCGCAGCCGGCCAGCACCAGCGCCAGCACGGCCATTCCGGACCCCCAAGCGAGTTTCATGCGGCCCAAACTACCCAAGCCGGCCGGTGAGGTAGCGGCTGTTGGTGCCGAAACGCTGGGAAAGGGAGTCGTTCATCTCACGGCCGTAGCGTTCCGCCAGGTCGTTGCCGCTCACCTCGCCGACGGCCCAGCCGAGATGAGTCAGGAACTCGCCCGCGCGCTCGTAGCCACCGGCCAGCAACGGCCGGACGTCGAAGCCGAACTCCTCCATCATCCGGTCGATCTCCGGGTCGTTCTCGATCACCGCTTCCGCGAGCATGTACTCCACGGCGACCGTACTGTCCGGAGTGGACAGACGATGCACGGTGTCCAGCAGCCGTTCGACGGCGTCGTCCGGGAGGTACGGCAGCAGGCCCTCGGCAAGCCAGGCCGTGGGCTGCTCCGGGTCGAAACCCTTGGCCAGCAACGCCTTTTCCCAGTCGTCGCGCAGATCCACCGCCACCACGCGGCGATCGCAGGCCGGTTTCGCCCCCTGTTCGGCGAGCGCCTCATCCTTGAACTCCAGCACCCGCGGCTGGTCCACCTCGAAGACCGTGCTGTCCTCCGGCCACTCGAGCCGGTAGGCGCGGGAGTCCAGGCCCGCCGCGAGCAGCACCGTCTGGCGCACCCCTGCCGTCCACGCCTCGGCGAAGTACTCGTCGAAAAAGCGCGAGCGCAGGCCCATGAACAGGGCCATCCGGTCCCACAGCTCGTTGGGCAGGTCGGCCGTGGACGTCGGCATCGGGATCGGCGGCCGGGTGGCCCGCACGAAGGCCGCCGCGTACGGGTCCTCGACCAGGCCGTCTTCGCGGCTGGTCTCCACCGCACGCGCCGCGGTGACCGCGAGCGCGGTCAGCCCGACGCTCGAAACGATGTCCCAGTCACGTGCCTCGTCCGCCATCGACGTTCCTTCCCGATCTTGCCTCCGAGCCCAGGTGTACCAGTGCGCGGACGCGCCGGGCAACGTTCACAAAACGGGCGGCTTAGTGGTCAACCGTTTTCCACCAGCGCACGGTGAACGCCAGCCCGGCCACGACGACGATCGCGGTGAACGCCACCCAGCCGAACGGGAACCCGCCGCCACCACCGGTTTCCGTGCGCTCCGCGGCCGGCGCGACCGCCGGGCTCGGCGCGACGAGACCGATCCGCACCGACAGGTCCTCCCGCGGTTTCGGGCCGACCGTGACCGGCCCGAGGCAGCCGTCCGGCTTGCCGGGCACCTGGTAGTTCGCGGCCTCCGTGGGCAGCTGCGTCAGATCCGCGCACACCTGGTAGCTGCCGTCGGGCAGGTCGTCGAGCAGGTAGCGCCCGTCCGGCCCGGTGCGCGTCGACGCGACGAGCTTCCCGGCCGAGTCCTTCAGGCTGATCGTCACCCCGGCAACACCGGGCTCGTCCGGGTCCGGCGCGCCGTTGGCGTTGCGGTCGAACCAGAGCAGATCGCCGAGGCGGTTGCGCGGGGAGACCAGACCGGCGTCCATAGTGGACACTTCGCGATGCGCGACGCCCACGGCCACCGCCGGGAGGCAGGAGCTCGCCAGGTCCACGTCCGAGTCGAGCGCGTCGTCACCGGAGTTCGGCCGGGCCCACTGGTCACCGGCGTAGCCGGCGGGAAAAGCCTTGGGGTCGAAGCAAACCTGGTACGTGCCATCGGGAATCCCGTGGAACGAATACCTGCCGTCCGCGCCCGTGGTGGTGGCGCCCGCGTCCCCGCCGTCGCTCTTGAGCAGTTTCACCGGCAGCCCGGAAACCCCTGGCTCCACCGGGTCCTGCAGTCCGTTGCGGTTGCTGTCGAACCACACGCGATCGCCGATTTCGTTGTCCGGCCCGGACAATCCGGTGTTGAGCGAGGTGTCGATCCGCTTGTCCAGCCCGATGGTCACCGGACGGGTACAGCCGGTCGCCGGGTTCGCGGCCGAGTCACCGGCGTATTTGGCCGGCGTGTAGTCGGCCACGTCCGCCGGCAGGTTCGCGAGATCGAAGCACACCTGGTAGGAGCCGTCGGGGATGCTGTCGAAGGCGTAACCGCCGTCGGCGCCCGTGGTGGTCAGCGCGACCTGCGTGCCGTCGTCGGTGCGCAGTTTCACCGGCACACCGGGGATTCCGGGCTCCTCCGGGGTCTGCGCGCCGTCCTCGTTCACGTCGTGCCAGACCCGCGCGGCGATCCGGTTCACCGGCGGGGCCAGTCCCGCGTCCATGCTCGTGTCGCTGATGCGATCGGCCCGGAGCTCGGTCAGTGCGGTGCACCCGGTGCCGGGGTCCGGCGCGGAATCCTGGCCCGCCGTCCCGGCGCGGGGTTTGACCAGCTGGTAATCGCCGTACTGCGCGGGCAGTTTCGTGGTGTCGAAACAGACCTTGTAACTGCCATCGGGCAAATGCGAGAACGCGTACTGCCCGTACGGGCCGGTGGTGGTCGTGACGACGACCTTGCCGTCAGGCGTCTGCAGACTCACCGGCACACCCGCGATGCCCTGCTCACCGGGGTCCTGCAGCCCGTTCCGGTTCACGTCGGCCCAGACCAGGTCGCCGATCTTGTTCAGGCCGCCGACCACTCCACCGTCCACGGTGTCGTCCACCGAACCCGGCGGGCCCACCGTCACGCGCACGGTGCCGGTCGTGGGGTCCACACTGGAATCCGCGGCCGCCGTGACACTCGCCATCGGCGTTGTCCACTTGAGACCGTCGACGCGCGGCGAGCCGGGCAGCCCCGTGGTGTCGACGCCGGAGAAGTCGAACTTGACCGTGTAGCAGGAGTTCGGCTGGAGTTTGTCGGCCGGGCCGAAGGTGTAGCCGCCGGAAGCGTCGGTGGTCTTCTCCGCCAGCGGCGCGCCCGTGCCGTCACAGCCCAGCAACTGCACGCGCACCCCGGGCAGGCTCGGCTCGTCCCCGTCCTGCACGCCGTCGCCATCGGTGTCGAACCACACGCGGTCGCCGAGCTGGACGTCCCCGGTTCCGTTGCCGACGCCCATCGTCAGCTCGGCGGGGCGGCCACCGGACACGTCCACGAACTGGGTCAGCGCGGCGAATCCCGGGCCCGCGGGCGCGGGTTTCACGTCGGGCATGGACGCCGGGATCTGCGCCTCCACCCGGTACTTGCCGCCGGTCAACGACGCGGTGGACAGCACCACGGCGCCGTCAGGACCGGTCGTGGCACTGGCACTGGCACCGGACGGATCCGTGGCCACCACGAGGATCCCGGCGACACCGGCGTGCTCACCGTCCACCCGCACGACGTGCACCTTGAGTGGCCCGTCCGTGTTCTCCGTGGCGGCCAGCGTGGGCACCGTCGTGCCCAGTGCCAGCAGTGCCACCACGGTGACGACGACCTGCCTCAGCAACGCGGCTCCCCGACTCGGCCTGGTGAAAGACTGCGCTCACAGTAAGAGCGCGCTTCCCGGATCGAGTGGAGGAGCCGCTGTGCTAAAGAGTGAAAGTGGGTCAGTTTCGCCTTACGCGCTGTGGTTACGCGCTTTCCGCGATCAGCTCGGCGATCTGAACCGCGTTCAAAGCCGCGCCCTTGCGGAGGTTGTCATTGGAAATGAACAACGCGAGCCCGCGGCCGTCCGGAACACCGGGGTCGGTGCGGATCCGGCCGACGTAGCTCGGGTCCTTGCCCGCGGCCTCGAGCGGCGTCGGCACCTCGACCAGCCGCACGCCCGGCGCGCCAGCGAGCAGTTCCTTCGCCCGCTCCGGCGAAAGCGGCGCGGCGAACTCCGCGTTGATCGACAACGAATGCCCGGTGAACACCGGAACCCGCACACAGGTCCCGGACACGTGCAGCGCCGGGATGTCGAGGATCTTCCGGCTTTCGTTGCGGAGCTTCTGCTCCTCGTCCGTCTCGAACGAGCCGTCGTCCACAATGGACCCGGCCATCGGCAGCACGTTGAACGCGATGGGCGCCACGTACTTGGCCGGCTCCGGGAAGGTCAGCGAAGAACCGTCGTGCGTCAGCTCCGCGGCACGGGAAGCCGTCGCGCTCGCCTGCGCGGCCAGCTCCTCCACGCCGGCGAGCCCGCTGCCGGACACCGCCTGGTACGTGCTGGCGATCAGCCGCACCAAGCCCGCCTCGTCGTGCAGCGGCTTGAGCACCGGCATCGCGGCCATCGTGGTGCAGTTCGGGTTGGCGATGATGCCCTTGCGGGCGTCCTTGATCGCCTGCGGGTTCACCTCGCTCACCACGAGCGGCACGTCGGGATCCAGCCGCCAGGCCGAAGAGTTGTCGATCACCTTCGCGCCCGCGGCGGCGAACCGCTCCGCCTGCGCGCGGGAAGTGGCGCCACCGGCGGAAAACAGCGCGACGTCCAAACCGGACGGATCCGCCGTCGCGGCGTCCTCCACCTCGATTTCCCCGTCACGCCAAGGAAGTTTCGTCCCCGCGGAGCGCGAGGAGGCGAAGTAGCGCAGCTGCGCGACCGGGAAGTCCCGCTCCGCCAGCAGCTTCCGCATCACCCCGCCGACCTGGCCGGTCGCGCCGACCACGCCGACCCGCAAACCGTTGCCTGCCATCAGCGACCACTCCCCGCGTAGACGACGGCTTCCTCGTCGCCGCCGAGTTCGAATGCGTCGTGGATCGCGCGCACCGCTTCGTCCAGCTGCGCGTCGCGGATCAGCACCGAGATCCGGATCTCCGAGGTGTTGATGATCTCGATGTTCACGCCGACCTTCGCGAGCGCCTCGCAGAAGGTGGCCGTGACGCCGGGGTGCGAGCGCATGCCCGCGCCCACCAGCGAAACCTTGCCGACCTGGTCGTCGTAGAGCACCGTGGTGAAGCCGAGCTCCGGCTTGAGCTTCTCCAGCTCGCCGACCGCCTTGGGGCCGTTGGCCTTCGACAGCGTGAAGGTGATGTCGGTGCGGCCCGCGGTGTTGGACACGTTCTGCAGCACCATGTCGATGTCGATCTCGGCGGCGGCGATGGTCCGGAAGATCCGCGCCGCGGCGCCGGCGTGGTCCGGCACTCCGGTCACCGTGATCTTGGCCTCGGACCGGTCGTGCGCCACACCGGTGATCAACGCTTGTTCCACGGGGATCTCCTCAATCGAGCCGGCCACCGTCGTGCCCGGCTTGTCACTGTAGGAAGAACGGACGCGAATGGGTACTCCATATCGGCGCGCGTACTCCACGGACCGCAGGTGCAGGATCTTCGAGCCACTGGCCGCGAGTTCGAGCATTTCCTCGTACGGCACGGTGTCGAGCTTCTTCGCGTCCGGCACGATCCGCGGGTCGGCGGTGTACACACCGTCCACATCGGAATAGATCTCGCAGGCGTCCGCGCTCAGCGCGGCGGCGAGCGCGACCGCGGTGGTGTCGGACCCGCCGCGGCCCAGCGTGGTGATGTCCTTGGTGTCCTGGGAAACACCCTGGAATCCCGCCACCAGCGCGATGTAGCCCTGCTCGAGCGCCTCGGTCACGCGGCTCGGCGTCACGTCGATGATCCGCGCGTTGCCGTGCACCGCGGTGGTCACCACACCGGCCTGCGAACCGGTGAACGACCACGCTTCCGCGCCGTGCGCGGAAATCGCCATCGCCACCAGCGCGTTGGAGATGCGTTCACCGGCGGTGAGCAGCATGTCCATCTCGCGCTCCGGCGGGACCGGATTGACCTGCTGGGCGAGATCGAGCAGTTCGTCCGTCGTGTCGCCCATCGCGGAGCAGACCACCACGACGTCGTTGCCCGCCTTCTTGGTGGCGACGATGCGCTCGGCCACCCGCTTGATCCGATCGGCACTCTCCAGCGACGAACCGCCGTACTTCTGGACCACCAGCGCCACTTTTATCGGACCTCCTAGGTGCGCTTTTCGAAAGAGCCTACCGGGGGAAGCTTCCGAGGCCACCCGACTGTGTGGCGCCGACCACTCCCGTCACGGGCAGTGACCGAGTTCGTGAGAAAATCACCAACGTGCTCGAAGCCGTCGGAAAGTCCGCGTTCACCTCGCCCGGAATCGGGTCGGCGGACAGATGGCGCCCCTTCGTCCCGGCCGTGATCTTTGTCGGGATCCGGGCACTGGGTGTGGCGGTTCTCGCAGTCATGGGCCCTGCCGGACTGGCCGACCGGCTGACCGCGTGGGACGGGGTCTGGTACCTCCGGATCGCGGCGAACGGTTACGACCTCGGCGCGATCGTCGACGCGCAGGGACACCCGAACCCGTTCACCACGCGCGCCTTCTTTCCCGGCTACCCGTTCCTCATCGACGCCCTCTCGCGCGCGACGGGCCTCGGCCTCGTCGCGGCGGCGCTCACCGTCTCGGCCGGCGGCGGGTTGTTCGCCGCCTACGGACTGGCCCGGCTCGGCCGGATCGTCCGCGGCGGCTCCCCGCGCGCCGGCTATCTGCTCGTCGGGCTGTTCGCGGCGGCGCCGATGGGCATCGTGCTTTCGATGACCTACACCGAAGCCCTGTTCTGCGCGCTCGCGGTGTGGACGCTGATCGGCGTGCTGGAGCGCCGCTGGGAACTGGCCGCGGTGTGCTGCGCGATGGCCGGGCTCGTCCGCTCTACGGCGCTGGCGCTCGTGGTGACGGTGGTGCTCGCCGCGCTGCTCGCGCTGCGCACCGACCGCTGGCGCGCGGGCTTCGCCTTGGTGCTGGCGCCTTCCGGGCTGCTGGGTTATCTGTGGTGGACCGGGCTGCGAGTGCGGCCGGATGCGGGTTTCGCCGACCAGCTGCGCACCTGGTCGGAGCTGGAATGGCAGGGCTGGTCGACGAAGTTCGACGGCGGCCTGGCGACGCTGCGGTTCATCGGGGCCACGCTGAGCACGAACACGGTGATGAGCCTGCTGACCGTCGCGGTCATCGCCAGCACACTCGTGCTGTTCGGGATTTCCTTGTGGCGCAAGGTCGAATGGCCGTTGCTGGCGTACGCGGCGATAGTGCTCGTGATGTGCCTCGGCACGAGCGGGCTCATGCACGCCAAGGCCCGGTTCCTGGTGCCCGCGTTCACGGTGCTGGTGCCGGTGGCGATCGGGCTGGCGAACCGGCGGCGCGGCACAGCCGTGCTTACAGTGGGCGGCGCCGCGATACTGAGCGCCTGGTTCGGCGGATACGCGCTCGACGTGTGGTCCTACGCGATCTGACCGACAATGCCCCCGGGGGGAAGGGGCGGTATGGATCCGGAAACCGCGTCCCGCCGGGTGTTCCGGCGAGTCGTCTGCGCGCGTTGCGGCGAGCGCCGGACGGAGATGCGCGTTTTCGGCACACCACGGGCCGACGAGCGCGGGGTCCCGAAGAGCAGGGTGCGGATCCGGCGCGAACTGCGCGATCAGGCGAAAGCCTGGCAGCCGGACGCGCTGTGCGATCGGTGCCGCCGCGCCTGTGGAAGTATTCGCCCCGATGCGGAAACCAGCTGACAGCAGCGCGCCCCTGGCCGACCTGATCGGAGAACGGTGGAGCCCGCGCGCGCTCGACGAGACCGGTGAAGTCACCTGGGAGCAGCTACGCGCGCTGCTCGAAGCCGCGCGATGGGCGCCGTCGTTCGGCAACACGCAGCCCGCGCGGTTCCTGGTGGGCAGGCGCGGTGACGAGACGTTTCGCAAGATCCTCGGCACGCTGACCGAGCGGAACCAGGCGTGGGCGCACCGCGCCGGCGCGCTCCTGGTCGCGATCATGGTGACGCGCAACGAAAAAGGCGAAGTGCCGTACGCCGAGTACGGGCTCGGGCTCGCGGGGCAGAACCTCGCGCTGCAGGCGGTCCACGAAGGGCTCGTCACACACCAAATGGCGGGCTTCGACGCCGAAGCCGTGCGCGCCGCCTTCGACGTGCCCGACGAGGCCGTGCCCCGGGTGGCGATCGCCGTCGGCGTGCAGGGCGAAGCCGAGGTGCTCGGCGAAGAGCGCGCGGTTGACCGGGAGCGCGCGGAGCGCAAACGCTTGTCGCTGAACGAAATGGCCTTCACGGACGGCTGGGGCAAACCCGCGTTCTAGATCGGGGCGAGTGATGAAGGCAGTGCGGTTCGAGCGGTTCGGCGGCCCGGAGGTCCTCGAGATCGTGGATGTTCCCGACCCGCACCCCGGCCACGGCGAGGTCCGGATCGCGGTGCGGGCGGCCGGCGTCAACCCGAGCGACTGGAAGAAGCGCCAGGGCCTGATGGACGAGGAGCTCCCGCAGACGCTGGGCCACGAGGCTGCGGGCGTCGTCGACGAACTCGGCGAGGGCGTGACGGACGTGGCGCTCGGCGATCGCGTCTTCGGCTTCTCCGCGGAGGAGGGCGCCCAGGCCGAGCTGGCCGTGCTCGCCTACTACGCGCCGATCCCGCCGTCGCTCGATTTCGCCGGTGCCGCGGCACTTCCGGCCGCTGTCGAGACGGCCACGCGCGCGCTCGACCAGCTCGGCGTCGGGAGCGGCGGTTCCGTGCTGATCAACGGCGCTTCCGGGAGCGTCGGCAGCGCCGCGGTCCAGCTGGCCTCGGCGCGCGGAGCGCGGGTGATCGGCACGGCAGGCCCGGCGAACCACGAGTACCTCCGCTCGCTCGGCGCCGAGCCCGTCGCGTACGGCGAGGGCCTGGTCGAGCGGGTTCGTGCGCTCGCGCCGGACGGCGTCGGGACAGCGCTCGACGTCGCGGGCAGCGGCGTCCTGCCCGAGCTCATCGCGCTGGCGGGCGGCGCCGCGCACGTGGTGACCATCGCCGACTTCGCCGGGGCGCGGGAGCACGGGGTGCGGTTCAGCCGCGGAGACTCCGGGCGCGCGCTCCACGTGCTGGGCGAAATCGGCGGGCTCATCGAGTCCGGGCGGTTTGCGGTCCCAGCCGTGCGGGCCTTCCCACTCGCCGAGGTCGCGGAGGCACACCGCGCGAGCGAAAACGGGCGCGGGAAGTTGGTGCTTGTTCCCTAGCTGGTCGCGCCGCCGACGCGGCGGATGATCCGCGTGACGATGCTGGACACGATCAGCCAGAACAGCGCGGCGATGCCGTAGTTCACGAGCACGCGCAGCTTCGCGTCGTCCGGCTCGAACAGGTCCTTGAAGCCGATCGCGAGGCTGTCGGCCCAGCCGCGGACCCACGAGACGATGCCGTTCTCCGGGTTCGCCCCGCCCACGGTGAAGATCACGTGCAGCACCAGGATCACCGCGAAGATCAGGCCCACCCACCGGACGATTCCGGCGAGCAGCCCCACGCCGGTGTCCTTGATCCGGCGCCAGTCCACATCCGAACCCTGCTTGGCGTGGGTCTTGGTCTCGGCGAGTTCGTTCTCGCTGCCCTCGGCGTGCTCGGCCATGTCGGAAAGTGTGGCACGCCCACGGCCTCGTTGACTACTAGTCAGTAATGAACAGGCCTCATTTCCATCATCAACTTCTCGCGGCTACAGTGAAGGACGTGGCACGTGCTCTCCTGCTTCGCTGCCGCGACGGGGCCTGATCCGACCGGCCCCCCGTCGCGGGGCTTCGTCACGCCGCCGGTCGCCTTCACGACACCCGGCAGGAGAACCAGTCACATGACCACGCCCGAACCTTCCCAGTCGAGCCGCATCCGGAAGCCGTCGCGTCCGGCGCCCGAGGGCCAGCCGTCCTGGAACACGCAGCGCAACACGTCGATGCCGGTGCACCGCTACAAGCCGTGGCACCAGCTGGTCGAGGACATCGTCGTACCGGACCGCACCTGGCCGTCCAAGCGCATCGAACACGCGCCGCTGTGGTGCGCGGTCGACCTGCGTGACGGCAACCAGGCGCTGATCGACCCGATGTCCCCGGCACGCAAGCGCAAGTTCTTCGACCTGCTGGTCCGCATGGGCTACAAGGAGATCGAGGTCGGTTTCCCGGCGGCGAGCCAGACCGACTTCGACTTCGTCCGCGAGATCATCGAAGAGGACGCGATCCCCGAGGACGTCCGCATCCAGGTGCTGACGCAGTGCCGCCCCGAGCTGATCGAGCGCACGTTCGCGTCGCTGGAGGGCGCGCCGCGCGCGATCGTCCACATCTACAACTCCACCTCGATCCTGCAGCGCCGCGTGGTGTTCCGCGAGGAGCGCGAGGGCATCAAGAAGATCGCGCTGCAGGCGGCCGAACTGGTCACCGAGTACGCGACGAAGTACTCCGACACCGACTTCCGCTTCCAGTACTCGCCGGAGTCCTACACCGGCACCGAGCTGTCGTACGCCGCCGAGGTGTGCAACGCGGTCACCGACATCTGGCAGCCCACCCCGTCCCGGCCGGTGATCCTGAACCTGCCCGCGACGGTGGAGATGGCCACGCCGAACGTCTACGCCGACTCGATCGAGTGGATGGGCCGCAACCTGGACCGCCGCGACTCGGTGATCCTGTCGCTGCACCCGCACAACGACCGCGGCACCGGCGTCGCCGCCGCCGAGCTGGGCTACCAGGCGGGCGCGGACAGGATCGAAGGCTGCCTGTTCGGCAACGGCGAGCGCACCGGCAACGTGGACCTGGTGGCGCTGGGGATGAACCTGTTCAGCCAGGGCATCGACCCGCAGATCGACTTCTCCGACATCGACGAGATCAAGCGCACCGTCGAGTACTGCAACCAGCTGCCGGTGCCCGAGCGCAGCCCGTGGGGCGGCGACCTGGTGTTCACCGCGTTCTCCGGCTCACACCAGGACGCCATCAACAAGGGCTTCGACGCGCTGAACAAGGCCGCCGAGAAGGAGGGCGTGCCGGTCGACGAGTACCCGTGGGAGGTGCCGTACCTGCCGATCGACCCGAAGGACGTCGGCCGCACGTACGAGGCCGTGATCCGGGTGAACTCGCAGTCGGGCAAGGGCGGCGTCGCCTACATCATGAAGACCGAGCACCAGCTCGACCTGCCGCGCCGGCTGCAGATCGAGTTCTCGCAGGTGGTCCAGCGGCACACCGACAGCGAGGGCGGCGAGGTCGACCCGGCCACGATGTGGCACGCGTTCGCGACCGAGTACCTGGAGCGCGAGACCCCGCTGCGGCTGATCAGCCAGCACGTCACCGCGAACGGGCAGTACGACCTGACCGCGACGGTGCGGGTGGACGGCGAGGAGCAGGAGATCACCGGCCGCGGGAACGGCCCGATCGCGGCCTTCTTCGACGCGCTGGCCACGATCGGCTACGACATCCGGCTCATGGACTACAGCGAGCACACGATGACCCCTGGCGACGACTCGAAGGCGGCTTCGTACATCGAATGCGCCATCGACGACAAGGTCTACTGGGGCGTGGGCATCGACTCGTCCATCGTCACCGCTTCGCTGCGCGCGGTCGTCTCGGCCGTCAACCGCGCCAACCGCTGAGCCCCGGGGGCGGGGCGCCCGCGTGGCGCCCCGCTCAACCGGTGGCGATCACGTTCGATTCGGCGACCATGTTCGCCAGCACGGTGGCGACGGCGGGCCGGGAGTCGGCGCCGGCCCGGAACACCGCTTCGATGTGCCGCGCCGCGCGGATGCCGGAGAGGGGACGGCGCAGCAAATCGTTGCGCCACAAGGTGTATCGCGGCAGCAGCGCGATCCCGTGCCCGGCGGCGACCAGCGCGCCGATGATCTGGAAATCGTTGATCCGGTAGACCACCCGCGGCCGGATCCCCGTCCTGGCGGCGATCGAGCGCAGCACGTCGTCCACCGGGAACCCGACGTCCACCCCGATCCAGGGCTCCTCCGCCAGCTCGCCCAGCTCCACCCGCTCCCGCGACGCGAGCCGGTGGCCGGGCGGCAGCGCGACGTCGAGCGGCTCCCGCAGCAGGTGCACCGTGTGCAGTCTGCTGGCGGTGAACGGCTCGGCGCTCTCGTCTCGATGGGTCACCACGATGTCGAAGTCGGCGGCCAGCGCGGGCACTTCGGGCGGGGTCATGTCGACGTCCCGCACCTCCACGTCGAGCCCGTCCACGGCGGCGAACCGGTGGAGCAGACCGGGCAGCAACATCAGCCCTGCCGAAGGAAAAATCGCCACCCGGACCCGGCCGCGCGGGGAGCTCCGGTACGTGTCGAGCTCCGCCTCGGCGCGGTCGAGCGCGGCCAGTACGTCGTCAGCGCTGGCCACCAGTGCCTGCCCCGCGTCAGTGAGCCGGAGGCCCCGGCCTGCCGGCTCGGTGAGGGCCAGCCCGACCTCGGCCTGCAGCGCCCGCAGTTGCTGCGAGACGGCCGAAGGCGTGCAGTGCAGGGCTCGTGCGGCGGACGTCACGCTGCCCCTGTCCGCGAACTCCCGCAGCACCCGCAGCCTGCCGATATCCACGACAATGAAGCGTAGCTGAAGAGTCCTTGAAAATAATCTCGATTGTTCTTCAAAGTTAGGGCCCGCAAGCTGGACAGGTGCCCACGCGCGACCGCCTGCTCGCCCTGTTCGTCGTCCTCTTGTGGGGCCTGAACTTCCTGGCCGTCCACGCCATGCTCGGCCATTTCCCGCCGTTGTTCGCGGGTGGCCTGCGCTTCCTCGTGATCGCCATCCCGACGCTGCTGTTCGTCCCGCGCCCGAAGGTCAAACTGCGCTGGCTGCTCGGCTACGGCCTCGGCTTCGGCACCGGGCAGTTCGCGTTCCTGTTCATCGCGATGGACCACGGGATGCCGACCGGGCTGGCGTCGCTCGTGCTGCAGGCGTCGGCCCCGTTCACGGTGTTGCTCGGCAGCGCCTTCCTCCGCGAAAAGCTGTCCGCCCGCCAGCTGATCGGGATCGCCGCGGCCGTCGGCGGCATGATCGTGATCGCCTTGCACCAGGCCGAAAACGCCGTGCTGCTGCCGGTGATCCTCACCCTGCTCGCGGCGTTGAGCTGGGCCACGGGCAACATCTCGATGCGCCAGGCGAAAGCCGACAACCCACTGCACCTGACGCTGTGGATGTCCTTGGTGCCGCCGATCCCGATGTTCGCGCTGTCCGCCGTGTTCGAGGGCCCCGGCGAGGCGCTGCACTCACTGGCCACCATCGCCACGCCCAGCGGCTGGGTCGGGCTCGGCGGCTTCGCCTACGTGGTGCTGCTGGGCACGATCGTCGGCTCGGGTATCTGGTCCACGCTCATGCGGCGCAACCCGGCGAACGTCGTCGCGCCGTTCTCGCTGCTCGTGCCCATCGTCGGGATGTCCGCTTCGTTCCTGCTGCTGGACGAACGGCCCGCGCTGGTGGAAATCCTGGCCGGCGTGGTGATCGTCGGCGGGGTGCTGCTGGGTTCGCTGAAACGCCGTCAGCGCTCGACGGTGGCCCGCTCCTCGGACGAGTCCGGCGAGGAGCTGGCCGTCTCGTCGTGATGGCGGCGGCCCATCCGCTTCTTGATGATCAGGCTGATGACGATGCCCGCGACCACGGCCACACCGAGCGCGGCGTAGGAGAACCGGGAAAGCCACTTCTCCGCGACGACGCCCAGCGAGTACACCAGCGCCGTGGTGCCGCCTGCCCACGCGATGCCGCCGAGGGCGTTCGCGATGAGGAACCGCGGATAGTGCATGCGCAGCGAGCCGGCCAGCGGCCCGCACAGGATCCGCAGGATCGCCACGAACCGGCCGAAGAACACCGCCCACATCCCGCGTTTGCGGAACATCCGTTCGGCGCTCGCGACATGGTCGGGCCCGAAGTGCTTGGGGAACTTCCGGCCGGCCCAGTCGAACAGCCGCTGCCCGCCCTTGCGCCCGATCAGGTAACCGATGCTGTCGCCGATGATCGCGCCCGCGCTCGCGACGATGCCCACGACCCACGGGTTCAGCGACGAATGCTGCGACGCGAGCAGGGCCGCGCTGACCAGGACGATTTCACCGGGAAGTGGGATGCCCAGGCTTTCGAACCCGATGACCGCACCCACGGCCACATAGACGAGAAGCGGCGGAATCGTGTCCAGCCACTGGTCGATGTGCATGGATGCAGCCCCCTTCAACGGACATTGCCGACGCCAGGCTACCCGTCTCAGGGCTCGAGCATCTCGGCGACGGAAGCCGCGTGGGTGACCGCCGGGCCGCCGCCGGAGTCCACTTCGACCAGCTCCGCGGTCACCTCGTGCGGGGTGATCGCGCCGGACCGGATGTCCTCCGCGTAGTGGCAGGCGACCCGGTGCCCCGCGCCGATCTGCCGCAGCTCGGGCCGCTCGGTGTCGCACCTCGTCTCCTGCCGCCACGGGCAGCGGGTGTGGAAGCGGCAGCCCGTCGGCGGCGCGGCAGGCGAAGGCAGGTCACCGGCGAGCAGGATCTGCTCCCGCCGGTCCTCCACCACCGGGTCGGGCACCGGGATCGCCGACAGCAGCGCCCGCGTGTACGGGTGCAGCGGATCGGAGTAGAGCGTCTCCGAGTCGGTCTCCTCGACCAGCGAACCCAGGTACATCACGCCGATCCGGTCCGAAATGTGCCGCACCACGGCGAGGTCGTGCGCGATCACCAGGTACGTCAGGCCGAGGGTGTCCTGCAGCTCCTCGAGCAGGTTCAGCACCTGCGCCTGCACCGAGACGTCGAGCGCGGACACCGGTTCGTCGGCCACGATCAGGTCCGGCTCGACGGCCAGCGCCCTGGCGATGCCGATCCGCTGGCGCTGGCCGCCGGAGAACTCGTGCGGGTACTTACGCAGCGACGTGACCGGCAGGCCGACCGCGGAAAGCAGCTCCCGCAAGCGGTTGCCGGTGGCCTCCTTGCCTTTGTCGAGTCCGTGCGCGCGCATGCCCTCGACGAGGATCGACTCCACCGACTGCCGCGGATCGAGACTGGACAGCGGGTCCTGGAACACCATCTGCATCCGCCGCCGCATCTTCCGCAGCGCTTCGCCCTTGAGCGTGGACACATCCGTGCCTTCGAACACGACCCGCCCGCCGGTCGGCTCCACGAGCCGCAGGATGCCGCGTCCGAGCGTGGTCTTGCCGCAGCCCGACTCGCCGACGAGCCCGTAGGTCTCGCCGCGCTGGATCGTCAGGTCGACCCCGTCGACCGCGTAGACGTACCCGACCGTCCGGTCGAACACCAGCCCGCGCTTGATCGGGAAGTGCACCTGGATGCCCTCCACCGTCACCAGCGGTTCGGTCATGCCCCCACCCCCTGCGTAGCGCTGACCGGGCCGACGGGGTTGTGGCAGCGCAGCATCCCGCCGTTGTCGGGCACGAGCTCCGGGGCCACCTCCCGGCAGTGGTCGAGCGCGTTGGGGCAGCGCGGCGCGAACGCGCACGCGTGCTCCCACGGAATG
Source organism: Amycolatopsis acidicola (assembly GCF_007713735.2). Taxonomy (GTDB): domain Bacteria; phylum Actinomycetota; class Actinomycetes; order Mycobacteriales; family Pseudonocardiaceae; genus Amycolatopsis_E; species Amycolatopsis_E acidicola. The sequence continues at coordinate 7,021 of NZ_VMNW02000069.1, read as the reverse complement.
TTGTCGGCCACGGATCCCTTGATGGGCATCAGTTTCTCCCCGCGCGGCGCGTCGAGCCGCGGGATCGATTGGAGCAGCCCATGCGTGTAAGGGTGCCGTGCCTGGGAAAACAGGTCGTGCCGTTCAGCACGCTCCACCACGCGGCCGCCGTACATCACGTTGACCTCGTCGCACAGCCCCGCCACCACGCCGAGGTCGTGCGTGATCATGATCAGCGCGGTTCCGGTGTCCCGCACCAGCTCCGAGAGCAGCGCCAGGATCTGCGCCTGGATCGTCACGTCCAGCGCCGTGGTCGGCTCGTCCGCGATCAGCAGCCGCGGCCGGCACGCGAGCGCGATCGCGATCAGCGCGCGCTGCCGCATCCCGCCGGAGAGCTGGTGCGGGTACTCCGTCAGCCGCCGCTTCGGGTCCGGGATGCCGACCCGGCCGAGCAGGTCGGTGGCCTCGGCCGAAGCCTCCTTGCGCGACATCCCGCGGTGCCGCTCCAGCACCTCGGTGATCTGCAGCCCGATCGGGATGACCGGGTTCAGCGAGGACAACGGGTCCTGGAAGACCATGCCGAGGTCCCGGCCGCGCCGGTCGCGCATCTGCTTGTCCGGCAACGTGAGCAGGTCGGTGTCCTCGAACGACACCGAACCGCCGACCTCCGCGCCGCGTTTCGGCAGCAGGCCCATGATCGCCAGCGCGGTCACCGACTTGCCGCTGCCCGACTCGCCGACGAGCCCGACCGTCTGCCCCGGCTCGACGTCGAAGCTGACCCCGTCCACCGCGGTGAACGGCGGCGTTCCCTTGCGGCGGAACGTGACCGAAAGATCTCGTACCTCGAGTAGTGCCACTGTTACCGCCTGTTCTTCGGGTCGAGCGCTTCGCGCAGCGACTCGCCGAGCAGGGTGAACCCCAGCGCCACCACGATGATCGCGATGGCGGGGTAGAACGCCAGCTCGGGCTTCACGTCCAGATAGCCCTGTGAGTTGCCCAGCATCAGGCCCCATTCCGCGCGGCTGGGGTCCGGGTCGCCGAGGCCGAGGAACGACAGCGCGGCCGCGTCGATGATCGACGTGGCGAGCGTCAGCGTCGCCTGCACGATCACCGGCCCCACCGAGTTCGGCAGCATGTGCCGGAACACGATGGTGCCCCGCCGCACGCCCAGCGCGGTGGCCGCGAGCACGTGGTCGCTGCTGCGTTGCGCGAGCATCGCGCCGCGCAGCAGCCGCGCGAAGATCGGCACGCTCACCACCGCGACCGCGATGATGACTGTCCACTGTGAACCGTGCGAGAACAGCGCGGCGATCGAAATCGCCAGCAGCAGCGAGGGAATCGCCAGCAGGATGTCGGTGAACCGCATCAGCAGCGTGTCCACCCAGCCGCCGAAAGCGCCGGCCAGCCCGCCGATGATCATCCCGAACACCACGCCGATGAGCGTCGCGACCACGCCCACGATCAACGTCTGCTGCGCGCCGACGAGCAGCCGCGAGAAGAAGTCGTAGCCGTTCTGGTCGGAGCCGAGCAGGAAACCCGGCATGGGACCGGGAATCGAGCTCGGGGTGAGGTTCTCCTTCAGCTCGTCGTACGGGATCGAGGGATCCTTCGGCGCGAGCAGCGGAGCGAAGATGGCCAGCAGCACGAACAGGAGGGTGATCACCGCACCGGTGATCGCGATCGGGCTGCGGGCCATCCGCCTCACCGCGTCCGCGGCGAGACTGGTACCGCCGGAGGCGGCGAGTTCGTCGATCCGTTCGGCCTTGCGCCGCAACATCTTCGTCGCCATCAGCGCACCCGCACCCTCGGATCGATGATCGCGTACGAGATGTCCACGAGCAGGTTCACCAGCACGTAGACCAACGCGGCCAGCAACAGCAACGCCTGCAGGCGTGGGTAGTCACGGCGTTCGATGCCTTGTGCCAGCAGATAACCGAGCCCGGGGATGTTGAACACCTTCTCCGTCAGTACCGCGCCGGCCAGCAACAACCCGGTCTGCAAACCGATCGTCGTACTGACCGGCAGCAGTGCGTTGCGCAAGACGTGCCGACGCCGGATCACCGGCGCCGTCAGGCCCTTCGATTCGGCCGTGCGCACGAAATCCTCCTGCTGCACGTCGAGCACCGAGGCGCGGGTGATCCGCACGATCACCGCGAACGGAATGCTCGCCAGCGCGATAGCGGGCAGGATCAGGTGTTTGATCGCGTCCCACGCCGCGTCGAACTCGCCGGTGAGTATCCCGTCGAGGACGAAGAACCCGGTGGGATGCGTGGCGTCGATGGTCACGTCCTGTCTGCCCGATGGCGGCAGGATCCCCAGCTTCTGCGCGAAGACGTACTTCAGCAGCACACCGAGGAAGAACACCGGCACCGCGACACCGACCAGCGTCGTGAGCACGGTCGCGCTGTCGAGCAGGCGGCCGTGGTACCGCGCGGCGAGGTAGCCGAGCGGGATACCGAACACGATCGCGAGCAGCAGCGCGCAGATGGCGAGCTCGATGGTGGCCGGGAGCGCCCGGCCGAGTTCGGCCAGCACGGAATCCCCGCTGATCAGCGAACTCCCGAAGTCCCCGGTCGTCACGCGGCCGAGGAACTTGAAGTACTGCACGGGAATCGGCTGGTCCAGACCCATGATCCGGTTCAGGTCGGCGAGTTTGGCCGGGGTGGCCTTCTCGCCCAGCAGTGCGCCGGCCGGGCCGCCCGGCAGCAACCGCAGCCAGGCGAACACCAGGATCGACAGCACCAGCAACGTCGGAATCGCCTGCAACAGACGACGAACAAGAAATCGCAACATGTGGTTCGTGCCCTCACGCGGGACCTTCACGGGAAAGTACCCGCCCACGGCCGAAACCGTGAGGGGTACTTCCCCGCCGAAGAAGTCCCGTCAGCCCTTGGTCACCGTGTAGAAGCGCTCGTCGGTGAGCGGCGTCGGCACCAGGTTGTGGACGTTGCCCTTCACCACGATCGCCGGCGGCGACGAGGTCAGCGGCACCGCGGGCACGTACTGCGAAATCAGCACGCTGGCCTGCTCGTAGGCGGTCTTCTTCGCCTCGGGCGTGGTCTGCGAGTCGGCGTTGCCCAGGGCGTTGAAGATCTGCGGGTTGTTGAACCCGAACTCCGCCTTCTGCCTGCCGAAGAAGGTGCCGACGAAGTTGCCGGCATCGGCGTAGTCACCGGTCCAGCCCAGCAGGTGGATGTCCTGCTTGCCCGCCTTCTGCACGTCGTCCTTGTAGCCGCCGTTCCACGGCTCCTGGACGATGTTGACGTTGATCCCGACGGCCTTGAGGTCGTCGGCGATCGCGGCGCCGATCTCGACCGGGTTCGGCATGTAGGGCCGGGTGACCTCGGTGGGCACGTAGAAGTTCAGCGTCAGCCCCGTGGCGCCGGCCTGCGCGAGCAGATCCTTGGCCTTGTTCGGGTCGTAGCTGTGTTTCTCGACGGCGTCGGTGTAACCGGGCACGTTGTTCGGCAGGAACTGCGTCTGCGCGTAGGCCCCGCTCGGAAGTTTGTTCTTCGCGAGCTGGTCCTTGTTGATCGCGTATTCGAGCGCCTGACGCACCCGGACGTCGCCCAGCTTCGGGTTGTTCTTCTGGTTGATGCCCAGGTACAGGATGTTGAACGCGGGCCGGATCAGCACCTGGTTCCCGGCGTCCTGCAAGGATTTGTAGTCCGCCGGGCTCGGGAAGTCGTAGCCGTCGATGGTGCCGGCGGCCAGCTCCTGCTTCCGCGCGTTCTCGTCCTCGATGATCTTGAAGATGAGCTTCGAGGTCTTGGCCTTCTCACCCCAGTAGTCGTCGTTGCGGACGAGGGTGATCGTCTTGTTCGTCTTGTCGTAGCTCTCGAACTTGTACGGCCCGGTGCCCGTCGGGTGCTCTTCGGCGTACGAGGGGTAGGTGAACGACTCGCCGCTCTGGGTCACGTTGTCCGCGTCGTACTTCTTCAGCGCGTCGGGGCTGGAGATCGACAGCGAGGTCAGGCCGAACGCGTCGGGGAAGGCGCCCTTGGCCTTGTTCAGGTTCAGCACCGCGGTGTGGTCGTCCTTGGCCTCGCACGACTTGTAGACCGGGTCGCCGGTGGCGTCACCCTCGTTGTGCGCGAAACCTTCGAAGACGTCGCCGTAGTAGATCATCTGCGACTGCGCGGCGGCGCCCTTCATGTTGTACCAGCGGTCGAAGTTGAAGCAAACCGCCGCGGCGTTGAAAGGCGTGCCGTCGTGGAACTTCACGCCCTGGCGCAGGGTGAAGGTCCACGTCTTCGCGTCGGCGCTCGGAGTCCATGCCGTGGCGAGGTCGCCGACCAGCTCGGTCGTGCCCGGCTTGTAGGTGACCAGCGTGTCGAACATCTGCCGCGCGGGGCGGAAACTCTCACCGTCGTCGTTGAAGATGGGATCGAAGTTCTTCGGCGCGCCCGCGGCGCCGAAGACGAACGTGTCGTTGGCGCCACCACCACCCGAACCACGTTCGGAAGCGCAGGCCGACATGGCCACAGCCAAAGCACCGACGAGCCCGATCAGGGCGAAGCGGCGCAGGCGAGCCACCCGCTGAGGGAGCATGTGAACTCCTTGTAGAAGATGCGGTTAGTGATCGACGACCCTAGCCGGAACTGGGCTTCGGCTTAAGCACTCGAGGTTACGATCGCGCTACGTAAACCGTGCTGCGATGACACGCTGGGATGATCACGCCACGAAGAGTGTTATCGACAGCCCATTTGTCCGGTTGGATCTCACCCGTATGGGTGAGGTGCGGTCAGGTACGGTCAGCGGCGAACCAACCGCGTTCGAAGGCCTGCCACCGAACGAGATTCTGCCTGTCGGATTCCCCGTCTCGCTGAACGGCACGCTCCAGCCGGGCGCCCGCATCGGGCCCGTTCATGACGTGGCGGAAGGAAAGCCGGGGACGAACGGAAGCGCGCGCCGAGGAAACCCCTTCGAGGACGAGCACTTCCGGCGGCGGCACGGTGATCAGCGCACCCGGGCGTGGCACGCCGGTGGTCCAGTCCAGCTTGCGGTAGTGGCCGGTTTCCCCGCGCGCCAACGGTTCCAGCACACCGTCGCGCAGCAGCGGCCACCACGCCACCGGGTTGTCCCACGTGGCGAAGTGGTCGGTGGGGATGAGGAAGGTATCGCGGCCACGGCGGCGCAGCTCGTCGAGCAGCGCGGTGGCGAAAGTGGATTTGCCCGCCCCGGAAGGGCCGTCGATCGCGGCCAGCCGCACCGCGCCGAGACGCGGTGCGGCGGCGAGGATCGCGTCCGCGGCGTCGCTACAGCGCACGCCTGCCGGAGAGCGCGCGGCCGAGGGTCAGCTCGTCGGCGAATTCGAGGTCGCCACCCATCGGCAGGCCCGAAGCGAGGCGGGTGACCGTGAGACCGGGGAAATCGCGCAGCATCCGCACCAGGTAGGTGGCGGTGGCCTCGCCCTCGGTGTTGGGGTCGGTAGCGATGATCACCTCTTTGAGCTCGTCGCTGCCGATCCTGGCGAGCAGCTCGCGCATGCGCAGCTGGTCCGGGCCGATGCCGGACAACGGGTCGAGCGCTCCGCCCAGTACGTGGTAGCGGCCCTTGAACTCGCGGGTGCGCTCCACCGCCAGCACGTCCTTGGGCTCCTCGACCACGCAGATCAGCGACGTGTCGCGGCGGACGTCGCGGCAGATCCGGCACTGCTGCTGCTCGGAGACGTTGCCGCAGATTTCGCAGAACTGCACGCCTTCGCGGACCTTGCCGAGCACGTCCTGCAGCCGCGAGATGTCGGCCGGATCGGCGGCGAGGAGGTGGAACGCGATGCGCTGCGCGCTCTTCGGGCCGATCCCCGGCAGATGGCCGAGCTCGTCGATGAGGTCCTGGACTACACCTTCGTACAAGCCGGGCGCCTTCAGCCGAGCCCGGGCAGGCCGAGACCACCGAGGTCGGGCATGCCGCCACCGCCGCCGCCGAGCGCGCCGGCCACCGGGCCGAGCTTCTCCTCGGTGAGCTTCTGGGCGTTCTTCGTCGCGTCCCGGACCGCGGCGACGACGAGGTCGGCCAGGGTCTCGGTGTCCTCGGGGTCGACCACCTTCGGGTCGATGCTCAGTGCCTTGAGCTCCATGCCACCGGTGACGGTGGCCTTGACCAGGCCGCCTCCGGAGGTGCCGGTGACCTCCGTGCGCTGCAGCTCCTCCTGTGCCTCGACGAGCTGCTGCTGCATTTGCTGGGCCTGCTGGAGGATCGCCTGCATGTCGGGCATTCCACCGCCGGGTTGGACCATGGTTCCGGTTCCGATCCATCGAATTGGGTGTACGTGTCTGCCAGCCTAGCTCGCTGGGCTGTGGCACCGTGTTCGCCGTGCGAAGGCGTGTGTTTCCGGTGTTGCTGGGGTGCTCGATGCTGCTCACGGGATGTTCGGAGGGCGGCGCGGGGGTGAGCGGCGGTCCGTCTTCGAGTGCGCCGTCCAGTGTCCAGGCGTCGCCGGAGGCTTCTTCTTCGCGGGCCCCGGCTCCCGCGGTTTCACCGCCGGTGGCGACCTCCGAACCGTTGGCGGCGGGGAAGGTCGTGGTGCTCGACCCCGGGCACAACGGCGGCAACGTGAAGTCGCCGTCCGTGATCAACAAGCAGGTGCCCGCGGGACGCGGCGAGACCAAGCCGTGCAACACGACGGGGACGTCGTCCAACGACGGTTACACCGAGCACGAGTTCAACTGGGACGTCGCGCAGCGGGTCGGGAATGCGTTGTCCGCCAAGGGAATACACGTTGTATACACGCGGCATGACGACACCGGCGTCGGCCCGTGCGTCGACCAGCGCGCCGCGATCGGCAACGACGCGAACGCCGCCGCGGTAGTCTCCATCCACGCGGACGGCTCGACCGCCGCGAGCGCGCACGGCTTCCACGTCTCGTACTCGAACCCGCCGTTGAACGGCGCGCAAGGACAGCCATCGATCTCGCTCGCGGACGACCTGCGCGACAGCCTCCGCGGCGAGGGCTTCGCGACGTCCACGTACTTGGGCACCAACGGCATCTACCCGCGCGACGACCTGGCGGGGCTGAACCTGTCGACCCGGCCGGCGGCGC
>NZ_VMNW02000068.1 GCF_007713735.2 Amycolatopsis acidicola | reverse complement strand
GGCTAGGTGGACTTCGATGCGTAGGTCCTCGTCGCCGGGCGCGAATTCCAGCTCCTCCACGTTTCCTGCCGCGCGCAGGTCCGCGCCGATCGACGTCAGCGTTTCCACCTGGGCCGCGGGGCCCGCGATGCGCACCGCCTCCACCGGGGAACGCATGGAGCGCTTCGCATCGCTCTTGGCCTTGCGGATGGCGCTGATCGCGGTGCTGGCCAACGTGATCACGTCGGCACCGGCATCCGCGCCGGACGCCACCGGCCACTCGGCCAGGTGCACCGACTCGTCGTGCCACCACGACCACGCCTCTTCCGTGCAGTACGGCAGGAACGGCGCGAACAACCGCTGCAACGAAGACAACGCCTTCCGCAACGCCAACCGGGCCGATTGTGTTGCGGCGCCGCCATCTTCGGCGTACGCGCGCTGCTTGATCAGCTCCAGGTAATCGTCACAGAAGAACCAGAAGAACCGCTCGATCCGCTCCAGCGCGGTCGTGTACTCGAACGTCTCCAGCGCCGAAGTCGCCTGCCGGATCACGTCGTCCAGCGAGGCGAGCATCGCCTTGTCCAGGGTCTCCGTGACCGACGCATCGGCGGCGGGCTCCGGGAAGCTCAGCGCGAACTTGCTGGCATTCAACAGTTTCGTCGCCAGCCGGCGCCCGATCTTCATCTGCCCCTGGTCGAACGCCGTGTCCGTACCGGGCCGCCCGTTCGCCGCCCAGTAGCGCACCGCGTCCGGGCTGAACTGCTCCAGCAGGCCCAGCGGCGTGACGACGTTGCCCTTGGACTTCGACATCTTCTTGCGGTCCGGGTCGAGGATCCACCCGGACAACGCGGCGTGGTACCACGGCAGCGAGTCGTTCTCCAGCTGCGCGCGCAGCACCGTGGCGAACAGCCAGGTGCGGATGATGTCGTGCGCCTGCGGCCGAAGATCCATCGGGAACGTCTGCGCGAACAGCTCCGGCTTCTCCTCCCAGCCGCACACGATCTGCGGCGTGAGCGAGGACGTGGCCCAGGTGTCCATCACGTCCGGGTCACCGGTGAACCCGCCGGCGACCCCGCGCTGGTCCTCGCTGTACCCGGCGGGCGCGTCGGACGACGGGTCGATCGGCAGCTGCGACTCGTCCGGCAGGATCGGCGCCGAGTAGTCCGGCTCCCCGTTCTCGTCCAGCGGGTACCAGACCGGGAACGGCACGCCGAAGAACCGCTGACGGCTGACCAGCCAGTCACCGTTCAGCCCGCGGACCCAGTCGTCGTAACGGGCCTTCATGTACGACGGGTGCCACTGCAGCTCGTCACCGCGCCGCAGCATCACGTCCTGCTTCTCGATGGACTTGATGAACCACTGCCTGCTGGACACGATCTCCAGCGGCTTGTCGCCCTTTTCGTAAAACTTGACCGGGCGCACCGTCTTCTTCGGCTCGCCGTCGAGGTCACCGCTTTCGCGCAGCATGTTCACGACGCGTTCCTTCGCCGTGAACACCGTGGCGCCCGCCAGCTCCGCGTACGCCTTGCGCCCGGCCTCACTGTCCAAACCGGACGGTGCGTCGGCGAGGATCCGGCCGTCGCGGCCGATGATCGTGCGGGTGGGCAGCTTCAGCTCGCGCCACCACTGCACGTCGGTCAGGTCGCCGAAGGTGCAGCACATCGCGATGCCGGCGCCACGGTCCATCTCCGCCGCGCGGTGCGCCACGACCGGCACCTCGACGCCGAACACCGGCGAGGTGACCGTCTTGCCGAACAGGCCCTGGTAACGCTCGTCGTCCGGGTGCGCGATCAGCGCGACACAGGCGGGCAACAGCTCGGGCCGGGTGGTCTCGATGTACACCGGGCCCTCGGGACCATGGAAGGCGACGCGATGCCACGCGCCCGCGTGCTCACGGTCCTCCAGCTCGGCCTGCGCGACCGCGGTGCGGAAACCGACATCCCACAGCGTCGGCGCTTCGGCCTGGTACGCCTCGCCGCGGCCGAGCAGCCGCAGGAACGCGCGCTGCGAGACGCGCTGGGCGTACGTGCCGATCGTGGTGTACGTCAGCGACCAGTCGACCGACAGGCCGAGGTGACGCCACGTCTCCTCGAAGGCCTTCTCGTCCTCCGCGGTCAGCAGCTCGCACAGCTCGATGAAGTTGCGGCGCGAGATGTCCTGGACCGGGCGCTCGCCCTTCTTCACCATCGGCTCGGGCGCCTGGTAGTCCGGGTCGTACGGCAGCGACGGGTCACACCGCACGCCGTAGTAGTTCTGCACCCGGCGCTCGGTGGGCAAGCCGTTGTCGTCCCAGCCCATCGGGTAGAAGACGCGCTTGCCCCGCATCCGCTGGAACCGCGCGATGACGTCGGTGTGCGTGTAGGAGAAGACGTGGCCTACGTGCAGCGACCCGCTGACGGTCGGCGGCGGGGTGTCGATGGAGAACACCGCGCTGCGCTCACCGGGAGCTTCGAACCGGTATACGCCGGTCCGCTCCCACTGGTCCGCCCACTTGGCATCCAGACCGTCCAGCGCTGGGCGGTCAGGCACGTTCGGCGTGGTCTCGGACACGCTTGTTGCCACCTCATCTGTCGCGTTTCGGGAAGTAGATACAGCTTAGCCGGGGACCCATAGCAGGTTTCCAGCGCGGGCACCACCGTTCGGAGCAGCAGTCAGCGAAACCATGATCGACAAGACAAATTGACCAGCCAATCCGGCAGCTTGGTCGCCAGATCGCGCAAACTGATCAGCGAAATCAGGCACTGTTGCCCAGCGCCCGGAACACTGTGCAGGCTCGTTCCCATGGACCTCACGCAACTCCACCGCCTGATGCTGGTGGCCCGGCGCGTCGACGAGGAGGCGATCGCCCTGCAGCGCCAGGGCGTGCTTCCGGGGTACGCGCCGATGAAGGGCCAGGAGGCCGCGCAGGTGGGCAGCGCGGCGGCGCTGGACCGGGCCCGTGACTTCGCCTTCCCCAACTACCGCGACCTCGGCGCGGCGGTCGCGCTCGGCGTGGACCTGCCCGCCTACCTCGCCACCCACCTCGGCACCTGGCACGGCGGCATGTACGACCCGCTGGCCTCCCGGTTCGCGCCGTTCAACGCGGTCGTCGGCGGCCCGGTGACGCACGCGGTCGGCTGGGCGATGGGCGCCCGGCTCGACGGCACGCGGGGCGTGGCCCTCACGTACTTCGGTGACGGCGCGAGCTCGCAGGGGGACGTGCACGAGGCGATGAACTTCGCCGCCGTGTACCGGCTGCCGGTGATCTTCTTCTGCCAGAACAACGGCTGGGCGATCTCGGTGCCCACCGACAGGCAGGTGGGCGGAGGCTCGGTCGCCGCTCGCGCGCAGGGCTACGGCATCGAGGGCGTGCGGGTGGACGGCAACGACGTGCTGGCCGTGCACGAAGCCACCCTGGCGGCGCTGGAGCGCGGCCGCGCCGGAGAGGGCCCGACTGTCATCGAGGCCATGACCTACCGGATGGGCCCACACTCCACTTCGGACGATCCCGGCCGCTACCGCACGCTGGCCGAGGAGCAGGAGTGGGCCGAGCGCGACCCGCTGACGCGCGCGGCGGCGCAGCTGCCGGAAAGCGTTGTGGCGGAAGCGGAACAGCACGCGGCCGAGGTCACCAGGCAGGTCCGCGAGGCACTCACCGCGATGGGTGACCGGCCGGGCGAGGAGCTGTTCGACTTCGTGTACCGGGAGCCGACCAAGGCGCTGCTGGCGCAGCGGCGGGCGTGGAAGGAATGGGCCGATGCCTGAGTTTTCCTTGCAGCAGGCGCTGAATCTCGCGCTCCAGCACGCGCTGGATGACGACGAGCGGGTGCTGGTGTTCGGCGAGGACGTCGGCGGGCTGGGCGGCGTGTTCCGGGTGACCGACGGCCTGCAGGCCAAGTTCGGCGAAGACCGTGTGTTCGACACGCCGCTGGCCGAGTCCGGGATCATGGGCATGGCGGTCGGCCTCGCGCTCGCGGGCTGGCGGCCGGTGCCGGAGATCCAGTTCGACGGGTTCGGCTACCCCGCGATCGACCAGATCGTGAACCAGGTGGCGCGGATGCACTACCGCAGCCGCGGCGCCGTTTCGATGCCGGTCACGTTGCGGCTGCCCAGTTTCGGCGGCATCCGCGCCCCGGAGCACCACGGCGAAAGCCTGGAGGCGCTGTTCGCGCACGTGCCGGGGTTGAAGGTGGCGTCGCCGTCGACGGTGGCCGAGGGATACCACCTGCTGCGCCAGTCGATCGCCGACGAGGACCCGGTGATCTTCATGGAACCCAAGGCGCGCTACTGGAACCGCGAGCTGTTCGACCCGAACGAGCCGGTGGACACGCCTCCGCCCGGCACGAGCCGGGTCGCGCGGCCGGGCAAGCACGCGACGCTGATCGCTTGGGGCGCAATGGTTCCCCGCTGCCTGCAGGCCGCGGAGCTGGCCGCCGAGGACGACGTCGAACTCGAGGTGCTGGACCTGCGCTGGCTCAAACCGATCGACGCCGACGGGCTCGCCGAGTCGGTCGGCCGCACGCGACGTGCCGTCGTGGTGCACGAAGCGCCACTGACGGCCGGCCTCGGCGCGGAGGTTTCCACGCTGGTGAGTGAACGCTGCTTCGACACCCTGCGCGCGCCTGTGCAGCGCGTGACGGGCTACGACGTGCCCTATCCGTCCGGTGCGCTGGAGGACGAGTACCTGCCGAGTATCGACCGCATCCTGACCGCCGTGCAGACCGTGCTGGAGTACCGCCGTGGCTGAAGTGACGTTCCCGCTGCCCGACCTCGGTGAGGGCCTGATCAGCGCGAAAGTGCTGGAATGGCTGGTCTCCGAGGGGGAGTTCGTCGAGCGCAACGCGCCCCTGCTGGAAGTGGAGACCACGAAGGCGGCCATCGAGATCCCGTCGCCGCAGTCCGGCAAGATCCTGCGGCTGCACGTCGGCGAGGACGAGGAGCTCGCGGTCGGCGAGCCGCTCGTGACCTTCGTCGTCGACGACGACAAGGCGGGCATCGTGGGCACCGTGCCCAAGGAGAAGAAGCCGGCCCGGCGGGTCCGGCTGACCCCACCGGAGGACTGAGCGTGTACGCGATCGCGGGCGACGGCTGCAAGATCTGGTACGACGGCGGCAGCCAGGCCGTGTTGCTGATCCACGGGTTCGCCTCGGACAGCAGGCACAACTGGACCGCGCCGGGCTGGGGGCGGGTGTTCCCCGGCGCGGTGGTGGCGGATCTGCGCGGGCACGGGCAGAGCGACAGGCCGCGCGCGGGCTTCACGCCGGAGCAGCTCGCGGCCGACATGGCCGCGGTGCTCGACGCCGCCGGACTGACCACAGTGGACGTCGTGACCTATTCGATGGGCGGGATCGTCGGCTGGGAACTGGCGCGCGCCGGGCGTGTGCGGCGGCTGGTGATCGGCGGCCTCGGCGGCGGCACGGCGTCGAGGGCGGACTTCGAACGTGTACTGGAAGCCTTGCCGGGCAATGACGATCTCCAGCCGTGCATCGACGGCATGGCCGGGCGGCGGCTGGCGGGCGAGCCGCCCGTGCCGGTGTTGTTCGCCGCCGGGGACGCCGACGAACTCGCGGGAGACGCGGCCGCTTTCGCGGAAAGCCTCGGCGCGCCGTTCGTCTCGCTCGGCAAGCGCAACCACTTCAACGCGATCTCGAGCCGCGTGTTCAAACAGGCCGCGCTCGAGGCCTTCGGGAGCTGACGATGTACCCACGAATCCGGCCGGTGCTCGACGACATTCCGGTGTACACCCCGGGGAAAGCGCTCTCCGGGCTGGTGAAACTGTCCAGCAACGAGAACCCGTTCCCGCCGCTTCCCGGTGTGCTGGAGCGCGCGACGGCGGCGGCCACGAACCTGCACCGCTACCCGGATCTCGCGGCCACGGAGCTCACGGCGGAGCTGGCGCGGCACCTGTCCGTGCCAGCCGAGACCCTTGCCGTGGGCACCGGCAGTGTCGGTGTGCTGCAACAGATCGTGCAGTCGGTGGCGCAGCTCGGGGACGAGGTCGTGTACCCGTGGCGGTCGTTCGAGGCTTACCCGATCGTCACGCGGATCGCCGGCGCGACGCAGGTGGAGGTGCCGCTGACGCCGGCCGCGGCGTTGGACCTGCCCGCGATGGCGGACGCGGTCACCGAACGCACGAAGCTCGTGTTGGTGTGTTCGCCGAACAATCCGACCGGGCCTGCCGTGCGGCGCGCCGAGTTCTCGGACTTCCTCGGCCGGATCCCGGAGGACGTGCTCGTGGTGCTCGACGAGGCCTACGTCGAGTTCGTGCGCGATCCCGAGGTGGTCAACGGGCTCGACCTGTTCGCCGCGCACGCGAATCTTTGTTTGCTGCGAACGTTTTCCAAGGCGTACGGGCTGGCGGGGCTGCGGGTGGGTTACGCGATCGCGCATCCGCCGGTGGCCGCCGCCCTCCGCAAATGCGCCGTGCCGTTCGGGGTGTCCACCATCGCCCAGCTGGCCGCCATCGAGTCGCTGCGCTGCGAAGATGCCATGCGCGCCAGGGTTTCCGCGGTGGTCGGCGAACGCACGAGAGTCCGAAGTGGACTGATCGAGCAGGGCTGGCAGGTGCCGGAGACGGAGGCGAACTTCGTCTGGCTGCCCCTGGCCGGACGCACCGGGGATTTCGCCGCCGCCTGCCAGCGGTCCGGCCTGCTGGTCCGCCCGTACGCGCCCGACGGCTGCCGGGTCACGATCGGCGGCCCCGCGGAGAACGACCTGTTCCTGCGCGTGGCGGCGGAGTGGCGCTCGAGCGAGGTCGCGGCTTAGGAAAACCTCAACCCACATCCCGGCGCAGCAGGTCCTCCTCCGTCTCCCGCCGCACCAGCGTGCGAGCTTCGCCGTCGCGCACGCCGATCAGCGGCGGGCGGCCGACGAGGTTGTAGTTCGACGCGAGCGCGTGGTGGTAGGCGCCGGTGACGGGCACGGCCAGCAGGTCGCCGGCGTGGATGTCCTCGGGGAGCTGCACGTCGGCAGCGAGAATGTCGCCGGCTTCGCAATGCCTGCCCACCACGGTCATCGTGCGGCGCTTCGCCCTCGTATGCCGGCCGACGAGCCGCGCGGTGTAGCGGGCGCCGTACAGCGCTGGCCGCGGGTTGTCGCTCATCCCGCCGTCCACGGCGACGAAACCGGGCTTGACGGTGATCACACGGTACAGCGTCACGCCCGCGTTGGCGACGATCGAACGGCCCGGCTCGAGGGTCAGCTTCGGGGGCCGCGCGCACTCGTAGTTCACCGCCGCACGGATGCGCTGCACGAATCCGGCCAGATCGAACGGCCGCTCCCCCGGCAGGTACGGGGCCGCGAAACCGCCACCGAGGTCGAGCTGCTCGACCCGCACCGGCAACGCGCGAAGCAGCCTCGACATCCGGCGGGCGGCCTCCTCGTACGCCGCGACGGAGCGGACCTGCGAGCCGATATGGCAATGCAGACCGGCCAGGCGCAGGCCCGGATGCGCCAGCACCCGCTCGACAGCGCGGGGCACCGAGCCGAGCGGAAAACCGAACTTCTGCCCGGCCGTGCCGGTGGTGATCGCCGGATGCGTGTGCGCGTCCACGTCCGGGATCACCCGGATCAACACCGGCTGCGCGATCGCCAGCGCGCCGAGCTGCTCGATCTCGTCGAACGAGTCGAGCACAATTCGGCCGACACCGGCGGACACCGCGGCCTTCAAGTCTTCGGCCGTTTTCACGTTGCCGTGGAACAGGATCCGCTCGGCGGGCACCCCCGCCGACAAGGCGCACGCCAGCTCCCCGGCCGAGCAGACGTCCACCGACAGGCCCTCCGCGGACAGCCACCGGAACACCGCGCGGCACGGCAACGCCTTACCCGCGAACGCGATCTCGGCCTCGGGCAGCGCCGCCTGGAACGCCCGCGCGCGGCGCCGCACCTCGTTCTCGTCCAGCAGCTGGCACGGGGTGCCGAACCGGGCGGCGAGCTGGGTCATCGCCACGCCCGCGAACAGCAGGTCACCCCCGGCCGCGAACCCGGTGCCCGCGGGCCAAAGGTCCTCCTCCAGCGGCGGCTCCCCGCAGGCACCCACACTCGGTAGCAGCTCGGCCAGTGTCACGGTCTCCTCCTTCGTTCTCGGCAGAACTCCAGGGAAAACCGCGTGCAGAGCCCGGGGGCGGGGCGCACACGCCGCCCTGACACGCGGCGGGCCGATCTTGCCGAGATCTTGATGAACCGCGTGACGGCAGTCATGCTCGGGTCATGGACACCAACCAGCTCCGGGAACTGCAGGCGCCGCTGAAGGACAAGTACCGCGAGGCACCGGAGAGCGCCGTCGTCACCATGCGTTCGGAGGCCGAGCTGGACGCGCTCGGCGTGTCCTGCCGCGTGCAGACGGGCCAGGCGCTGGTCGAGGCCGGTCTGCACCCGGCCGCGGGCGGCGACGGCAGCCTGGCCTGCTCGGGCGACATGCTGCTCGACGCACTCGCCGCGTGCGCCGGGGTGACCCTGCGCGCGGTCGCGACGTCACTCGGCCTGGAGATCCGCGGCGGAAAGATCACCGCCGAGGGTGACCTGGACTTCCGCGGCACCCTCGGCGTGGACAAGGCCGCCCCGGTCGGCTTCCGCGAAATCCGGCTGGGCTTCGACCTCGACACCGACGCCGATGCCGAGCAGCTCGCGACGCTGGAGAAGCTCACCGAGCGCTACTGCGTCGTCTACCAGACTCTCCGCAACGCCATCGACGTCAGCACGTCGTTCGCCAAGGCCTGACAGACAGCATCCGGCGGCCTACCCCCAGGGGAGGCCGCCGGATGCAAGCCCGGCCTACTGCTGCTCGACGTGCGCGGGGTCCATGTAGAGCACCTCGAAGATGTGGCCGTCGAGGTCCTCGAAGGCCCGGCTGTACATGAAGCCCATGTCGCTCGGCTCGCCCGGCTCGGTGCCGCCCGCGGCCAGTGCCTTGTCCACCAGCGCGTCGACCTCCGCGCGGCTGTCCGTGCTCAGCGCGATGATCGCCTCGGCGGTGGTGGCCGAGTCGGCGATCTCCTTCTTGGTGAAGTTCCTGAAGAACGGCTTGGTCAGCAGCATCGCGTAGATGGTGTCGCTGATGACGAGGCAGCCCGCGTTTTCGTCGGTGAACTGCGGGTTGAACGAGTAGCCGAGCCGCGTGAAGAACTCGATCGACTTCGGCAGGTCGGCGACGGCGAGGTTGACGAAGATGTTCGTGGGCATCGGGGCTCCCTGGGGATTTCGGTCTGTTACCCCGGTTGACCCGCGCCACCACGGAAACTCATCGGTCAGCAGTAGTTGAGCATGTCGGTCAACGCCGACTTCTCCGCGTCGGTGACCGTCAGCTGGTAGTAGTGCTTCACCGTGATCCAGTCGGTCGCGTAGGCGCACCAGTCGGTCTGCAGCGGCGGCTTCCACTCGTCCGGCGCCTTGTCGCTCTTGGCCTGGTTCACGTTGTCGGTGACGGCCTTCAGCTGCGGCCGGGTGAGGTCGTTGGCGAACGCCTTGCGCTGGTCGGTGGTCCACGACGCGGCGCCGCTCTCCCACGCCTGGCCGAGCGGGACGGTGTGGTCGATGTCCACATCGGACGACTTCGTCCAGGTGCCGCCGTCGTACGGGCTGTGCCAGGTGCCCGAGGTCGGCGAGCAGTCCGAAGTGGTCACCACGTTCTGCCCGTCCCGCTTCAGCACCGTCTCGCGCGTGTCGCAGGACCCGGAAACCGTTGCCCAGTGGGGAAACTTCTCGCGCGAGTACCCGCCCATGCCGCCGCGCGCCTGCACTTTCAGCTCCGTCAGCTCGGCGCCTGCGGAGCTGGCGGACGCGGGCGGACTGCCCGCGGCGCCCTTCAGCGCCCCGGTCTGCCACGCCACCACCAAGGCGGCGACGACCGTGAACACCAGTGACAGCAACATTTTGTGGGTGAGCTTCACCGTTTCCCCTCCGGAGCGCGGACCGGGAGCAACCCGGCCACCAGCACGACGACGATCTTCGCCATTCCAGCACGCCGGGTGCCGAAAATCGGGATGAACGCGCTGAACATCGGCGGACCGGGGAAAGTCACAGCCCCTTCCGGTGGCCGCGTACAGCCGGACCACACCGCGGCGAAGAGCGCCACGACGGCCGGCGATCAAGGCGGGGTGGGGCAATGGCCCTTGACTCGTTACCCGCCGGTCTGCAAACCTGATTCACTGTACGGCACAGCGGTTTCAATACTCCTCAATCGGTGGGAGGCGGCGATGGCTGTCGGTTTCCGGTCCTTCCTGCGGCTCGCCCCGGGGCAGGAACTCCTCGGCACGGTCGTCGAGCACCTCGGCCGGTGGCTGGCCAGCAAGGAGATCCACCTCGACGCCGGCCGCCAGGGGCACTACCTGCTCGACCACGACGACCTGGTCACGATCCGGCGGGACCGGTGCGGCGCGGGCGAGTTCTACCAATGGCGGCGCCAGCATCCGGACGCGCAACCGCGCGACGTCTGGCGTACCACGTTCACCGTCCTGGAGCAGCCGGCCGAACCCGGCTGGCTGTGGGCGGAAATCGAGACGCGGGACGACGTGACCGCGATCGGCGAGGCCCCGTACAACCGTTGTATGTCGGTGCCCAGCGTGCTTCGCGGGTTGCTGGGTGAGCTGACGGCGATGGACGGGCGCACCGAGATGGCGCCCGGACCGCAGTGGGTCACCGCGAACCACCTGCCGGATCTGATGGACTACCTCGCCGACGAAACCCGGCGCGGCCCGGTGTACATGATCAGCCAGGGCAAGCGGCCGTTCGAGGAGTTCGACCGGTGGGCCAGGGAGATCACCTGGCATCTGGTCGGCCTCGGCAGCGCCTTCCTGCTGGACGAGACCGTCGAGGCCGGGTTCAACGAGATGGTCGGCAAAGCGCACGCGCTGCCCGCCGGCACGATGCGCACGTACCTGCCCGACGTGTGCCTCGACAGCCTCGAAGACCCGTTGCGGCACAAGATTCTCGGCCGCACGCGGATCGTGGCCACCGACACCCGGCGGCTGGCCAGGATGCTCGGCCGCGCGGAACGCGACAGGGCGGCGCGCGTCCAGATCCCGGCCGACGCGCGGGAACTGGCGCAGCGCTACGAACCCACCCCGATGCCGGCAGTGCCGGAGCGCGAACAGCACCGGCTGCTCCAGGAACTCCAAGCGGAGAACGACCGGTTGCGGGAGGCGCTGAAGACCCGGCCGCGCCTCCACGTCGCCGGTCTCCAGGAGGAGCGGCTGAGCGCGTCCTGACACTGCTTCGCGCGGCCTGCCGAGGTTCTCTGTTCCGCCGCTACTCGGCAGGCCGCGCCTTCCCTCTCGGCGCTATTTGCGCCGCGGCACCGTGACGCGGCTCAGGTCCGCGGCCACCACGATCTCCCCGCCGAAAACCTCGGCCGCCTCCTCGTAGAAGAGCGTCGGATCGTCGTAGCGCTGGGAAAAATGCGTGAGCACCAGCTTGCTCGCCTTGCTCTCCGCCGCCACCTGCGCCGCCTGGCGCGCGGTGAGGTGGCCGTACTCCTCGGCGAGCGCGGCCTCGCCGGACAGGAAGGTCGACTCGATCACGAGCAGGTCCGCCCGGTCGGCGAGGTCGTAGACGCCGTCGCAGAGCCGGGTGTCCATCACGAAAGCCACCCGCTGTCCCTTGCGCACCACGCTGACCTGCTCGACGCTGACCACCCGGCTGCCGAACCGCAACGAGCCGGTGCGTTGCAGCTGGCCGACCTCCGGGCCGGTGATCCCGAACCTCGCCAGCAACTCCGGCAGCATCCGGCGGCCGCCGGGCTCGATCAGCTGGTAGCCGAACGAGTCCACCGGATGGTCCAGCCGTCGCGCCCGCAGCTGGCCGAACTCACCCTCGGCGATCGTGCCGTCGTCCGAGATCGGTTCCTCCACCACGTTCGTCGTGTCGTGGAAGACGCTCGCGTGCCGCAGCCGGTCGAAGAACTCCTGACCGGAGCCCGGATAGTGGGCGTAGACCGGATGGAGCACGCCGTCCAGCGACATCCGCTGGATCACCCCCGGCAGGCCGAGGCAGTGATCGCCGTGGAAGTGGGTGATGCAGATCCGGTCGATCGCCGACGCGGAAACCCCGGCCAGCAGCATCTGCCGCTGCGTGCCCTCCCCGGGGTCGAACAGGAATCCCTGACCATCCCACAACAACAGGTAGCCGTTGTGGTTCCGCTCGCGACCGGGCACCTGGCTCGCGGTCCCGAGCACGACCAGCTCACGCACCGACACCCGTCCGACCCTAGCGAAACCGGAGGCCGGCCGCCGGGTTCCAGGACACGTGACCCGAAAAACAGGTCAGATGTCCTGAGTGTCCGCGCGGTGTGGCCAGCGCTGCCGTCGACGACAGGTACGAGACGCGGATCGCCAGATACCACCCGGCGAGGGTGCCGATCAGCAGCGTCGCCACGACGCGACCGCCCAAAGTGGAACCGCGGTCAGCCAGCCTTGGTACAGCGCTTATCCAATGGTCACCGCCGAGCCGAGCACCGCGCCGCTGATCCCGCCGAGTGCCGACAGCAACACCGACTTCGCCAGGAACTGCAGGCGGATCTGCCCGCGCGTCGCCCCGAGCGAACGGCGCAACCCGATCTCCGCCCGGCGTTCCAGCACCGAGATCACCATCGTGTTCGCCACCCCGACCCCGCCGACCAGCAACGCGACCGCGCCGAGCCCGAGCAGCAGCCCGGTGAACGCCTCACCCGCCGCCTGCCTCGCCGCGAGCGCGTCCGACGGCCGTGGGTTGGCGGCGCCTCCGAGCACGGCGCTCACCGAGTTCACCCCGTCCTCCCGCGAACGCGCGTAGACCGCCCGCTTACACGGCGGCGCTTCCGTCGCCCGCCCACCCGAGAGCGGAGGGCGCGTGGTGACGGCGACTTCCCGGAACGCCAGCCGCGCGATCGCCGAGACCGGCTAGGCCACCGCTCCCAACCCTGACTCCAGTAGCTCGAACACTCGCCGCGCCTCGGGTTCGAGTGCCTTGACGATGGTGGCCGTGCGCTGGCCGCCCGCCGTGCGGCGCAGCACCTCGTGGAACAACAGCCTGTGCGCGCCCGCGATCTGCGCGGCGGCGGCCTTCGCCGTCACACCGTCCAAATCGGACGCCAGCGACGCGGCCAGCGTGGCCTCCTGCTCGTCGTGCATCTCGCGCAGCCGGGCCAGCAGCACGGGGCTCGACACGATCATGTGCGCGAAGTCCCGCCCGGAGAAGCCGAGCAGCGCGTCGTGCCGCGCGAGGGCCTCGAAGTAGGCCTCGCGCGCTGTTTCGACCACCGGCGGCGAAACCCTGGCCGCCAGCCGCGCCGCGAACTCCTCGTGCACGTCGAAGACGAGGTCCTCCTTGCGCGGGAAGTGGTTCGTGACCGTCATTTTCGCGACTTCCGCGGCGGCGGCGACCTGCGCGATGGTCACCTCGTCGAACCCGTGCTCGATGAACAGCCTGGTGGCGACATCGGAGATCGCCTGGCGGGTCTGCTGCTTCTTGAGCTCCCTGAGCATGCCCGCCAGTCTACCAACTAAATATGCTTGACCTAGTTTTAGGTGTGACATAACTTTATGTCCATGCTAAAAACTGCGGCGACCGACCGCTCACTCCTGCGGATGGCCTGGGTGCTGATCTGCGGCGCCGTGCTGGCCCTGCTGGACACGACGATCGTCAACGTCGGCCTGCCGTCGGTGGCGCGGGACCTGGACAGCCCGCTGAGCACCGTCGGCTGGGTCGCGACGGGCTACCTGCTCGCGGTCTCGACGGTGATCCCGTTGTCCGGCTGGGCCGCCGAACGCTTCGGCGGCAAGACGATGTGGATGGTCTCGGTGGCGTTGTTCACCGCGGGGTCGACGCTGTGCGGGCTGGCCTGGTCGGCGCCGGCGCTGATCGTGTTCCGCATCCTGCAGGGCCTCGGCGGCGGCATGATGCAGCCGATCGGGCAGGCGCTGTTCGCGCGGGCCGCCGGGCCCCGGCTCGGCAGGCTCATCGGGCTGGTCACGCTGCCCGCCACCTTCGCGCCGGTGCTGGGCCCGGTGCTCGGCGGGGCGATCGTCCGGAACCTGGACTGGCACTGGATGTTCCTGATCAACGTCCCGATCGGCGTCGTGACGCTGGTGGCCGCGGCGCGCGTGCTCCCGGCATCCGAGCGGCAGCCGGGTAAACGGCTCGACGCGATCGGGCTCGCGCTGTTCTCACCGGGGCTGGCGGCGCTGGTTTTCGGCTTGAGCGCGGGGAATTCGGTCGCCTTGGTCGCCGGTGTCGCGGCGTTGACCGGGTACGGGGTGCATGCCCTGCGGCGACGTGACCCGCTGCTGAACCCGAGATTGTTCGCCCGGCGCGGGTTCGCCGTCGCGAGCGGCAGCACCTTCCTGCTCGGCGCGTCCCTGTACAGCTCGATGTTGTTGCTGCCCTTGTACTTCCAGCAGAACATGGACGCGTTCCGGGCCGGGCTGCTGCTCGTCCCGCAGGCGCTGGGCAGCGCCGTGGCCATGCTGTTCGCCGGCCGGATCGCCGAACGCGTCGGGCCGCGCAACGTCCTGCTCACCGGCATCGCGCTCGCCTTACTCGGCACGGTCGCGTTCACCCAGGACGCGCCGACGTGGCTGCTCACGGTTTCCTTGCTGGTCAGGGGAATCGGCCTCGGCGCAACCACCGCGCCGAGCATGGCCGCCGTGTACGCCTCGGTGCCGCGCGAGCAGGTGCACCAGGCCGCGGGCGTGGTCAACGTGCTCAACCGGGTCGGCGGCTCGGTGGGCACCGCGCTGCTGGTCACCGTCCTGCAGGCGCACGGCTTCGCGCCGGCTTTCTGGTTCGCGCTCGGGCTTTCCGTGCTCGCGCTCGGACCGGCCACCCTGTTCCCGAGGAGGTTCTGATGCGGCTGATGGCCGTCCACGCACACCCCGACGACGAGTCCAGCAAGGGCGCGGCGACCACCGCGCGCTACGCGGCAGAAGGCGCCGAGGTTCTGATCGTCACCTGCACCGGAGGTGAACGCGGCGACGTCCTGAACCCGGCGATGGACCGGCCCGAAATCCGGGCGGACCTGGCCGCGGTGCGCCGCCGCGAAATGGCCGCTGCGCGCGAGATCCTCGGTGTGCGCCAACGCTTTCTCGGCTTCGTCGACTCGGGGATGTCCGGCGAACTGCCCGAAGACTCCTTCGCCCGCGAGCCCTTGGAAAGGGCCGTCGCGCGACTGGTCGAGGAGATCGAGGAGTTCCGGCCGGACGTGCTGATCACCTATGACGAGACGGGCGGATATCCCCATCCCGACCACATCCGCACGCACGAGGTGGCAGTCGCGGCTTTCGACGCGGTGGCGGGAACTCCGGCGGAAGTGGCGAAGCTGTACTACTTCTCGGTCTTCACCCGCGACTGGTTCCAAGCCTTGCACGAAGCGATGACCGAACGCGGGATGAAATCGGAAATGGGCCCACTGCTCACCGAACTGCCGCCGCCGAAACTTCCCGTCACGACAAGGATTCCGTGCGCGGACTACTTCGCGGTGCGCGACAGGGCATTGCTGGCGCACGCCACGCAGGTCGATCCGGAAACGGGATTCATGGCGCACCCCCGCGAACTCGAACGCGAGGTATGGCCCACGGAGGACTACTTCCTCGCCCGCGCACTGGTCCCGGTCACGCTCCCGGAAAACGATCTCTTCGCGGGGATCACCCGGTGAGCAATATCCGCACCAAGCGGTGTTCGGGAGAAAAAGTTTCCGTGAATTTGCCGGTAACATTCCTTTTTCCGGAAGCGACAAAGCGGCTGAATTGTCTTTGATCACCCGGAAAAGGACTTCCTCATGCGCATGATCAGCCGTGTGCTCGGTACCGTCGCAGTGGCCGGTATCGCCATGCTGGGCTCGGCTCCCGTCGTTTTCGCGGCACCATCGGCCGATCTCGACTGCCGCGACTTCCAATACCAGGAAGACGCGCAGGCCGTTTACGACCAGGATCCCTCCGACCCGAATGGCCTGGACGGCGACGACAACGACGGCATCGCCTGCGAAAGCCTTCCCCACCGGCCGAGCGGCGGCCAGACCACTACGACGACCGAAGCGCCGGTCACCACCGAGGCGCCGGCCACCACGAAGACCACCACGCAGAAACCCAGCAGCACCACCAAGAAGTCGACCAGCGCGCAGGTGCAGGTCAAGCCGGTCGGCGGGGTGGACACCGGCGGCGGTGACGGCGGCGACTCCGGCAACGGCGCCGCGATCGCGCTCGGCGCGCTGGTGCTGGGTGGTGGCGCGGTGACCACCGTCGTGGTGCGGCGGCGCGCGAATCGATGACCGGGCTCCGCTGGCGCCGGTGGCTCGCGGTCGCGGCCATCGGCGCCACCCTCACCGCCTGCGGCGGTCAGCCGCGCACGTCCACCGCGCCGACGGTGATCACCACCCCGGGCACGACCACGAGCGCCGCGCCCGCCACGGTCGACGGGCCGCTGCCCCAGTCGCGTCCGGACACTTTGGAGGTTCCGGCGATCGACGTCAGCACCGGGCCGATCGTCGACCTGGGACTGACCGGTGACGGCGCGCTCGAGGTGCCGAAGGACGCGCGGACCACCGGCTGGTTCACCGGCGGCCCCGCGCCAGGCCAGACCGGGCCCGCGGTACTCGCCGCGCACGTGAACTACAACCACGTGGACGGCCCGTTCTCCCGGTTGAAGGACGTGAAATCCGGGGACACCGCGATCGTGCACCGCGCGGACGGGATCACCGCCGTTTTCACGGTCTACCGCGTCGCCGAATACTCGAAGACCGCGTTCCCCACCGACGAGGTCTACGGCGACACCGCGGGGCCCGAGCTGCGGATGATCACCTGCGGCGGCGCCTACGACCGGGCGACGCGGAACTACGAGGACAACATCGTGGCGTACGCGAAGCTCACGCAGGCTTATCGGGCGTAGGGGGCAGCAGGGTGGTGGTCGGCCCGGCCTCGACCTGTGGTTTGGGCCGGCGCTCCCGGAAGAGCCACCCGCCGACCACCCCGGCGACGAAACCGAACAGGTGCGCCTGCCAGCCGATGCCCTCGCCTGCCGGGATCAGCAGCGAGAACTGGTAGGCGAAGCACAACGCCATCACCAGTCCGATCACGAGATCGATCGGCCGCCGGTCGAACAGCCCGCGCACGATGATGTACCCGAAATAGCCGAACACGATCCCGCTGGCACCGGCCCCGACCGTGCCGGTGCCGGCGGTGAACCACGCGCCGAGCCCGCTGGCGACGAAGATCAGCGCGGTCACGCCGAGGAACTTGCGCACCCCGCGGTAGGCGGCGAGGAAGCCGAAGATGAAGAACGGCCCCGAGTTCCCCTCGATGTGCGACCAGCTGAAGTGCAGGAACGGGGCGGTGAAGATCTCCGGCAGCGAGCCGAGGTCCCGCGGCCGGATACCGTAGGCCATCGCGAGCCGGTACCCGGTGGCCGCGTTGACGATCTGCACCACCCACAGCACGGCGAGGAAGCCGACCATCACCCACAAGGCCTTACGCGCCTCCGCGAGCAGGGCCTCGGCGTCCCCACCGGGCAGCGGGCGGGTGTCGTTCATCCGGTACCCCTTCCCGTTTTCCGTTCAGCGTAACGGAAATTCCTACTTCCGACGGGTGTGGACAACTCGAAGCGAGGCTAGTGTTCGCCTGCGTGAAACGTCTCGCAGCGCTGGCCGCGGCAGTATGCGCCGCGGCTTCGATCGCGACCGCGCTCCCCGCCACCGCAGTGGCGGCCGAGCCGATCACGTGGGGCCCGTGCACGGACCCCACCCTCGTCGCCGCCGGCGGGGAATGCGGCTACCTCACCGTGCCACTGGACTACGACCACCCGTCCGGCAAGAAGATCCAGCTCGCCGTCGGCCGGATCCGGCACAAGGTCCCCGATGCGCAGTACCAGGGCGTCATGCTCACGAACCCGGGCGGCCCCGGCGGCTCGGGGCTGTACCTCGCGGCGCGCGGCGGCAAACTGCCGAACCACGCGGGCGACGCCTACGACTGGATCGGTTTCGACCCGCGCGGCGTGGGTACGAGCAAGCCGGCGCTTTCGTGCGACCCGACGTACGCCGACTACAACCGGCCGAACTACCTGCCCCTGACGCCGCAGCTGGAGCAGACCTGGCTGCAGCGCTCGCGGAATTACGCGCAGGACTGCGCCAAGAACAACGATCCCGATCTGCTGCAGCACATGAAGACGGTGGACACGGTGCGGGACATGGATTCCATCCGCGCCGCGCTCGGGGCGCAGCAGGTGAACTTCTACGGCTACTCCTACGGCACCTACCTGGGCCAGGTGTACGGGACGCTGTTCCCGCACCGGGTGCGGCGGATGGTGCTGGACAGCACGGTGGACCCGCGGAACGTCTTCTACCAGGCGAACCTGAACCAGGACCTCGGTTTCGACCGCAACCTCGGCATCTGGTTCGGCTGGGTGGCGAAGTACGACTCGGTGTACCACCTCGGCACCACGGCCGAGGCGGTGCAACGGGTGTTCGACGAGCAGCTCGCGAAGATCACCGCGCAGCCGGCGGGCGGCGTGATCGGGCCCGACGAATGGCTCGACGTGTTCCTCCAGGCGGGGTACTACCAGCTGCGCTGGCCCACGCTCGGCGACGCGTTCGCGAAGTTCGTCAACCAGGGTGACTGGCAGACGATGAAGTCGCTGTTCGAGGCCTTCGGCGGGTACGGCGACGACAACGGTTACGCGGTGTACCTCGCGGTGCAGTGCACGGACGTGCAGTGGCCGACGAACTGGAACAAGTGGCGCGCGGACAACTGGCGCACCTTCACGCAGGCGCCGTACTTCACCTGGCTGAACGCCTGGTACAACGCTCCGTGCGTGTACTGGCCGGCGAAGGCGGGCAAACCCGTGAACGTCGACGGCCGTGGCGTGGACAGCGTGCTGATGATCGACGAAACGCTCGACGCGGCCACGCCGTACGAGGGCAGCCTGGAGGTGCGCAAACGTTTCCCCGGGGCGGTGCTGATCGGCGAACCCGGCGGCACCAGCCACGCGATCACCCCGCGCGGAAACGCTTGCGTGGACGACAAGATCGCGGACTACCTGCTGACCGGCGCCCTGCCGGCGCGCAAACCGGGT
Source organism: Amycolatopsis acidicola (assembly GCF_007713735.2). Classification (GTDB taxonomy): domain Bacteria; phylum Actinomycetota; class Actinomycetes; order Mycobacteriales; family Pseudonocardiaceae; genus Amycolatopsis_E; species Amycolatopsis_E acidicola. Next base: position 31,091 of record NZ_VMNW02000068.1, on the reverse strand, counting down.
AACCGCGCGGACGTCACCTGCGATCCGCTGCCACAGCCGGTGCCGACCGGCACTTGATCGTCAGGTCTCGTTTTTGAACACGTGGTCGTCGAGGCGGTAGTGGAGGCGCAAGGCGGACGCGATCAGGGTGATGGCCAGCCCGGCCACCGCCCAGATCGCGATCACCAGCAGCGGGCGCAGCGTCGCGTGCCCGTCGAAGTAGGTGAAGTTCCGCAGCGCCTCCACGCCGGCGCCGTTCGGCAGCGCGCCGCCGATGGCGCGCCAGAAACCGGGCAGCAGCTCGGACTGGTAGGCGCCACCGGCGCTCGGGTTGCCGAGGATCACGAAGATCAGCACCGTGACGCCGACGCCGATCACCCCGAACAGCACCTGCAGCGCCATCGTCACGGTGGCGGCGGTGAACGTCAGCAGCGCGCCGACCCACCACAGCTGCAGGAACTTCCCGTCCAGCGCGCCCAGCCACTGGTCGAGGATCAGCGCGCCGCCGAGCCCGGACACGATCGCGTAGGGCACCATCGCGCCGAGCCGGACGACGGTGCGGCGGAGCGTCGCGGGCCTCGAGCCCTTCGCGATGCCCAGCGCCGCCGCGGCGAGATACCCGCCGACGAGCCAGCCGATCACCGCGTAGAAGCCGGTCAGCGCACGCCCGTCACCTACCTGCGGGGCGGCGATGTCGACGACGTCCACGGTTCGCCCCTGGGTGGCGTCGACCTTCGTCAACACCTCCTGCACAGCGGTCGCCAGTGCGGGCCCGCCCGCGGACGCGACCAGCACGGTGTCCTTGGTACCGCTCGGATCGAGCACGAATCCGGCGGCGGCGTCGCGGTCCATGATGCGCTGCCGGGCCTCGTCCTCGCTGGCGGCGACGGAGGCTTTCACAGGCGAGCCAGAGATCTCGTTCAGCTGTTCGACCGTCGCTTGTGGACCGACGACGGCGAGCTTGATGCCATGCGGCGACGGACTGTGGAAGGCCCCGACATACGAAAGGATGAAACCCAGCTGCAGCAGCAGGACACCGAACACGAGCAGCACGGTGCGCGGTGAGATCGCGTCGCGGAGGCGTTCCTCGGTGCTCATGGGTCCGACAGTAGGACGGGCTCCTCCGCCGCGCGCGCCGAATTCACTCGACCCCGGCGTCCTCCGGCGAAGACCGCGCCAGCCCGGCCAGCACGTCAAGCGCCCCCGCCAACACCTCCACCGGCGGCGACGCCAACGCCAGCCGGACAGCGCTCGGCGCCCGCCCGGACCCGACCGCGAACGCGGCCGCGGGCGTCACCGCGATACCACGCCGAGCCGCCGCCGCGACGAAAGTCTCCGCACGCCACGGCTCAGGCAACTCCCACCAGCAATGGTACGAACGCGGATCCGAGCGCACCGCCAACCGGGCGCGCACGATTTCCTGGCGCGCCTTGGCATCCTGGCGTTTCGCGGCTTCGATCTCGGCGAGCGCGCCGGTGGACATCAGCCTTGTCGCCGCCTCGACAGCGAAATGCGCGGGCGCCCAGCCGCCCGACCGGACAGCAGTTGCAACCTGCGCCGTCAACGCGGGCGGCGCCGCGACGAAGCCCAGCGTCAGCCCGGGCGCCAGCCGCTTCGACAGGCTGTCCAGCACCAGCGTGCGCTCCGAAGCCAGCGGCGCGAGGTCGTCGGCGAGGAAGCCGTTGATCCCGTCGTCGATCAGGTAACTACCTTGGGCGGCAACGGTTTCCACGATCTCCGCCCGCCGCCGCCGCGACATCGTGACGCCCAGCGGGTTGTGCAGCGAAGGCTGCAAATACACCGCGCGCAGCCGAGCGGCGTCGGCGATCGCAGCCGGGAGCACGCCGTCGGAGTCCATCGCGAGTGGCACCAGCGTGACCCCCAGCCGCGCTGCGATCCCTTTCACCACGGGATAAGTCAGCTCCTCGACGCCGAGGCGCTCCCCGGCCGGGACGAGCGCGGCGATGGCGGCGGCGATCGCCTGCCTGCCGTTGCCCGTGAGCACCAGCTCCCGCGGGTCCGGGCTCCAGCCGCCCCGCGACAGGTGTTTCGCGGCGATCTCGCGCGTGGCGTTCTGGTCCACCACCGGGCGCAGCACGGAAGTGAGCGCGTCGGACCTCAGCAGAGGCGCCAGTGTGTCCGCGACCAGCTGGGATTTCTCCGGCAGCACCGGGAAATTCAGCTCCAGGTCGATCCCCCGCGCTGGCTCGGCCAGCGCCGGCTCGGGCCGGGGCGCGCCGGCCCGGATGAACGTGCCGCGACCGGTCTCCCCGACCGCGAGCCCGCGCCGGACCAGCTCCGCGTACACCCTGGCGGCGGTGGAGTTCGCGATGCCGCGCTCGCGGGCGAAACGGCGTTGCGGCGGCAGCCGGTCGCCGGGCCGCAACTGTCCACTTCGGACGTCGTCGGCCAGCGCGTCCGCGATCGCGCGGTAGTCGTCCATCGCGTTCTCCTCGATTGCACCGAGAGCATTGTTTTTATTGCACTGCGCCTGCGGCGAGCTTAGCTTGAAACGATGAGCGTTGTCCCCCTCGGCGAAATCACCGTCGGCCTCACCGACCATGGCAGTGGCGAGCCGCTGGTCCTCGTGCACGGCCACCCCTTCGACCGCACGATGTGGCGGCCGCAGATCGAGCACTTCTCCCGCGCTCACCGGGTCATCGCCGCCGATCTCCTCGGTTACGGCGAAACCACGGTGGTACCGGGAAAAACTCTGCTGGAAACGTTTGCGTGCGACCTCGCGGCACTACTGGACGAACTCGGCGTCCCGCGGTTCCATCTCGGCGGGCTGTCGATGGGCGGGCAGATCGTGATGGAGTTCCACCGGCTGTTCCCGGAGCGGGTGCGCGGCCTGCTGCTGGCCGACACCTCACCCGTCGCGGAAACGCCGGAGGGGCGCCGGAATCGCACCGAGATGGCGGAGCGATTGCTCCGAGAAGGGCTCGGCCCCTACGCCACCGAAGTGCTGCACAGAATGGTCGCTCCGGGCAATCCCGCGGTGGACGAGCACGTGCTCCGCATGATGCGCGCGACCTCACCGGAGGGCGCCGCCGCCGCGCTGCGCGGGCGCGCGGAACGGCCGGACTACGTGGATTCGCTGGCGAAAGCGCGCGTGCCGACGCTGATCGTGGTGGGCAGCAAGGACGAATACACCCCGATCGCCGACGCCGAACTCCTGCACGCGACGATCCCCGGCTCCACGCTCGCGGTGATCGACGGCGCCGCGCACCTGCCGAACCTCGAACGCCCGGCCGAGTTCAACTCCGCCGTCGACGCCTGGCTCAGGGCTTGACGCCGATCCCGCCGACGAAGCAGCAGCTGGACGGGTTCTTCGCCATCTTCCTGGTCTGCTGGGACGGGCCCGCGTCGAGATGCCATTCCGGCAGCCACACCAGACCCGGCTCCACGAGGTCGAAATCCCCGAAGTACTCCCGGATGACCGGCCTGTCCTGCGGGTACGCCGGGTTGCCCGAAGCGTGGTAGAGATCGACCGCCGCCTGGAACTGGGCCAGGTCGTCGGGCTGCACGGAGTCGAGCGTGCAGTGCGAGATGGCCATCCGGGAACCGGAGGGCAGCAGGTCGCGGTACTGGCGCACGACCTCCGCGACCTGGTCCTGCGGGTCGAGGAAATGCAGTACGGACACCATGAGCAGGCCGACCGGCTTGGTGGGGTCGAGCACGCCGATCTTCATCGCGGCCTTCCACACCTGGCGCACGTCGCGCAGGTCCGCGTGCAGCACCGCGTGACGCTCCTCGTCGCCGTGGCGCTCCAGCAACACGCGCGCGTGCGCGACGGCGACCGCTTCGCAGTCGACGTAGACGCAGCGGCTGTCCGGGTCCATCTCGTCGGCGACCTCGTGCACGTTGCCGACCGTGGGGACACCGGAGCCGAGGTCGAGGAACTGGGTGATCCCGTTCTCGAGGCAGTTGCGCACCACCCGGCCGAGGAACTCGCGGTTCACTCTGGCGCCGGCGCGGATGATCGGGACCATTTCGGCCAGTTTGTCCCCGAGAACCCGATCGATCGCCCAGTTCGCCGTGCCGCCGAGAAAGTAGTCGTAGACGCGCGCCGCGTTGGGATGATCCAGATCCACGCCCTCGGGGGCCGAAGCGGAGTGCTGTGTCCAGTTCACCCCGTGACCCCCTTGTTAGTCAGCGTTCAACCTTGAGCAGGTTACCAAGCCCCGCTCGGTGTCACGAGACCTTGTCAGCTTAGCCGTGCGAAACAAGAGTGCCCCGCCCCACTCGTCTCGGCTTGACTGTTACTTCAGGTCACAGTTACCGTCAGGTAGCAGGTATTCCCGGACCCGGTGAGGATCCATGAGCGTCGACGAGGACCTCGTGCTCAAGGCACGGGACGTGCATTGGGACTGGCAGGGGCTGCCACCGCACTGGTTCGGCAGCGACCCGTTCCTGACCCACTGGGCCAACGTCATGAACATGCTCCTGCCCGAGGGCGAGATCTGGTTCGTCAAGGTGTTCCGCCAGGCGCTGCCGCTGATCCGCGACGACCGGCTGCACGAGGCGGTCACCGGGTTCATCGGGCAGGAGGCGATGCATTCGACCTCGCACCAAAGCGTGCTGGAGCATTTCGACCGCGACGGCTTCGACACCGGGCCGTTCACGCGCCAGCTGTCCTGGTTCTTCGAGGGCCTGCTCGGCGACCGCGCGCTGACCGGCAGGGCGGAGCGGCGCTGGCTGCTCGAACGTGTCGCGCTCGTCGCGGCGATCGAGCACGTCACGTCGTTCCTCGGGGACTGGCTGCTCAACGCCCGCGCGCTCGACGACTACGGCATCGACCCGACGATGCTCGACCTCTTCCGCTGGCACGGCGCGGAAGAAGTCGAGCACCGCAGCGTCGCGTTCGACCTGTTCACCCACCTCGACGGCGGCTACGCCCGGCGCGTGCGCACGCATCTGCTCGCCTATCCCGCGCTGTTCTTCTGGTGGATCCGCGGGCTGAAGTTCCTGCTCGCGATCGACAAGGAGACGGACGCGAAACCCCGGTTGCGTGACTGGTTCCGCCGCTCCCGCAAGGGTTTGATGCCGGGACCGCTCAGCGTCGCCAAGGCGTTCTTCACCTACCTGCGCCCGTCGTACCATCCGTCGCGGTACGGCTCGACCGACCAGGCCGTCGCATACCTGGCCGCGTCGCCCGCCGCACGGGCGGCTGGATGATCGTCCCGCCGAGCCCCGGGCTGCGCCGGCTCGCCCGCGCCGCCGAGCACTACCACCGCTGGATCATCAGCAGATCGCGCGACGTGCGGGTGCGCGCGGTCAACCGCGACCTGCGGCTGCGCGTCGAGCGCGTACGCCGCGAGGCCGAGGACGTGGTGAGCCTGCGGCTGGCCAACGGCTCGCCCCTGCCGACCTGGCGGCCTGGCTCGCACCTCGATGTGCACCTGCCTTCGGGAAGACGCCGTCAGTACTCGCTGTGTGGTGATCCGGCCGACCGGTTCTCGTATCGGATCGCGGTGCGCCGCATCGGTGCGGGATCGGCCGAGCTGCACGCGCTGACCGAGGGCGACGAGCTCACCGTTCGTGGTCCGCGTAACGCTTTTCCTTACGCACCAGCGGATCGCTCGTTGTTCATCGCGGGCGGCATCGGCATCACCCCCATCCTCCCGATGGTCAAGGCGGCCCGCGGGGACTGGCGGCTGATCTACTGTGGACGGTCGCGCGATTCGCTGCCGTTCCTGGACGAACTCCCCGAAGACCGCGTGCGGATCCGCACCGACGACGAACACGGCGTCCCGGACGCGGCGGAGCTGCTCGACGGGTTCGACGGTTCGGTATACCTCTGCGGCCCGGCGCCGCTGCTCGAAGCCGTGCGCCGCACGCACCATGGCCCGCTGCACTTCGAGCGGTTCGCGCCGCCGCCGGTCGTGGACGGCAGGCCGTTCGAGGTCGAACTCGCGCGCACCGGCGACGTGCTCCCGGTGCCGGCGGACGCCTCCGCGCTTTCGGTCGTGCAGGAACGGCTGCCCGGCGTGGCGTACTCGTGCCGGCAGGGGTTCTGCGGGACCTGCCGGGTGCGCGTGCTGGCCGGGGAGGTCGATCATCGCGGCGGCGCGACGTTCGGCCATACCGAGGATTCGATGTTGATCTGTGTGTCCCGGGGCACCGGCCGGATTACGCTCGATCTCTAGGAGGCTGCTGATGAGGATTGTGGAATCGGGCGACGTCCGGCTCGCGGTGTACGAGGAAGGCCCGAGTGACGCACCGACCGTGTTGCTGGTGCACGGATATCCCGACACCCACACGGTGTGGGACGACGTCGCCGCGGTGCTGGCCGAGCGGTTCCACGTCGTGCGCTACGACGTGCGCGGGGCCGGGAAGTCCAGCGCGCCAAGGGGTACGGCGGCGTACCGGCTGGAGAACCTGCGCGCGGACCTCTTCGCGGTGGCGGACGCGGTCAGCCCGGACGAACCGGTGCACCTGATCGCGCACGACTGGGGCTCCATCCAGGCTTGGGAGGCGGTCACCGAACCGGGTGCGGAGAAGCGGATCGCCTCGTACACCTCGATGTCCGGGCCCTGCCTCGACCACGTCGCGTACTGGATGCGGGAACGCTGGAGCCGCCCGACGCCGCGACACGTCAAGCAGGCCCTCACCCAGCAGCTGCATTCCTGGTACATCCTGGCTTTCCACGTGCCCGTGCTGCCGCAGTTGTTGTGGCGCCTCGCGATCGCGCAGCGCTGGCCCGTGCTGCTGGAGAAGCTCGAAGGCGTGCCGCGGCGTCCGGACCACCCGGCGGACACACTGGCCGGGGACGCCGCACGCGGGGTTTCTTTGTACCGCGCCAATTTCCGTGAGCGCCTGAGCAAGCCCCGCCAGCGCGGCACGCGGATCCCCGTGCAGGTGCTGATGCTGACCGGCGACCACTACGTTTCGCCCGCGCTGTCCGAGGGCCTCCAGCGGTGGGTGCCCAACCTGTGGCGGCGCCGGTTGCACGCCGGGCACTGGTCGGCGTTGCTGCGGGACGGCGGCGCGGTCGCGCGGATGGCCACCGAGCTGATCGACCACGTCAGTGCGGGGAAGCCCGCGCCACGGCAGGTGACGGGCAAGAAGCTCGTCGTCGTCACAGGCGCGGGGAGCGGCATCGGCCGGGAAACGGCGCGCGCCTTCGCGAAGCGGGGCGACGAGGTGGTGGTCTGCGACCTCGACGAGGCGGCCGCACGCGAGACCGGCGGGCACGCCTACCAGGTCGACGTCTCCGACGAAGCCGCCATGCGGAAGTTCGCCGACGACGTGGTGGCCCAGCACGGGGTGCCGGACATCGTCGTGAACAACGCGGGCATCGGGCACGCCGGCTCGTTCCTGTCCACGACGCACGAGGAATGGCAGCGGGTGCTCGACGTGAACCTGTGGGGTGTGATCCACGGCTGCCAGGTCTTCGGCGAACTGCTGGCCGAGCGCGGCGAAGGCGGCCACATCGTCAACGTCGCGTCCGCCGCCGCGTACCTGCCGATGAAATCGCTGGCCGCGTACTCGACGAGCAAGGCCGCCGTGCTGATGCTCTCGGACTGCCTGCGCGCGGAGGTTTCCGGCCGCGGCATCGGGGTGTCCACGATCTGCCCGGGCCTGGTCAACACGAACATCACGCGCACGACCACGTTCTCCGGGGTGTCGGCGGACGAGCAGGCCCGCAAGCAGGCGAGCGCGGCGAAGGCCTACCAGCGGCGGAACTTCGGGCCGGAGAAGGTGGCCGCGGAGATCGTGCGTGCCGTGGAACGTGACAAGGCGACCGTCCCTGTCACCCCGGAAGCCAAGGCGGGCCTGCTCCTTTCGCGGCTTTCGCCCGCCGCGCTGCGCGCCGCCGTCCGCTTCGCCTGACGGTCACGCCGCCATGTTGGCCCCTCCCGCGCGTGTGTTGGCCCCTCCCGCGCGCGAGTTGGCCCCTCCCGCGCGCGAGTTGGCCCCTCCCGCGCGCGAGTTGGCCCCTCCCGCGCGCGAGTTGGCCCCTCCCGCGAGGGAGTTTGCCCCTCCCGTGCGCGGCGGCGCGTTGGCTGTGCGCGGCGCTCGACCGGCGGGCCCGGCCAACACGCGAACCCGGCGAGCCAACACACCCACGCGGGCGGCCAACACGCGAACCCGGCGAGCCAACACACCCACGCGAGCAGCCAACACACGAACGCGAGCGGCCAACACACCCGCGTGGGCGGCCAAGATGCGGTCACGCCTCGCTCAAGCCGCGGAACAGTTTCTGGCTCAGGGCACCGAGTTCGGCGAATTCGTCTTCGCTGAGGACGCCGAGTACGGTGTCGCGCACCGTTTCCTGGTAGCCGGGGGAAACGCGCTCCAGGAGCTCTCGGCCGGTCTCGGTGAGCACCGCGTACAGGCCGCGGCGGTCGGTCGGATGCTGTTCGCGGCGGACGAGGCCGACCCCGGCGAGCCTGGTGATGCGGTAGTTCAGCCTGCTGCCCGGGGAAAACAACGCCGCCGCGAGCGCGCCCATCCGCATCCGGCCGTGCGGCGCGCGGCCGAGCCGCGCCAGGATCTCGTACTCGGCGTGGGAAATCCCGGCGACCTCGTGCAGATACCGTTCCAGCGCGCGTTCCACGAGCGTGTGGGCGCCGAGAAAGCCGGTCCACCCGTGTAGCTGTTGTTCGGACAAGGACATCGCCGACGAGAATATCCGGATCGAGCGCCCGCGTAAGGGCTTTCCGGCGCAAACCCGAGCCGGGGGCGAATCCCACCGCCGGGCTCAGGTCGCGACAGTCGCCAGTGGACGTTCGGCCTTCGCCGCGCGCTGGGCGAGGAACAGCCAGATCGTCCAGCCGACCGCGACCACCGACGCCCCGGTCACCCACCAGAAGGCGAGCTGGAAAGCGTGCTCGGCCCCGCCCGGCAGGTGCTGCGCCAGCACCACCGCGAACAGCGCCCCGCCGACGGCGCCGCCCACCCGTTGCAGGATGTTGACCTGCGTCGTGGCGTCCGGCAACTGCTCGCGCCGCACCGCCGCGAAAGCCGTTGTGCCCGCGGGAACCGCGGACAACGCGAGCGCCAGACCACGCAGGAACAACAGGATCTGCAGCGTCACCGCACTGGTGCCCGCGCCGAGGAACGCGAACGGCAACGTGGTGACGACGCTGAGTACGTTCCCGCACAGCGCGACGATCCCGCCGCCGTACTTGTCGGTCAGCCAGCCGGAAAGCGGCAGCACGATCATCGTCCCCACGCCGAGGGAAATCAGCGACAGCCCCGTGGTGACCACGTCCGCGCCGCGCAGGATCTGGAAGTACAGCGGGAACAACAGCATCGCGCCGAACATGGCCGCGCCGATGAACGCCGACGACGTACTCGCCGCCGCGTACACCGGGTCACGGAACAAGCGCAGATCCAGCAACGGGTGTTCCCGGCGGCGCAGCCCGAACGCCACCAGCCCCGCGATTCCGAGCACCAGCGGGACGAGCACCGACGCGTCGGCCAGTGTGGCGCGCTCGCCCCACCTCGTGACGGCGTAGACGAACATCGGCAGTCCCAGCCCGATGAGCGCGAACCCGGTCCAGTCCAGCCGCGGCACCTCGGCCCGTTCCCCGCGCGGGACGTACCGCAGTCCCAGCGCGATCCCGATGACGCCGATCGGCAGGTTGATCAGGAACAACCATTGCCACGACAAGGAGTTCAGCAGCACCCCGCCGACCGACGGGCCGATCGCGGGCCCGCTGCTCACCGCGATGCCGAGGATGCTCATCACCCGGCCCAGCCGCTGCGGCCCGACCGCCTGCCCGAGGATCGTCTGCCCCGCCGGCACGAGCAGCCCGGCGGCAGCGCCCTGTACGACTCGCAGCGCGACGAGCCAGCCGACGTCACCGGCGAGCGCGCACAGTCCGGACGCCACGGTGAAAGCCGCGAAGGCCGCCAGCCAGAGCCGCCCGACCCCGACCTTCCGGCCGAGCCAACCGCACAACGGCAGCGAGACCGCCAGCGCGATCAGGTAGGCGCTGGCCACCCACTGCACCTGCGCGAGCGAGGCGTGCAGATCCGTGCCGATCGCGTCGAGGCCGACGTTGACGAGCGAGGTGTCGAGCATGCTGACGAACGCGCCGAACACGATCACCAGCGAGATTCGCCAGATGGGCCAAGGGATTCTGGTCATGTCAGCAGCAACGTCTTCCCGGTCACCGCACGAGCTTCGATCGCCGCGTGCGCTTCGGCGGCCCGCGCGAGCGGGAGGGTCTGGCCGATCACCGGCCGCAAGCGTCCGGCCGCGGCCTCGGCCAGCGCCTGTTCCACGCGGGCGCGTGCGGTGGCAGCGAACGAGAACAGCTGCTCGATTCCGAGCACGGTCACCCCGTCCGGCCCCGAGCCCATCGTGGGCGTGCCGCTCGACGCGCCGTGCACCGAGAACCGGCCGCCGGGCGCGGTGATCTCCAGCGCGGCCCGGCCGATCTCGCCGCCCACCCCGTCGAACACCACATCCGGCCCGCCGCCGATGAGCGCGCGCACCTGTTCGGTCCAGTCCGGTTCGCTGTAGTCCACCGCGCCTTTCGCGCCCAGCTCGCGGATCAGCGCCAGCTTCCGCTCCCCGCGCGCGGCACCGATCACCTGCGCGCCTGCCGCGATGGCGAGCTGGACGAGCAGGCTGCCCACACCCCCGGCCGCCGCCTCCACCAGCACCCATTCCCCCGGCCGCACGGCCACCCCGTTCAGGAGCCCGATCGCCGTGCTCCCGTCGTCGTGCAGCGCCGCGGCCTCGGCGAGCCCGAGCCCGTCCGGCACCTCGACGAGACCGTCCACATCGGACACCGCCTGTTCCGCGTAGCCACCGAACGCGGTCGCGGTGCGCGCCACCACCCGGCGCCCCAGCCACCGTCCGTCCACGCCCTCGCCGAGCGCACGCACCTCGCCCGCGACCGTTCCCCCTGGCACGTAAGGCAATTCCGGCAACGGTGGCCCCGGGGTGTACCCGCGGCGGAGCTGCGTCTGCACGAAGTCGATGGCCGCCACCGCGACCCCGACCACCACCTGTCCCGCGCCGGCTTCCGGCGCCGGGAGCTCGGCCGCGGCCAGCACCCCCGGGCCGCCGAACTCGGATACCTGGATCGCCCGCATCGATCGTCCTCCTGATCTTGTGTGGGAACCAGGATGAAACCTCTAGTAAGGTTGAGGTCAAGGCCCGCCGACCCGGTACGTTTACGATGAGCGGATGGAGCACATCTACACCGGCAAGGTCCGTGACCTGTACCGCGACGGAACCGACATCCTGCTCGTGGCCTCGGACCGGATCTCGGTCTACGACGTGGTCTTGCCCACACCGATCCCGGACAAGGGCGCGCTGCTGACCCAGCTTTCCGCGTGGTGGTTCCGGCATCTCGCCGACGTGGTGCCCAACCACGTGCTCTCCTACACCGACGTGCCGGCCGAGTTCGCCGGGCGCGCGGTGCGCTGCAAACCGCTGCAGATGGTGCAGGTCGAGTGCATCGCGCGCGGGTACCTGGTCGGGATGGGGCTCAAGGAGTACCAGAAACGGGGCACTGTTTCCGGCGTGCAGCTGCCGCCGGGGCTGGTGGAGGGCAGCAAACTGCCCGAGCCGATCTTCACCCCCACCACGAAGGCCGACGAGGGGCACGACGAGTTCATCACCTTCGACGACGTGGTGGCGCAGGAAGGTCGCGAGACGGCCGAGCGGCTGCGCGAGCTGACGCTGGAGGTCTACCGGCGCGGCGCCGAGCACGCGGCGAGCCGCGGGATCATCGCCGCCGACACCAAACTCGAGTTCGGCTGGGACGCCGACGGTGTGCTGACCCTCGGCGACGAGGTGCTCACCTCGGACTCCTCGCGCTTCTGGCCAGCCGACGAATGGGAGCCGGGCCACCCGCAGCGTTCGTTCGACAAGCAGTTCGTGCGCGAATGGGCGTCGAGCACGGACTGGGACAAGACCCCTCCCGGCCCCGAGGTGCCGGCGGAGATCGTGGCCGCCACGCGGCAGCGCTACCTGGAGGCGTACGAGCGCATCACCGGGGAGGCCTGGGGCAAGTAGCTCGGGGGCGCCTCTCGATGACTGTTGCCTGAGCCGTGGCAGCCCCACCGCGTAGCCGCTCAGGCGGCGCCCGAGTCCGCCGGGACGATCGGCGGCCTGCCCTGAGTCCACACGATCCGCAGCGCCGACGCCGAGATCCGCCAGCCGTCCGGGGTTCGGACCAGTTCGGTCTCCGCGTGGCCCGCCGAGATGAACAGCGTCTCGGAGTCGTCCGCGAGGATGTGCGTGCTCAGCTGGGGATGGTGTGCCGTGGCGCGGTCGCCGTCGATCTCGAGGACGGCGTTCCCGCCCATGTGCACGGTGCGGTCGAACCGGGCCATCCCCTCCCGGATGCTCGCCACCACGGCCTCGCGGCCCTGGATGGCGCCGATGGGCATGTCGGCTCTCGCATCCTCCGCGAAGAAGGCGAGGCCCCACGCGTCATCGAAGACGCCCACGTCCAGTGAGCGCAGGAAACGGTCCAGCAGGTCGGTGATCTCGGCTCGGTCGGTGAGGTGCTGAAGCTGCCGCGCCATGCGGTCGTTTTCGGTCATGTGCCGAGCGTGCAACCTCGACCTTACTAGAGGTCAACTCGCGAGTTGCCGTTGCGCGTAGGCGAGTTTGGCCGGGTCCGCCACCGTGTACAGCGCCGCTATCCGCCCGTCGCGCGCCAGCACGGTGGTGACGCCCAGCAGCTTGCCGTCGTTCAGGAACAGCAACGCGGTGGTGCCGTTGACCTCCGCCACGCGGTGCTCGGTCACGAACCGGGCGAGCACCTCCACCGGGACGTCGCCGCGCCCGCTCGTGCGCCGGCGGCGGCCGGGGCCCGCGTCCATCCACGTGCGCACGTCTTCGGTCAGCAGCTTTTCCAGCGCACCAAGGTCACCGGATCGCGCCGCGGCGAGGAAGCTCTCCGCGAGGTGAGCGGAATCCGTTGCGGCGAAACGGTTCTCGTCCACCGCCACCCGCCGCTTCGCCCGGCTGTGCAGCTGCCGCGCGTTGGCCTCGGAGACCTCGAGCAGCCCGGCGACCTCGGGATACTCGTACCCGAAAGCCTCCCGTAGCACGAACACCGCCCGCTCGGCCGGGGTCAGCCGCTGCAGGACAGCCAGCAGCGCCAGCGAAACCGACTCGCGCAAGGCGACGGTCTCCAGCGGGTCGGCCGCCGTCAGCACCGGCTCCGGCAGCTCCTCCTCCGGCCGCACCCGCCGCGCCCACGCCGACGAAAGCCTGTTGAGACACAGGTTCGTGACCGTCTTCGTCAGCCACGGCCCCGCCTGCCGGACGCCCTTCGCCGCGTGCCAGCGCAGGAAGGCGTCCTGCAGGACGTCCTCCGCGTCCACCGCCGACCCGAGCAGCCGGTACGCCAGGCCGAACAACCGGCCACGTTCGTCCTCGAAAGTTGTCACAGCACCCACCCTTGTCCGGTCTCCACTGGTGAGCGAGCAAGCACCGGACAAGACCAGACTAGAGGGTGAGACACGTGGAAAAACTCGAACTCGTGCACCGGTTCTACGACGACATGCTGAACCGGCGGAAGCTGGAGCTCGCGGAGGAGCTGCTGACCCCGGACGTCGTCCTGCACGGACCCGAGGACCGCCACGGCCCGGAGGCCGTGACGGCCGTCGACGCATTCCTGCGCCCGGCCTTCCCGGACCTGCGCTTCGACGTCGAGGACGTGCTGGTGCAGGGCGAGAAGGCCGCGATCAGGTGGACGATGCACGCCACCCACACCGGGGAGTTCCTCGGCATCGCCCCGACCGGCCGCACGATCGCGTTGCGGGCCAACGTGTTCTTCGCATTCCGCGGAGACCGGATCGCCGAGCTGTGGCCGGTCATCGACATCGCCGGTCTCCGCGGTCAGCTCGATCAGTAATACGAATCCAGGACGGCACCGGTGTCGTACCAGAACGTGATCCAGCCGTGCTGGAAGTTGTTCTGGCGGCCGCCGTTGATCCCGAACTCGTCGGTCGTCGGGTAGCCCAGCCTGCTGCGTTCCCAGCCCAGCGACGCCCACTTGTTCCGGATCAGGCCGTAGATCGCGGCCGGACCGGTCGACGGGGTCCAGTAGATCGAACCGGACTTGGTGAAGTGGTTGTACCGCCCGACCCCGTCCGGCGTGGTCAGCTCATCCGTGGTCGGGTAGCCCAGCGGCCCGGCCTCCCAGCCGGTCGCGGCCCACCGATCGCGGATCTGGCCCTGGATCGACCAAGCCCCACCGCTGTTCGGCGCCCAGTAGATCGACGCCCCGTCGGCGCGCGAGAAGTGGTTGTACTTCCCGACGCCGTCCGGCGTGGTCAGCTCGTCGGTGATCGGGTAGCCCTGCGGCCCGGTCTCCCAGCCGAACGACGCCCACTTCGCGCGGATCGCACCCTGGATGGCGTGCGCCCCGGTGTTCGGCGTCCAGTAGATCGACGCGCCGTCCGCCCGCGAGAAGTGGTTGTAGCGGCCGACACCGTCCGGCGTTCCGAGCTCGTCGGTGATCGGGTAGCCGAGCCCGCTCGCCGGACCGCCCAACGCCTTGTAGCGCGCCAGGATGTCGCCGACCACCGCGTGCGCGCCGGTCGCGGCGGACCAGTAAATGGTGCCACCGCGGAAGTCCTGCGCCTTGCCGCCGCCCGCGGTGTCGTACTCCGCCGAAACCGGGTCGCTCAGGTACGAGCCGCGAGCACCGCCGAGCTTGTTGTAGTAGTCGGTGATCGGGTCGGTATTTCCTTGCAGGGTAACGGTTTGCGCGGTGCTGCCGTCGTCGGCGGTGATCTCGTAGGCCGACGTGGCCGGGTTGGCGTCGGTCGGCGTGAACGTCACCTTCACCGTGACCTCGGCTCCCGGCGAGATCGGCAGGCCCTCCGGCAGCTGGTCGGCGCTGGCCACCGAGAACACGCCCGCCGGCGCCTTCGCCTTGGTGATCTGCATCGGGATGGTGCCGGTGTTGGACACCGTGAACGACATCGTCGCCGACTGGCCGACCGGGACGGTGTGGAAGTCCAGCACCGAAGGCTCGAGCGTCAGCTGGGCCTTTCCGGTGAGCGCGACGCCCGTGATCGGCACCGTCACCGAGCCCTGGTCACTGTTCACGACCAGCTGCGAGTTCTGGGTGGTGCCGGTGTCCGTGCCGTTCTCCGGCGTGTAGGTCACCGTGACCGTCGTCGAGGCACCCGCCTGCAGCACGGTCCCGGACGCGGGCAGGTTCATCGCGCTGTACGAGCCGTCCGGCGCCGTGACGCTGGTGATCGTTTCGGCCGTGGTGCCGGTGTTCTGGATGTTCACGCCCAGTTCCTTGGCGGCACCGGTGCGCACCTGTCCGAAGTCAAGCGTCGACGGCGTCGCGCCGAGGCCCGGCTGGGTGCCCTGGCCGTGGAGGTCCATCGCTGTCGACCCGGCGCTCGTATTGAACGTCAGGCTGCCCGTCGAACCACCCCAAGTCGTTGGCGTGTAAGAGATCGGCACGTTCAGCGTCTGGCCCTTGGTCAGCGTGACCGGGGTGGTCACCGAGGCGCCGAAGGGCGCGTCGGCGGTGACGCTGTTGACCGTCAGGTTCGTGTTCGCGGTGACGGTGACCGTGGCGTTCTCCGTGCTGCCGACCGCGGTCGAGCCGAAGTCGTACGGCTTCGTGGTGAGCACCGCCGTCGTCGGCCTGCCGAACCCGAACACCTTGCCGTCACGGGTGCCGACGTACACGCGGCCGTTGTCGGTGGCGGGCACGGAGAACTTGACCGCGGTGCCGATCGGCGCCGAGTAGCGCAGCTTCATGACCCCGTTGACGGGCACCGGGTCGTATGCGCGCAGCTGCGCGTTCTGCCCGCCGGGGCCCGTGCTGTAGACCACCCACACCAGCGCGGAACCCGAGGTGGTGCCGGTGGACGTGACAACGGGCGAACCCGAGGTGTAGCCGAAGTTGTCCGCCGTGGTGCCGACCGAGGTCAGCGACGGGCCGGACGAGGAGTACTTCAGCGCGCGCAACGGGCCGTTGTTGCCGACGACGTAGACATAACCGCCGTCGCCGCCCCAGAACCCGGGCCTGCCCCAGACTCCCTGGAACGGCCCGGTCATCCCGACCACGTCGTCCCCGCCGTTCGCGCCCTGCCCGGCCCCGCCGAGGTGATCGGCGTCGAGCAGGTAGATCCGGCCGTCCTTGCCGACCTCGACGACGAGGTGCGGATGCGCGGCGGTGCCGAAGTTCGACGGCAGCGCGATCGGCCCGCCGGAGCCGAGGTCGGCGTCGTCCTGGTTCAGTTTGGTGTTGTCGTGCGGGCTGAAGAAGCTTTGCGGGGTAAGGGATCCGTCGGCGTTCACGGACAGCCGCACGACGGACTCGCCGAGCGTGGCCGGCGGGTTCTCGCCGTCGCCCGGTGCCGGGGCGACGCCGTTGCCGGTGGCGAAGATGATCCGTCCGTCCCCATCGGAGACCAGCCCGGAGCCCGCCTGCCAGATGCCGCCTTCGTCGGAGACCCCGGCTTCGGTTGCCCACATGGTGGTCTGGACCCCTGTGGACGCGTTGACGCCGACGACGTAGCCGACGTACGGGGTGTAGTCGCAGTGGCTCGCGAACCCGGCGTAGACGACCCCGTTCAGCAACAGCAGTCCCGGCCGCTGCATGGCGGTCATCGGGTTGAACGGGACGTTCGGGTTGTTCGTCGGGGCACCCTTGATCGTGGTCGGGAACCCGGTGCGCTCGACGCCGGTCTTGGCGTCCAGCGCGTGCAGGTACCAGTGCGGGTGCTGCGCGTCGGCGCCGTCGTTGACCTTCGAGGTCAGGTAGACGGTACCGCTCGCGGGGTCGTACACGGGGGTCGAGGTGATGCCGATGTTCGGCACGAGGTCACCGCAGTTCACCGTGGACGCGGGCCACGCCGGCCCGAAGTTCGTGTGCCACTTCTGCGCGCCCGTCACCGCGTCCAGGCCGTAGACCTGGTTGTTCTCGGTGCCGACGACGACAACGCCGTTCGCCACGACGGGCTGGGCGTAGACCTGACCGTCCACCGAGGACGAGAACAGCTGGCCGAAGTCGGTGGCGCTGACCTGCGACGGCACGAGGCCCGGCTCGTTGTCGTCCCAGCCGGTCCGCAGGGTGGTGTTCCCCGCGGTCACGTCGTCGGCGACGGCCGGAGCGGCCAGCCAGGCGGTCAGAGCTGCAACTACCCCCAGTAACAGTATTCGGGCAGCATAACGAGACCGGATGAACAACTGCGCCTCCAATTGCGCCGTTGCGACGCGCACAGTCGCGTCACCCCGTCCGATCTTTCGTAATTTCCCCCGATCGTGTTACCAAGGAAAATCACAAAACCACAACGAGGCCCGGTGAATAGGTAACCTGAAAGCATGACCGAAGCGCACGACTCCGCCGTCGAGTTCTACTGGCGGCCCGGCTGCCCCTTCTGCATGATGCTGCGCGCCGAGCTGGCCGAGACCGGCCTGCCGCTGCGCGAGGTCAACATCTGGGAGGAACCCGAGGGCGCGGCGCGTGTCCGGTCGGCCGCGGACGGCAACGAAACCGTGCCCACGGTCTTCGTCGGCCCCGCCGCGATGGTCAACCCGGGCATCGACGAGGTGCTCGCCGCGGTGCGCACGCACGCGCCGGAACTTCTGGAAGCCCGTACCAACCAGTAGGTACACTCGGCTCCGTGGACACAGCGGAACGGTTGATCCGTAGCACGCAGGAGCTGCTGTGGGAACGCGGCTACGTGGGCACCAGCCCGAAGGCCATCCAGCAGCACGCCAAGGCCGGCCAGGGCAGCATGTACCACCACTTCACCGGCAAGCCCGATCTGGCGCTGGCGGCGATCAAGCGCAACGGCGAAGAGCTGCGCGCCGAGGCCGAGACAGCGCTTTCCCGCCCTGGCACCGCGGTCGAGAAGATCTCGGCGTACCTGCACCGCGAGCGGGAGATCCTGCGCGGCTGCCGGATCGGCGGGCTGGCGCAGGACGCGGACGTGCTCGCCAGCGACGAACTGCGCGCGCCGGTCACCGAGACACTGGACTGGCTGCGCCGGCGGCTCACCGCGGTGCTCGCGGAAGGCGTGGCGCGCGGCGAGTTCACCGCCGACTTCGACCCGGCGGCCACCGCCGCCACGATCGCCGCGGTGGTGCAGGGCGGCTACGTCCTCGCCCGTGCGGCCCGCTCCGAGGAGCCGTTCACCCAAGCGGTGGAAGGCGCGGAAAAGCTGCTGTTGAGTAAGCAACTCTGAGGCGACCCCGCAGCGCCGGGTGCCCGTCCCGTCGCGCATTGTGCCGAAAGCGCTTACCGCGGGCCCATTTCCGCCACTATCCGTGATTTCCCGCTCTTTTTCGCACCCCGCCCATTGGCGGGGCGCCCTGTTGCGCTAAAAATAGCCTCGCGTGCGTCTCCCCTTCGCCCGAAAGGTAACTCCGGTGTACGACGAAGTGTCGGTGACCGAGCTGCTGGAACGCGAGGGCTGGACGCCGGCGGAGCGGCCACGGAAGAAGCGGCTGCCGACCGTCGCGGTCATGCTGGCCGTCATCGTCGGTTGTGGACTGGCGGCCGTGCTCGTCCACTTCGGAGCGCAGGATCCGCAGGCGGATTCCCCCTCTCTCCTCAACGTTCCGCATCTGCCCACCGGCGGGCTGGCCGGCGGTGGCATCCCGTGGGACACCGGCTCCGAGGTGACCGGCACGGAGAGCAGCATCGTGGTCACCGAGGAGGCGCCGCCGCAGCGGAGCACCACGTCCACCACGTCGTCGCGCAGCCGGACGCGCCACACCGAAACATCGACGGTGACGGTCACCGGGCAATCGGCGGAATCCAGCGATTCCTCCGTCACGACGACGAACGGGAACAATCCCGGAAGCGGGACTTCGAGTTCACCGTCCTCGGCGAGCAGCACGGCCACCAGTAAACCGGGATGCTGGCTGCTCCCGCTGTTCTGCTGAGATTTCAAACGCTTTATCGAACACCCCCGGGCGCGGCGTCGTGAGAATTTGACGAGATCACAGCTGTGTAACCCACGGCAACGAAACCACCCTTTCAGGCGAAGAGGACGTATACGCCCAGAAGGGGGACACGTGCTCAGTCAGTACTCAAGACGGCTCAGGACCGCGCTCGTCGCCGCGGTACTGCTCGGGGTCGGCCTCGTCGCCATCCCGCCGACCGCCTCGGCCGCGGTCACCTTGCCCGCCGGGTTCGTGCTCCGGGACACGCCGACCGGCCAAGCGGCCTGGGACCTGACCGATTTCGCTTACCTGCCAGGGGAATCCGGGATCGTCAGCACCGGCAAGAGCGGCAAGGTCACCTGGGTTTCGCCCACCGGCACGAACCGCACCCTGGCGAACCTGACCGTCAAGACGACCGGCGATCTCGGCCTCGTCGGTCTCGCCGTCGCCCCCGACTACGCCACCACGCACCACATCTACCTCGCCCGCGCGATTCCCAGCGGGAGCGGGTTCGTCTTCCGCCTCGCGCGCTGGACCGTCACCGGCTCCCCGGAACCGACCGGCCTCGGCGAGGAAACGACGCTGCTCGAGTTCACCGGGAACTCCGGCGTGCACGGCATGACCGGCATCGTGGCCGCCGACGACGGCACCCTGTGGGTGTCCATCGGGGACGACGCCGACTTCGTCCAGGTCGACCGCCTCGCCCTGCGCACCCAGGACGTCAACGCCCCGCAGGGCAAGATCCTGCACATCAACGCCAACGGTTCCGGCGTCGCGGGCAACCCCTTCTACGACGCGGCGAACCCGAATGCCACCCGCAGCAAGGTGTTCGCCAAGGGCTTCCGCAGCCCGTTCCGGCTCAGCCTCGACCCCAGCAGCGGCCTGCCCGTCGTCGGTGACGTCGGCTGGAACACGTGGGAAGAGGTCGACGTCGTGCAGCCGGGCCGCAACTACGCCTGGCCCTGCTGGGAAGGCAACCACCAGTCGCCCGGCTACATCGATCTGCCCGAATGCGCCGGCGTGGCCAACCAGGCGCCGCTGTGGGAGTACCACCACGGCGACGGGACCGACCAGGGCAACAGCGTCACCGGCGGCATCGTCTACACCGGCGCGAGCTACCCCGCCGACTACAAGCGGCTGTACTTCTTCGGCGACTACGTGACCAACAAGATCTGGACCGCCCGCTACGACAGCTCCGGCAAACTGACGCAGGCCCCGCAGAGTCCCGCGTGGGCAAGGGGAATCGGCGGCCCGGTGAAGTTCGCCGCGGCGCCCAACGGCGACATCTCGTACGCCGACATCCAGACCGGCGCCGTGCGGCGGCTGAGCTACTCGCAGAGCAACAACCCGCCCGTCGCGAAGGCCACCAGCAGCACGGATCCGGACACCCGCACCGTCACCTTCGACGCCACCGGCTCGCAGGACTACGACGGCGACCCGATCACCTACAGCTGGGATTTCGGTGACGGCGCAACGGGTTCCGGCCTGACGACGACGCACACCTATGCCTCCGGCACCGACCGCTTCACGGCCACGCTGACCGTGCGCGACCCGCTCGGCGCCACCGGCACGGCGCAGCTCGTGGTGGCCCCGTCGAACCACTCGCCGCAGCTGACCCTCGCCCCGCCCACCGCCGCGAACTTCGCGGTCAACGAGACGGTGAACGTGGGCGCCACGGCGACGGACACCGAGGACGGTCCGCTCGACATCACCTGGACCAGCACGGTGTTGCACTGCCCGGAGGAAGCGACCTGCCACGCGCACCCGGGGGCCGGGGCCACCGGCTCCAGTTTCGGCGTGCCGTTCACCGAGCACCCCGACTCGCGGATGCAGATCACCGCGACGGCGACGGACAGCCAGGGCGTGTCGACGACCAAGACCTACACGGCCTGGCCGCGGCAGCACCGACTGACGCTGAAGTCGAACCTGCCCGCGTCGCTGCAGATCCCGTCGGAGAGCGGGGTGAACAGTGCGCTCGTGACCGAGGGCGTGACGCTCGACGTGGTCGCCGCGGCGACAGCCAGCGACGGCGCGTCCACCTTCTCCGCCTGGGCCGACGGCCCGGTCAACCGGTCCCGCAGCTTCGTGATGCCGACGACGGACCTGACGCTGACGGCGCTCTACACGACCGCGATCGACGCGCGCTACAACGGCAGTGCCGCCCTGCGGACGCTGCTCGGCGCGCCGACCGCGCCCGAGGTCGCGGACGGCGGCGTGCGGTACCGGGTGTACGAACACGGCCGGATGTACTGGTCGCAGGAGACCGGCGTGCACGAGATCCACGGCGCGATCCTGACCAAGTACCTGTCCCTCGGCGGGCACACGAAGTTCGGCGCCCCGGTGAACGACGAAACGACCACGCCGGACGGGGTGGGCAAGTACAACGAGTTCGTCGGCACACCCGGCACGCTGCGGGCCTCGATCTACTTCACGCCGAACACCGGCACGCACGAGATCCACGGCGTGATCTGGCAGAAGTGGACGGAGCTGAAGCGGGAACAGGGCGGCCTCGGCTATCCGGTCACCGATGAGCTGACCACCCCGGACGGCGTCGGCCGGTACAACCACTTCAGCAAGGCAGGGTCGGTCTACTGGAGCCCGGCGAACTCCGCGCACGCGGTGTGGGGCCTGATCCGCTCGACGTGGGAGTCGCTCGGCTGGGAAGCGGGCCCGCTGGGCTACCCGGTCACGGACGAGCTGACCACTCCGGACGGGAGCGGCAAGTACAACCACTTCAGCAAGGCCGCGTCGGTCTACTTCTCGGGCGCCACCGGCGCGCACGAGGTGTACGGCGCGATCCGGGCACGGTGGTCGGCGCTGGGCTGGGAACGTTCGTACCTCGGCTACCCACGCTCCGGCGAGTTCTCCTTCGACGGCGGGCGCCGGAACGACTTCCAGTACGGCTACATCCAGTGGTACCCCAACGGCCGCGTAATCGACGGCAGGTGGTGAGCTAGTGTCTCGTGACCTTGTGGTCTTTACGTGCGGGTGTGTTTGCCTGCCGGGGCGCCGAGTTGGCCCCTGATGTCGCCGAGTTGGCTCGGGGGGTCGCCGAGTTGGCCGATCGCTGCCGCCGTGGGCAAACTCAGTTACCCGGACCGGCCAACTCAGTGACACAGCGGGCAAACTCACCGACCGCACGGGCAAACACGGGAACGTAAACCGGACAGGATCACGAGACACTAGAAGTAGAAACCCAGGGCTTTGGGGAGGTCGTCCTCGTCGTGGTCGCCGCGGCGGAGTGCGACCTCCTGGCCCAGGGCCTGCGCCAGCGCGGCGAGCGCGGTGAGGGAGTGGAACCCGCCCACACCAACGGTTTCCGCGAACAACGCCGCCTCCGCGTACTCGACGAGCGGGGAGGCGGCGTTGTCCGTCAAGGCGACCACGGGATTGCCGCGGTCCCGCACGTACTCCACGGCGCGCACGGTGTCCGCCGCGTACCGGCGCACGGAAACGGCCACGAACACGTCGCCCTCCGCGACCCCGGGCAGTTCGGCGACCGGCTCCATGAGCCGCCGCGCGTTGCGGAGCCGCCGCGCCAGGAGATCCGCGACCGGCGCCGACTCGCGCAGACCGAGGACGTGCACCTGCTGCGTCTCCGCCAGCAAAGCCACCGCCCGCAGCCAGGACGACCTGTCGAGCCTGCCGAAGGTGCGCGCCAGGTTTTCCTGTTCCTGTTCCAGCGCGGCGGAAAGCACGCCGCCGGGCGACTCGTGCGCGGTCTCCTCCGTGCGCCGCGCGCGATGGGCCTGTTCGGCCAGCCACACCCGGCACAGCTCCATGATGGCCGGATATCCTTGCAGGCCAAGGGAGTTCGCGAGCCGCGTGATCGAGGACTCGTGCACCTCGGCGATCCGCGCCGCCTCGGAGATGCCCCGGTACGCGGTGCCCTCGGGGTCGGCCAGCACGAGATGCGCCACCCGCAGCTGCCCCGAGGCGAGCTTCGGCAGCCTGCCGCGGAGCACGTCCGTCAGCTCCTGGTAGTTCTCCGGCGCCTTCATCCCGGCTCCACGATCGTGACCCCGGCGCGCGCGGGCACCGGTTCGTCCATTTCGGACAGTGCGGCCGGTGCTTCGCCGAGCCCGATCCGGCGGCTGATCAGCTGCCCGAGGTCGATTCCCGCCCTGGCAACGAAATCGAGCATGCCAGGGTACTCGTGCGCCTGCAGGCCGTGGCTGCCGAGGATGCGCAGCTCGTCGGCGATCACCCGGTGCATCGGGATCGGCGGCACGCCCAGCTCCGGCGGCAGCAGCCCGACCTGCACGTGCCGCCCCCGTTTGCGCAGGCTCGCCACGGAGTTCGCGCACGTGACCGGCAGTCCGGCGCAGTCGAGGGAAAGGTGCGCGCCACCCCCGGTGAACGTCCGGATCACGTCGGCCGCGTCCTCGCCGTCGATCGCCAGCTCTGCGCCCATGCGTTTCGCCAGCTCCCGCGCCTCCGGCGACGGGTCCACGGCGATCACTCTGGCTCCGGCGGCGACGGCGATCAGCACCGCGGAAAGCCCGGCGCCACCACAACCGTGCACGGCCACGAACTCACCCGCGCGGAGCCCGCCCTGCCGCAGCACAGCGCGGTACGCCGTGCCGAAACGGCAGCCGAGCGCGGCGACCTCGGCGGGCTCGAACCCTTCCGGCAGCGCAACGAGGTTCACCTCGGCGTGGTCCAGCGCGACGAACTCGGCGAACGAACCCCAGCCGGTGAACCCGGGCTGGAACTGGTTGTCGCAGATCTGCTGGTTGCCCGTGGCGCACTGCGGGCAGGCGCCGCAGGCGCAGACGAACGGCACCGTCACGCGCATGCCCGGCTGCCAGCCGCGTACCCGCGACCCGACCTCGACGATCCGCCCGGCCAGCTCGTGCCCCGGCACGTGCGGCAGCGCGACGTCCGGATCGTGCCCGCGCCAGGCGTGCCAGTCGCTGCGGCAGACCCCGGTGGCCGCCACCGCGACGACCACGCCGTCCGGCGCGGGCTCGGGGTCCGGCACCGCACGGACCTCGGGCACCGCCCCGAACTCGGAGAACACCACAGCACGCATCGGGACCACGATACGTGCCGCGCCTAACCACGAAGGAGTGCGATGACCTCCGCGAACTGCTCCAGGTAACCGGCGTTGATCGTGAAGTAGGAGAACCCCAGCTCCGCACGCCAGCGTCGCAGCCTGTCCGCGGCCTCCTGCGGCTTGCCCGGCAGCGCGGTCATCGCGCCCTCTTCCAGCAGCTGCTTCGGGCTGACCCCCATGAACTCCTCGAGCCACGGCGCGGGGGCGTCGCCGACCGTGAACAGCGCCAGCGCCAGCTCCACCTCGGCGGCACGCTCGTCCGCGCGGCGGAAGTCGTCCACAATGGACCGCGCTTCGTCCTCGGTGGTCCTCGGCAGCCAGGCCATCGTCACGATGTCGGCCTGTTTCGCCGCCAGCGCGCGCATCTTCGGCCCGCCGGCGGCGACGAGCACCGGCGGCCCTGGCTCACGCTTGAGGAATTCGATCGTGTCGGCGAGGTGGGCGCGCCGCTCGGCGGTGCCGCCGAACGTGCCGCCGAGCGATTCGACTCGCGCCGCCGCTCTCGGCAACCCGGTGCCGAGCCCCAGCTCGAACCGGCCACCGGTGAACCGGTGCAGCGAACGCGCCTGCCAGTCCAGCAGCCGCCGGTCGCGGAACTTGTCGACGGCCACCCAGGTGCCCACCTTGAGCCGGGTGGTCACCGCCGTGGCGGCGGACAGGATGGTGAACGGGTCCACGTCGATCTGCGGATCGGGCGAGACCAGGGTGTCGTAGCCGAATTCCTCGGCGCGGCGCGCGAGCGTTGTCCAGGCAGGCAGGTCGGGCGCGCTCCCGACGATGCCGAAGCGAAACGGGCGATCGGTCATGTCCTGATCGTGGCCCGTACGAAAGGTCAAGACATCCGCCGTAGGACGACAACCCGGCGTACGCGCGTCAGAGTACGGCGACGCTGAGCGCCTGCGCGATCTCCTTGCCCAGCGCGTGCGTCGTGATCTCCGGCGGCGAACCGACCTTGACCACCAGCGGGCCGCCGAACGGCTGCCGCTCCACCACCTCGATGCGTTCCCCGAGGCCGATCTCGTTGTCCGTGAGATAGCGCAGCAGGCTGGGGTCGGTGTCCCAGACGCGGACGATCTTGCCGACCGCGCCGGGCTCCAGCTCGTCCAGCAGCCGCGTCGGCACCTCCTCGACGCTGCCGTCCGCCGCCGGGATCGGGTCGCCGTGCGGATCGCGCACCGGGTTGCCCAGCTTCGCCGCGATGCGCTCGACCAGCCTGTCGGACACCGCGTGCTCCAGCGCGTCGGCCTCCGCGTGCACCTCGTCCCAGGTGTAGCCCAGCTCCTGCACCAGGTAGCTCTCGATCAGCCGGTGCCGCCGCAGCACCCCGCGCGCGAGCAGCCGCCCGGCCGGGGTCAGCTCGATCCCGCGATACGGGACATGCTCGACCAGGCCCTGCTGGGACAGCTTCGTGACCATCCCCGACGCCGAGGACGGGCTCACCTCGAGCCGCCCGGCCAGCGACGTGTTCGTGACCGCCTCACCGCGCTCGACCAGGCCATAGATCACCCGGATGTAGTCCTCGATCGAGGACGACGACCGGCGGCTCGGGCTGTCAGGCATGCGAATAACTCTACGTGTAACCCTCGTACCCGGTCAGCCTCGCTACTGCTCCGGGGACCACCGGTACTTCGTCCACCCCGGCACCGGCTCGGCGCCGAGCTGCGCGTAGAACGCCGCCGCGCGCTCGTTGCCCTCCTTCATCTCCCACTCCACGCGCCCCGCCGTGCGCGCCCGCAGCGCGGCCAGCAGCTCCCCGCCGAGCCCGTGCCTGCGGTGGTCCGGCCGGACGAACAGGTCGTCCAGCCAGATACCCGGCCGCGCCTCCCAGGTGGAGAAGTTCCAGGAGCAGAACGCCATCCCGGCCACGACCTCCGGCCGCCCCGGCGGGGAAGCGATCAGCACCCACGCCTTGGGCTCGGGCCCGAACAGGTGCTTGGTCATCTCCGCCCTGTCCAGCACCAGCTCGTCGTTGCCCTCGTAGCGCGCGTGCTCCTCGATCAGCGCGCAGATCTCCTCCGCGTCGGCGACTTCCGCTTCACGGACCGGCATGGCGTCAACCCCTCTCGTACACGAGCTCGCCGCCGACCACTGTCGCCAGCACGCTCGCTGCTTCCAGGTTCTCAAGCGGATCGGCGCTCAGCACGGCGAAATCGGCGAGCTTCCCCTCCTCGATGGTGCCCACTTCGTGCTCCCGGAACGCGGCGTACGCGGAGCCGAACGTGTACGCACGCAGGGCCTCGCGCGGGGTGAGCCGCTCGGCCGGCCCGAGCAGTTTCCCGCCGGACGTGCGGCGATGCACCAGGTCGAGCATCCCGAGCAGCGGCGCGCCCTGCACGACCGGCCGGTCCGAGCTGCCGGGCAGGATGATTCCCGCGTCGAGGAAGGATTTCTGCCGGTAGCACCAGTCCTCCCGCGCCGGGCCGAGCGCGGCCGCCATGCCGTCGCCGATCTCGCTGACGAACCGGCCCTGCGGCACCGGAATCAGCCCGTTCATCGCCACGCGCCGCACTTCTTCGGGCGACAGCACCGCGCAGTGCTCGATGCGGTGCCGGTGATCGAGACGCGGATGCTCCCGCAGCGCGGCTTCGTAGGCGTCCAGCACGACGGAAATCGCCCTGTCGCCGATCGCGTGCGTGGCGATCTGCCAGCCCGCGGCGTGCGCCTTGCGGATGGTCTCGGTGAGTTCTTCCTCCGGCTGCTGGAAATACCCGCGGTTGCCCGGCTCGCCGGCGAAGTCGTCGTGCATCGCCGCCGTGCGCCCGATGAGCGAGCCGTCGGCGAACAGCTTCATCGGCCCGATCCGCAGCCATTCGTCGCCGAGGCCGCTGCGCAGGCCGAGATCGAGCCCGAAACCCGTTTCGTGCGGCAGCTCGTGCAGCACCGCGGAGGACACCATCAACGTGGTGCGCACGCGCAACAGGCCCCGGTCCCGCGCCTGCTGGTACGCCGCGACCTCGATCGGCGTCTGCCCGACAAGACCGCCGCCCACCCCGGCTTCCTGCACGCTCGTGATGCCCTCGGCCAGGTATCGCTCGCCCGCCCCGTCGATAGCGCCGATCACCGTCTCCACCGGGGTCGGGTACGTCAGCGGATCCAGCAGCGACTGGGCTTGTTCACGCAGCAGCCCCGTCGGCGAACCCGTTTCGTCCCGCACAACGTCGCCACCCACGGGCACGTGCGCGAGGTCGAGCTGGTCGAGCACGCGGGTGTTGACCACGCACATGTGGCCCGAGGTGTGCCGCAACCGCACCAGGTGCGCCGGCGCCGCGCGATCCAGCCCCTGCCGCGTGGGATGTCCGCCCACCAGGCGGTTCTGGTCGTACCCGCTGCCGATCACCCAGCCGCCCTCGGGAGTCTCGGCCGCCCGCTCGGCGATCGCGTCGTACACCTCGTCCACGCTCTTGCAGTCGCCCAGCCGCACCTCGCCGAGGCTCATCCCGAACCAGGCCATGTGGTTGTGCGCGTCGTGAAACCCGGGCACCACCACGGAACCGCCGAGATCCACCCGGCGGTTCGTGCCCAGCGCCTCGGCCTCCTCGTCGAGCGCGACGACGCGGCCGTTCAGCACCGCGACCGCGGAAACCCACCGATCACCGGACAGCACGTGGGCGTTCTCGTACACGGCATCGACTCGCATACCGCCGACCCTATCGATCGATCGATCGGTTCACTAGGCTTCCCGGCATGGCTTCGGTGGAGGTTTCCCGCGCGGGCGGCGTCGCGCGCATCTGGCTGAACAGGCCGGAAAGGCTCAACGCCGTGGCTCCGGTGCTGGTCGACGACCTGCTCGCGGCGCTCGACGAAGTGGCGCGGGCCGACGTGCGCGCGGTGGTGCTCGCCGGGCGCGGGCGCGCGTTCTGCGCCGGCCACGACCTGAAGGAGCCCACACCCGAGGGCGATTCCCGCGCCAGGCTGGAGCGGCTGCAGGACGTCACGCGGCGGCTGCGCGCGCTGCCCCCGGTGGTGGCCGCGGTGCACGGGTACGCGATCGGCGCGGGGGCGGAGTTCGCGCTGGGCTGCGACCTGATCCTGGCCGCCGAGGACGCGGTGTTTTCCTTCCCTGAAACGGGTCTCGGCCTCAGTGTCACAGGCGCGGCTTCGCGGTTGCTGCCACAGCTCGTAGGCCCGTTGAAGGCCAAGGAACTCGTGTTGCTCGGCGAGCGCATCGATGCCCGCGAGGCCGCTCGGCTGGGCCTGGTCAACGCCGTGGTTCCGGACGTGCACGCCGCGGCCGCGGACTGGGCGTCCCGGATCGCGCAACGCCCTTCGGCCAAGCTGGCGAAGCGCGCGCTCGACGCGGGCACGGACCTGGAAGCGGCGCTGGAGCTGGAGGTCAGTCACGCGTTGATCACCGAGCACACCCCCGAAGTCGCCCGTGCCACCGAGGATTTCCGGGGCCGCGGATGATCCCGCTCGAAGAGGTGGACGACCTCGTCACCCTGCTCCGGCGCGCGGCGGCGCAGTGGCCCGATCGCGTCGCGTGGATCTTCGACGAGCCGGGCCGACGGTTCACGTTCGCCGAGGTGGAGCAGCGCAGCACGAGTCTCGCGCTGGCGTTGCTGGAACTCGGTGTGGCACACGGCGACCGGGTCGCGGTGATGCTGCGCAACGAGCCGGAGTTTCCGCTGCTCTGGCTGGCGCTGGCGAAGATCGGCGCGGTGCTCGTCCCGGTGAACACCGGCTACCGCGAGTTTGACGGCGCGCACGTGCTGCGGCATTCCGGGGCCAGGTTCGCCGTCACCAGCCCGGAGTTCACCGGCCTGCTCGACCGGATCGCCCCGGAGACGGCGCTGGAGCGAGTGCTCACGGTGTCCGAGCTGCGGGCGGAATCCCTTGCGGCGTCACAGTTCGAGGCCGCGGGCGAACAGCCGGTGAACATCCAGTACACCTCCGGCACCACCGGCGCCCCCAAGGGGTGCGTGCTGCCGCACCGGTACTGGCTCACCCTCGCGCGCGGGCTGGTCACCGACTTCCCGGCGATCTCGCCGGAGGACACGATCCTGACCGCGCAGCCGTTCCACTACATAGATCCACAGTGGAACGTCGTGCTCGGGCTCGTTTCCGGCGCCGCCCTCGTGGTGCTGGACAGGTTCCATCCCTCGACGTTCTGGGACAAGGTCCGCGAGCACCACGTCACGTGGTTCTACTGCCTCGGCCTGATGCCCACGTTGTTGTTGCGCAACCCCGAATCCGCCGTCGACCGAGAGCACGAGGTGCGCGCCATCAGCGCCTCGGCCATCCCACCCGACCTGCACGCGGCGCTGGAGAAACGCTGGGGCGTGCCGTGGTTCGAGGCGTTCGGCATGACCGAGACCGGCGGCGACCTCCGGATGTCCGAAGTGGACCACGACGAGCTGGTCGGCACCGGCTGCATCGGCAGGCCGATCAGGGAGCGCGAGGCGATGATCGTCGACGAGTCCGGGAAACCGGTGCCGCGCGGGCAGACGGGTGAGCTGGTGCTGCGCGGGGTCGGCCTGATGCACGGCTACCACGAGGATCCCGAAGCGACCGCGCGGGCCTTTCGCAGCGGCTGGTTCCACACCGGCGACCTGGCCACAATGGACGTCCGCGGCCGGGTGTTCTATGTCGGCCGCACGAAGGACATGATCCGGCGCAGTGGTGAGAACATCTCCGCCGACGAGGTCGAGCGGGCGCTGCTGCTGCACCCGTCCGTCCGGCTCGCGGCGGTGGTGGCGGCGCCGGACGAGCTGCGGGGCGAGGAGGTGAAGGCGTTCGTGGTGCTGGCACAGCACGCGACGCCGCACCAGCTGGCGGAGTTCTGCGCGGAGAAGCTCGCCTACTTCAAGGTGCCCCGGTACTGGGTGATCGCCGACTCGCTGCCGCTGACGCCGTCGGAACGCGTGGCCAAGGGGCAGCTGCGGGAGTCCGCGCTGCCCACCTACGACCGGGTCCGGCGAACATGGTGTTGACCAGTGCACAACGAGTGCGCCGCGCGGCCGTGAAACTGTTCGCGGACAAGGGTTTCCACGGCACCGGGATCCGGGACCTCGCACAGGCGGCCAAACTCTCCCCGGCCAGCCTGTACCACTACATGGGCACCAAGGAGGAACTGCTCGGCGCCATCATGCGGGAATCGCTGAACCGCCTGCTCACCGGCGCGCACGAGGTGACGGCGGGGTTGGCGGAACCGCCGGAGAAACTGGCCGCGCTGGTGGCGCTGCACGTGTTCACACACGCGAAACAACCGGCGGAAACGAAGGTCGTCGACAACGAAGTGCGCGCGCTTTCCGCGGGTCTGCGGCGGGAGATCGTGCGCCTTCGCGACGAATACGAGCAATTGTGGGCCGAAACGATGGAAACCGGGCTGGCAGCAGGGGTTTTCCACGACGATGAACCGGCCGTGACCAGGCTCGCGCTGCTGGAAATGTGCAACGGCGTCGCCAGGTGGTACTCGCCACGCGGGCCGCTGGGGCTGGACCGGCTCGCCGCGCATTACGCGAAGCTCGCGCTACGCATGGCCGGTGCTGCGGAAAGTGATTGCGCGAATGCGGTGCGAGCGGCGGCGCGAGTGGTATCGACGGTGTGGCGCACGCCCCTCTAGCTGGGGATTCTCGGCCAATACCTTGCCCGGACGGCGTAACTGAGGGACCCTCGAAGGGTGAGTGAGCAAACGATCCAACTGGAACTGGACGACTCGGGTCTCGCACCGGGGCTGCCGGTCCCGACAAACCCTCGCGATCAGGTTCAGGACGTGCCTTACCGTCCCGTGGAATTCCGCGACGACGACCTACCCACCGCACTCGAGCGCTGTGCCCACTGGCTGCGCTCCGCCCAGGAGTGGCTCGGAGAGCCGCTAGACGTGCTCGCCATTCACCTCGACTACGACGACCGTGAGGGTGCGCCCTACTACGACGTCAAAGTCCTCTGCAACGAGGAGGACCTGGCAGGTGCTCCGCTGGCCATCCGGGCCCAGAAGTAACGGAGGCAGCGCCCGACCGGGCCGCTTGCCGATTTAGTCCTCTTTCCTGACCGCGCGGGAGGGG
This sequence comes from Amycolatopsis acidicola, assembly GCF_007713735.2. Taxonomy (GTDB): domain Bacteria; phylum Actinomycetota; class Actinomycetes; order Mycobacteriales; family Pseudonocardiaceae; genus Amycolatopsis_E; species Amycolatopsis_E acidicola. Next base: position 193 of record NZ_VMNW02000068.1, on the reverse strand, counting down.
CCGCCGCTCGGAGCGGCGCCCCTCCCCAGGTCCGGTCTTGCACGTCGCGCTTTCTCCCGGCCCGGACGGTCTGGTCTGGTCCCGCGTCTCACGTCTCGCCGTCCCGCGTCTCGCCGAACGGCGCCCCACCCCCGGCAGGATCTTGCCGCCCGGCGCGCCGCGCCCGTTCCCTGATCAGGCCCCGCCGCCCGGC
>NZ_VMNW02000067.1 GCF_007713735.2 Amycolatopsis acidicola | reverse complement strand
GGTGAGCCGGTGCCACCCCCGCCCCCAGAAGTCCAGCCCGCCCCGGCGCAGCAGATCCCGTTGCCGGGCAACGTGAATCCGGCGGACGTCGCGCTCGTGACCGGAACCGCGGTAGGACTGCGCGAGCTGCAGATAGGGCTGGCTGGCGTAGTGCGAAGTGCGGTTCCCCAGCATGTCCAGCCACTCGGGCAGGCTCGCGTGCCGGACGGCGCCGTCGTAGGTCAGTCCGTCCAAGCGCAACAGTCCCGGCGTGAACGACGCGGGCAGCAGCAGATCACTCGTCACGTGCGCGTGCGACAGGTTCAGCACGAGATCCCCGGCCCGCACCGCGAACGCGTGCCCGCCCTCGCACATGAGCCTGCCGCCGACGCGGGCCCCGACGAACCGGACGCTGCCGGTCTCGTGCCTGCCCTCGGCCCGGAAACCGTGGTTGATCATGACGTTGCTTCGCGTGCTCAGGTAGTCCGCGACCAGCGCCGGGCCGTGCAGGTTCGCCAGCCACGCGCCGGTCAGGTTCAGCTGCCCGCCGAGTTCCGCGCCCGACAACCGGACCGTCCCGAGCGGACCGCCGCCCTCGGCGCGGAAGCCGCGGTTGAGGAACACCCCGGCGCCCGTGCGGAGGTTGTTGCCCTGGAAGACCGGGCCCTCCCGGTGCCGGTTGGTGAGCTGGCTGCCGGACACGTCGAACACCGAACCGATCCGCGCGCCGCCGAAGTTCACGGCCCCCTCGGCGCTGTCGCAGCTCAGCCGGGCTCCGATGAGCAGCACGCCGCGTTCGATCCGCGCTTCCACCGCGATCACGCTGGTGCCCACCAGACCGCTGAGGTCCACAGTGGACAGATGACTGCCGGAGAGCCGGATGGCGCCTTCGGACCGGCAGTCCACCAGCCGCAGCGGCAAGTCCGAGGACACCTCGGCCAGATCGAGCCCGTCCTCGATGGTGGCGCCCCGCAACCGGATACCGCGCGGGTCCGGCTTGCGCTCGCCGGGCCACGGGAACCCGTCGAGGAGCAGCCAGCGCAGCGCCTCCCCGCGGACCGGGCGATCTTCGCCGGTCAGGTCCAGCTCCGTGCCCGCCAGGACGGCGTCGACGAGTCTTCGTTCCGTGTTGGTCAGATCCGCCAAGGTCGTGAAGGCCACCGCGGCAGCTTACGGGCGCCCGCAAGGCATTGGTCCATTCGCAGTAGCGAGATCCCGGGCGGGCACCGGAGGCGTCGGCGCCCGCCCGGGACTCCCCCAGTCAGAACGGCGTCAGTTCCACAGTGCACGACGACGGGGCGCCGTCCTGCACGTACGACGCCAGGCTGACCACATCGTCGAACGGGAAGCCGTAGGCCTTGCCGTCGACGGTGTTCGCGTGCATCGCCTGGGAGTAGTGGTTGGTGACCGATCCGGTGTAGAACGTCGCCGGATCCGTCGCGGGCTGCGTCGTCTGGGTCAGCAGCGTGGAGCGGTTGAAGCCCGCGCCCAGCACCGCGGCGACCGGGCCGGTGATCCCGTCGTTCGGGGCCGCCAGCGCGCCGTCGCAGTAGAACACATTCTGCGTCGTGGGCTTCGAGAACGACGCCACGCCACCGGAGAACTGCATCGTCCCGCCGGAAACCCGGCCGGTGTAGGTGCCGGAGTCCACCTTCACGGTCAGCGTCTCCGACGCGTACTTCTGCCACACCTGGTCGATGGAGGAGTCGAAGTACGTGGCCGGGAAGATCCCGGTGTCGATGCCGTGCCCCGGCGCGATCACCCGCAGGTCGTCCACCACGAGCGGGGCGAAATCGGCGTTGCCCTTGATCGCGGCGAAGATCTTGTCGCGGCCGCCGTCCACGAGCCTGCCGGTGGTCTGGCTCGACGCGCCGTCGAGCTTGATCGCCAGCGGGATGCCGAACATGTCGACCATCGTGGTGTTGCAGAACATGCCCGAGCTGTTGTACGTGAACTCGACGAAATCGTGCAGCACGTGGTAGCTCGGATCGCCGGGCACCCAGCCGGCCGGGTACTGCAGCGCGGCGTTGCCGTTCCCGTCGGTGACGACCTTGAACTTCACCTTGTCACCGATGGAGAAGTAGACGCGCCCGGACATGTCGGCCGGGATGGCCAGCTTCGTGTCCCCGTCACCGGCGAGCGGTATCGACAGGTCCGCGAACCCGTCGGAACCGTTGTCCGACAAGGAAACCGTACTGGTCGAGCCGTCCGCCTCGGCGTAGACCTGCTTCCCGGTGTTCAGGTCCGTGCCCACGATGGAGACGAAGATCTGCGCGTTGGGGTAGCGGTAGGTGTGGTTGACGATGGTGAGCGGCAGCCCCGTGCCGGCGGCGCGGGCGCCGCCGCCCGAGGTCTGCGCGGCCACCACGGCCGCGCCGATCGGGGCCCCCACCAAGGCCACCCCGGCCCCGCGCAGGAACGAACGTCGGTTGAACATCAGCCCTCCCGGGTCAGAAGGCGCCGAACGCCTTGGTGAAGTCCAGTGCCTGCTGGTCGATGCCGCTGCAGGTGGCCTGCGCGTACCCGGTGGCGCCGCCGGGGCAGGGCTGGTCGCGGGTGGCGGACCACATCGCGAGCCACGCGAGGTTCTTGCCGGTGGCGAAGTCGGTCAGCTGCTGGGCGTCCGAGACCCGGAAGACCTCGCTGGCCGTGTCGTTGACCCCGATCATCGGCGTGACGGCGACGTGCGACCACGCGTCGGCGTCGGAAAGGCCGAGCACGCCCTTGATCTGGGCCTGGGTGGCGGTGGCCGCGTCGATGGCGTACTGGCCCATCCGGCCGTCCGGGTTCGGGGCCGCCCCGTCGCCGTAGTCCATCGCCATCACGTTCACCGAGTTGACCGTGACGCCGTTGTCCTTCGCGTTCCGCACCAGGTTCACGCCGTCCTGGGTGAGCCCGGACGGCAGCACCGGCAGCGTGAAGGAGACGTCGAGCTGCCCCTGTTTCTGCAGCTGCGCGATCGCCTGCGCGCGGCGGGTGTTGGCCGCGGTGTCGGCGAGCGCGCCGCCCTCGATGTCGAAGTCCACTTTGGTCAGTCCGTAGGTGCTGATCACCTTGCTGTAGGCCGCCGCGAGCGAGGAGACGTCGGAACACGCCTGCGCGAGCTCGGTGCCGTTCGCGCCACCGAAGGAAACCCGGACGTCCCCGCCCTTCGCGCGCAGCTGGTCGATCTCGCCGGGCACGCCGTCGGTGTTCAGTTCCGTGGTGCCGCCCCATTTCGGCGTGCAGCCGCCGCTGGAGAGCACGAAGGCGAGGGTGAAGTTCTTGACCCCGGTGGCGTCCGCGGTGCCGAGCATGTCGTAGGCCGGGTAGAGCGAGGTGTCCACGTACGGCGAGAACCTGCCGGAAGCCTCGGTCACAGGCGCCGGGGAAGTCGTGGATGACGTTTTGGAGCTGGTCACCGGCGCACTCGTGGACGAGCTGGGCGGGGCGGTGGTCGTCGAAGCGGGTGGGGCGGTCGTCGTGGTGGGCACGGTGCCGCCGCTGCCGGTGGTGCAGTCGGCGCCGTTGATCGAGCACGCGGCCGGGTCTCCTGCGCCGCCGGAGACGACGAACCCGATGTCGAGGGAACCGCTCGGGGCGATCGCGGCCTGCCACGTGGGCGGCGTGACGGTCACTTGCTGCCCGTCGACGTGGTACGCGGCGTTCCACAGCGAGGTGAGCTTCGCGCCGGCGGGCAGGGTGAAGGTGAGCGTCCAGCCGGTCATCGCGCCGTCGGTCGGGTTGGTCACTTCGTACTGGCCGCTGTACCCGGAACCCCAGTCGCCGGTCTTCGTGTAGACCGCGCTGAGGCCTTCGGCGCTGGCCGTGCCCGGGACCGCGGCGAAGGCGACCCCGCCGGCCACCGCGATGGCCGCCGCCGCGCCGGAAACGAGCTGGCGACGGCGGCGCCGGTGCCGGCCCTTGTAGGACGACATTGCGTGTTTACCTCCTTGGATCGGGCTTTCGCGGGCGGACGCTAGCCCGCATCCGAGCGGTCACGGCCCGTGCTCAGGGACCGCGAAAGGTCTCTTAAGGAGGAGTTAAGGAAGAAGGTCCAGACCAGTGTGGATCAGGGGCGCGGCGGCGGGCTCAGGAGCGCGTCAGGCTCCGCGACCGCCGGTGCCGGGTGCGGCGCCCGGTGGTGGCAGCCGCGGGCGCGGTGCGCAGCCGGATGCGGATATCCGCGCCGCCCAGGGGGGAACGGCCGATGACGACGTCGCCGCCGGTGGACTCGGCCACGCGCCGCGCGATGTCCAGGCCCAGGCCCGTCGACCCGGCGCCGCCGACGCCCGCGCCCCGCCGGAGCGCGGCCTCGGGATCGGCGATGCCCGGCCCGGCGTCGAACACCCGCACGGTCACCGCGTGGTCGGTCGCGCGCACGTCCACCGCGAAGTCCACGCCCTCCGCCGTATGCCGGAAGACGTTGCCCAGCACGGCATCCACCGCGGCGACCAGGTCCGCGCGTGACACCGGCACGAGCGCGCGTCCCTCGGTGCCGGTCACCCGCCAGCGCCGGCTCTGGTCCTCGGCCAGCGCGGACCAGAAATCGGTCCGGTCGCGCACCACGTCGGCCGCGTCGCAGCCCAGCACGACGGTTTCGTCGTCGCCCCGGCCGCGGGCGGCGCGGATGATCTGGTCCACCTCGTGCTCCAGCCGCGCCACCGCGTGCCGCGTCTGGTCGGCGGCCTCGGTCTCCCCCAGCGCCGCGGTGTTGAGCCGCAGCACGGTCAGCGGGGTGCGCAGCCGGTGCGACAGGTCCGCGGCCAGTTCCCGTTCCGTGGCAAGGAGTTGCTGCACCCTGGCGGCCATCGCGTTGAACGCCGCGGCCGCCTCCCGCAGCTCCGGCGGCGCATCGCGGTCGCGGGCCGGGGCGCGGGCGCGCAGGTCACCGGAGCCGAGCTCGCGGGCCGCGGTGGCCAGCCGCCGCGCGGCGCCGACGATCCGGGTGCCGAGCCTGTCCGCCACCAACACCGAAATGAGCACGAGCGCCGCCGCCACCCCGCTCAACACCAGCCAAGCGGCGGTGACGCCCTGACTCAAAGCGGCCTCCGGCACGAAGACTTCGACGACCGCGATCCGCGCGTTGTCGACCGCGACCGGTTGCAGCAGCGCGAATCCGCCCGGCACACCGACCGTCGAAGACCGCCCGCTGGCCGTGGCCGAGGCCAGCTGCAAGGCGTCCGCCCGTGGCGTGCCGAGCGTGCTCAGCCCGCCGTCTTCGGGCACGTGCACCGCGATCAGGCCCTGCGCGCCACCGCTCGTACTGGCCAGCGCGCGCTGCAACGCCGTGTGGTCGGTGGTGATCGCCAGCGCCGGACCGAGTTCCGCGGCCTGGCGCTCGGCGGCGTTGAACGCGCGGTCGTGCGCCGTCTCGCGCACCATCAACCCCAGCGGCACGAGGAAAGCCAGCGCCACCATCGTGGTCACCGCGACGGCGACCCGCACCAGCGCCCACCTCATGAGCGCGGCGCCTCGAGCTTGACGCCCACCCCGCGCACCGTGTGCAGGTACCGCGGCCGCGCGGCCGTCTCGCCCAGTTTCCGGCGCAGCCACGACAAGTGCACGTCGATGGTCTGGTCCCCGCCGTAGGACTGCTGCCACACCGCGGCGAGCAATTCCCGGCGCTGCACCACGACTCCCGGCCGCGCGGCGAGGAACGCCAGCAGGTCGAACTCCCGGCGCGTCAGATCGAGCACCCGGCCGTCCAGCACCACTTCGCGGCGCCGCGGGTCGACCGAAAGCCCGCCGACGCGCAGCACCGGCGTCTCGCTGACCGGGCTGGAACGCCGCAGCACGGCGGAAATCCGGGCGTTGAGGTGCTCCGGCGAGAACGGTTTGACGAGGTAGTCGTCCGCGCCGCTGTTCAGCAACCGGACGATCCCGGCTTCGTCGTCGCGCGCCGTGGCGACGACCACCGGCACGTCGGTGACCCCGCGGAGCATCCGCAGCGCCTCGGCGCCGTCGAGGTCGGGCAGGCCGAGATCGAGCACCACGAGATCGCAGCCGACCTGCGTGGCCTCGCGCAACGCCTCCAGCGCCGTGCCGACACTCCGCACCGCGTGGCCCGCGCCGGACAGGTGCCGGACCAGCGCGGCCCGCACGGACACGTCGTCCTCGACCACCAGAACTGTCGCCATACCGCGCTACCGTACGCACCGCGATGAGGCAGGATGTCGGGCGATGAAGCGACCGCTGCTGCATTTGCTGGCCTGGGTGGCCGCCACCGCGCTGGGCATCGGGATGTCCTGGTTCGGGGTGCACGCCGTGCTGTCGGAGGACACCTCGGAAGCCGCCGCGCCGCAGGCCATCGCGGTGGAAGCGCCGGTTCCCGACACGTCGAGCCCGCCCCCGTCCCCGCCCGCGACGACCACCACTGAGCCGCCGCCGTCGTCGTCTTCCCGCACCAGCAGCAGTTCGGCGCCGACCACCACCACGACGCCGCCCCCTTCCTCGTCCGCGGCCCCGGACATCCGGAGCGTGCAGCTCAGGGGCGGGCGCGTGGTGCTGGAAATGACCGACACCTACGCCAAACTCGTGTCCGCGACCCCGGAGCCGGGCTGGCAGGTGCAAGCGTGGCAGGCGGATGGCTGGCTCCGCGTCGACTTCTCCCAGAACGGGACGACCTCGTCCTGCTTCGTCACGTGGAACGGCCACCCACCCGCCATCCAGACCACCTAGGTTGTGTTCGACAAGCGGCGGAGCCGCTTGCGGTGGGCCGTCACCTTGCACCGCCGGGGGTTCTGAGGTGGCCGCTGGCGAGGACAGCTCCGAAGTGGTGAAGGCTCCGTCGCGCGAAGCGTGTCCTTGAGGGTGGTGGCGGGTGACGGGAGGGGCCCCCACCCGCACCGCCACGCAAACCACTTTTCACAACAGTTCCTAGCAGGCGCCGTTGTCGGTCCAGACTCCGGCGGCTCCGCCGGGGGTGTCGCCGTAGGTCCACCACTTGGCGGTCCACTTGTGCCCGTTGTAGGAGACGACCGCTCCTCCGTTGTATGCGGTGGTCGCGCTCCAGGCCGCCGCCGCGCAGCTGCCGCCGTTGCCCGGCGTGGTCGTGGTAGTAGTCGTCGTGGTGGTGGTGCCCGAGGTGGGCGGGGTGGCGCCGGCGAACTTCGCGGTGTACTTCGTGAAGTCCCAGTCACTCTGCGGAACGTTGCTGCACACCCCGTTGTCGGTCGTGGTGGTGCAGGCACGGTCGCGGTTCACCGACCAGTACGTGAACCGGCCCAGCCCGTGGCCCGTCGCGTAGTCCAGCACGGTCTGGAAATCGGCCTGGTAGAAGTACTCGCCGGCGTCGCTCTTGCCGTTCATGCCGGAGAAACCCTCGTGGGCGTAGGCGGTCGCGCTGTCCCAGCCGAGGTGGCTCATCAGCAGCGAGTGGAACGCCTCCAGCGCGGAGGTCTGCGAGGACGCGCCGTTGAACCCGCCGTCGAAGGGCATGATCGAGAAGTTGTCCGGGGTGAAGCCGAGCGTCTTCGCCTTGTCCAGCAACTGGGTGCCGAACCAGCCGGTGCCCGCGGCGGTGCCCGGCATCGTGACCGACACGAACAGGCCGGGGTTGTCGCGCTGCAGGATCTGCGCGGCGCCGAGCTCGTTGTTGATCGCGGCGTCGTTCTCGTACTCCGGTTCTTCCAGGTCGAAGTCGAGGGCGTGCAGCGAGTACTTGTCGATCACCTGCTGGTAGGCGGCCGCGGTGGCGTTCGCGTCGGAGCAGGTCTGGCCGAGTTTCGTGCCGCCGTACCCGCCGACGGACACGGAAACGTCGCCGCCGGCGCCGCGGATCTTGTTGACCACGCCGGTGACCGTGGTGTCGGAGGAGACCGCGGACGTCCCGTCCCAGGTGGGGCTGCAGCCGCCACCGCTGGGCGCGAGGATGAACGCGAGCTGGAAGGCTTTCTGCCCGGTCGCGGACATCACCGCGGCCGGGTCGGGCGGGTTGTTGCTCTGGGGCATCAGGTACGGGGCGGAGGCGTACCAGTTGTCGCTCAGCGCGGCGGTGGCGTTGACCGAGGCCGAAGCTCCGTGGGTGGCGAGGGTGGCCGCGGTGCCGGCGGCGACCGCGACGGCGGCGAGGACCGGACCGATCCTGCGAGTGCGCATTTTTTCCTCCTCGGAAGCGGGAGTAGCACCCCGTAATGTGGACTAGACCAATACGCGTGGTCAAGACCACTGCCTACTTTCGGACGGGGTGCCCGGGCAGCGGGCTGAGGGACATCTCCGGGTCCGCCTCCGGGTCGTTCCCGATGCGGGCCCGCCGCCCGCACGGCAGGGTTGAGGCATGACGACGACAACCTTGACGAGGTCCCGTTCCGACCGGTGGATCGCCGGGGTCTGCGGGGGCCTCGCCGCCCGCTACGGCTGGCGGCCGGGCACGGTGCGCCTGCTCTTCGTGCTGTCCTGCCTGCTGCCGGGCCCGCAGTTTCTCATCTACCTGCTGCTGTGGGTGATCATCCCGAACGAACGGTAAGTCCACAATGGACTTTTGCGGATTCTCTCCCGCCGGTGCGCCCGCCGGTGGTAAGAAGATCAGGTGACCAAGTTTTCCGAGCTTGCCGGGTATCTGGACCTGCCGAGGGCGGCGGGCCTGGCGCTGTCGCCGGACGGCAGCCGCCTCGTGGTCGGCGTGTCCGTGCCCGAGGGCAAGAAGACCGAGTTCACCGGCTCCCTGTGGGAGGTCGACCCGGCTGGCGAACGCCCGGCGCGGCGGCTCACCCGCGGCAAGGAGGGCGAGTCGGGCCCGGCCTTCACCCGCGAAGGGGACCTGCTGTTCGTCTCCAAGCGGCCGGATCCGGCGAGCGAGGAGGAGGCGAAACCGGCGCTGTGGCTGCAGCCCGCCGCGGGCGGTGACGCGCGGATGATCGCCGCGCTGCCGGGTGGGGTCCGGCAGGCCGTGGTGGCGGCCGACGCCGGCACGATCGTGCTCGGCTCGTCGGTGCTGCCCTCGGCCACCAGCGTGGAGCACGACGCGGAGCTGCGGAAGGCCCGCAAGGAAGGCGCCGTGTCCGCGATCCTGCACGAGGGATACCCGGTCCGTTTCTGGGACCACGACCTCGGCCCGGACCGCACCAGGCTGTTCCTCGGCGGCGAAGGCGACTGGAAGGACCTGACGGCCGACGCGGGCGCGGCGCTGACCGACGAGGCGTCCTGGGACATTTCCCGCGACGGCACCACGGTCGCGGCCGCCTGGACGGTGCCCGAGGCGGGCGGCGCGCACAGGCAGACGATCGTGCTGATCGACGTCGCCACCGGCGAACGCCGCGCGCTGGCCGACGACCCCGGGCACGAGTACGACTCACCCCGCTTCTCCCCCGACGGCACGCAGGTGGCGTTCGTGGCGCGACGGCGATCCACGCCGGAAGACCCCGGTGACGTCTGGCTCGCGCTCGCCCCCGTGTCCGGCGGCGAAATCCGCGCGCTGACGCCGGAGTGGGATCGCTGGCCGGGCGGGCCCCGCTGGACGCCGGACGGCGCCGCGCTGGTCGTGGCGGCCGACGATCTCGGGCACTGCCCGTTGTGGCGGGTCGACGTGGCCACGGGCGTCGTCGTGCGGCTGACCGAGACAGGCGCCTTCAGTGACCCGGTGGTGTCGCCGGACGGGCGCTGGGTGTACGCGCTCCGGTCCGCTGTGGACAGTCCGCCGCGCCCGGTTCGCGTGGCGCTGGACGGTTCCGGGGTGGAGTTCCTGCGCGGCCTGGAGCCGCCGGAGCTGCCCGGCACCCTCGACGAGGTCACCACCACGGCGGCCGACGGCAGCCCGCTGCGGGCGTGGATCGCCTTGCCGCACAACGCTTCCGCGGACGAGCCCGCGCCGTTGCTGCTGTGGATCCACGGTGGTCCCTTGAACTCGTGGAACGCCTGGCAGTGGCGGTGGAACCCGTGGCTGGCCGTGGCCCGCGGCTACGCGGTGCTCCTGCCGGACCCGGCGCTGTCCACCGGGTACGGCATCGAGTTCATCCGGCGCGGCTGGGGCGCCTGGGGCGGCACGCCGTTCACGGACCTGATGACCGTGACCGACGCGGCCGAGCAGCGCCCGGACATCGACGCCACGCGCACGGCGGCGATGGGCGGTTCCTTCGGTGGCTACATGGCGAACTGGGTCGCCGGGCACACCACGCGGTTCTCCGCGATCGTCACGCACGCTTCGTTGTGGGCGCTGGACCAGTTCGGCGGCACCACCGACGAGTCGAGCTACTGGCACCGCGAGCTGACCCCGGAGATGGCGGAAGCGAACTCGCCGCACCGGTTCGCCGACGACATCACCACGCCGATGCTGGTCATCCACGGCGACAAGGACTACCGCGTGCCGGTCGGCGAGGCGCTCCGGCTGTGGTGGGACCTGCTGTCCAGGGCCAAGGGCGAGGACGGGACGAGCCCGCACAAGTTCCTGTACTTCCCGGACGAGAACCACTGGGTCCTCACCCCGAACCACGCGAAGCTCTGGTACGAGACGGTCTTCGCGTTCCTCGCCCAGCACGTACTCGGCGAGGCGTGGCAACGGCCGGAGCTCCTCGGCTAGGCCCCGGTCGTCGAACCGGGGCGGAGGATCATGAGGATGGTCACCGCCGCCCAGAGCAGGTTGAACACCCCGGTGAACATCGCGAGCTGCTTCGCCGTGGCGGTGACCGTGGCGGCCTGCGAGCCGCCTTCACCGGCGGGCTGCAGCGCGGCGTCCAGCGCGGCCTGCTGGCGCGGCAGGATCATCACCGCCAGCACGGCGGCCGCCAGCGCGGTCAGCCCGATCGAAGCGATCACCCACGCGTCGCCCATCACGTGCATGGCGCCGGCGGTACCGAAGCCGAAAACCGGGACGGCGATCCCGATCACGGCGTAAACCCGGCAAAGTCTGTGGAGCGAAACGGCGTCCTGGGGCGTGGCGCGCACCACGGCCGGGAACCGGCTGGCGGCCACCGCGACCGGTCCGATGGCGAGGATCGCCGCCAACACGTGCAGTATGAGGAAAACCTTGGTCACGGAAGTGAACCTAGCCGGACGCCGACGGGGCCGGACAGTGGCCTGAACGCCGCGGTTCGACGGGATCTCGCCAGCCGCGCCCCGTCCCGGGGTACGTTGAGCGCCATGCACACCGTGGCCGTTCTCGCGTTGGACCAGGTGATCCCGTTCGACCTGAGCACCCCGCTGGAGGTGTTCGGCCGCACGCCCGGCTACCAGGTGCGGGTGTGCGCCGCGGAGCCGCACGTCGACGCCGGCCGGTTCACGCTCACGGCGCCGTGGGGCCTGGACACGCTGGAGGACGCGGACACGGTCATCGTGCCCGGCACCGAGCACGGGGCGAAACCCGTTTCCCCGATGGTGCTCGACGCCCTGCGCGGCGCGGCCGCCCGCGGCACCCGCGTCGCGTCGATCTGCGCGGGCACGTTCACGCTCGCCGCGGCCGGGCTGCTCGACGGGTTGCGCGCCACCACGCACTGGCTCGCCGCGGGTGAGCTGGCCCGGATGTACCCGACGATTTCAGTGGATCCCGATGTCCTGTACGTCGACAATGGACAGATCCTCACCTCGGCCGGCGCCGCGGCGGGGCTGGACCTGTGCCTGCACATGATCCGCCGGGACCTGGGCTCCGAAGCCGCCGCCGACGCCGCCCGGCGTTCGGTGGTGCCGCTGGAACGCGAAGGCGGCCAGGCGCAGTTCATCCCGCACGAACTGCCCCCGGCGCCCCACGGTTCGACGCTCGAGCCGGTGCTGGAGTGGCTGCGGGCCAACGCGGGCCGCGACCTCACGCTCACCGAAATCGCCCGGCAGAGCGGGATGAGCACCCGGACCCTGTTGCGCCGGTTCCGCGACCAGCTCGGCAGCACGCCGTTGCAGTGGCTGCACCGCGTCCGGATCAGCCAGGCGCAGCACCTGCTGGAAACCACGTCGGAATCGGTGGACCACATCGCGAGCCTGACCGGTTTCGGCTCCCCGACGGCATTCCGCGACCGGTTCAAACGCATCGCCGGAGTGAGCCCGAACGCTTACCGCCGCTCCTTCCGGGCTTAGGTTCTGTTTGACAAGTGGCGGAGCCGCTTGCGGTGGGCCGTCAACCAGCACCGCCGGGGGTTTGAATCGGCGGAGTCGCGCGCAGCGCGCCCGTTGAGGGTGGTGGCGGGCGACGGGAGGGGCCCCTACCCGCACCGCCACGCAAACCACGTTCGAAAACACTTCCTAGCCCAGCGCCGAACTGACCACCGTATAGCCGAGGAGCGCGGCGCCCAGTCCGGCGACCACGCTCACCAGTACGTTCAGCGTCGCGTAGAAGTACGCTCGTTGTTCGGCCAGGCGCAGGGTTTCGAAGCTGAACGTGCTGAACGTGGTCAGCGCCCCGCAGAAACCCGTGCCCGCCAAGGCAAGTATCGACGCGGGCAGTGCCGTGCCCGCGCCGCCGAGCCCGCCCAGCACGAAGCTGCCGCAGACGTTCACGACGAACGTGCCCCACGGGAACGGGGTGTCGTGCCGCGCCTGCACCAGGCGGTCGGTCACGTACCGCAGCGGCGCCCCCACCAGCGCCCCGACGACGACCAGTACCAGCGTCATCGCGCCGGCTCCGGGAAATGGACCACTTCGACGTCCTCGAGCGTGACCAGCCTGTCCCCGGCCAATTCGGCCAAAGCGGGCAGGAAATCGCGGATCCGGTCGTCGGCGTCGACGACGACCACCACGACCGGCAGGTCCTCGGCGAGGCTGAGGATGCGCGTGGTGTGAATGGGCGAACCCGCGCGGTATCCCTCACAGCCGCGCAGCACCGTGGCCCCGGCGAGACCGGCTTCCTTGGCGCGCCGGACGATCTCGTGGTGCAGCGGCTTGTGGTGCCAGGTGTCGTCCTCGCCCACGTACACGGAAAGCTTCGTCGCGATCGGCATTTCAGGCCCTCTCTCCCCGCCCGGCGAGCGCGCGGGTCAGCCACACCCCGCACACCACGGCGACCATCGCCCCGGCGAGACTCAGCAGCAGGTACGCCGCCGCCACCAGCATCGTGCCCGGCTGCAGCAGCGCGCGGATTTCGTTGGTATAGGTGGAAAACGTGGTGTAGCCGCCGAGGATCCCGACGCCGAGGAACGGCCGCGCCAGCCGGTGCGCCGACCACACCTCCGTGATCAGCACCATCAGCACGCCGATCAGGAAACAGCCCGACAGGTTGACCAGGAACGTGCCCCACGGGAACTGCCCCGGCCGCGTGGGCAGCCATTGGCCGATCCCGTACCGCCCCAGCGCGCCGATCGCGCCGCCGGCGGAGATCACGGCGAGGACCGCGCCGTGCGCCCGCCACCAGGACTCGCGGCGGCGCGGCAGTACGGCCGATTCGGCCACTTCGGTGTTTTCGGGCATGAAAGTCTCCTACTCGCGGCGGTCTCCGAGTAGGGACTGTTGGCGGCTGGGCGCCGCGGTTCTCCCCACGCTGGGAACGGCGAGCCCCACCGCCGTCGCGACCACTCTACCGATACCGCCCGCGACGGTCCCGTTAGGATCCGCCGGTGCCCGAAAACAAGTCCCCCGAACGGCTGGTGTTCTTCACCGACGCCGTGGTCGCCATCGCCATCACCCTGCTGATTCTCCCGCTGGCCGACGCGGTGCCCGAGGCCGTCGCCGAGCACCAGAGCCTGACCGAACTCTTCAGCCACAACCTCGCGAAGATCTACAGCTTCCTGCTCAGCTTCGCGGTGATCTCACGGCTGTGGGTGGTGCATCACCACGTGTTCGAACAGGTCAAGTCCTACAACCGGCGGCTGATGTCGCTCAACTTCGGCTGGCTGCTGACGATCGTGCTGCTGCCCTTCCCGACCGAGATCACCGGCCTGTACGGCAACGAGGAGTTCACCTCGGCGCTCTACATCGGCACGATCCTGGCCGCGTCGCTGTTCCAGGTGGGTATGGTGCTCGTCATCCGGCGTGACCACCGGCTGCGCGACGACGACTCCGAGCTGGCCACGCAGCCGGTCCTGGCCACCTCGTCCAACGCGGTCGTGCTCGCGATCGCCTTCGTGGTGGCGGTGTTCGTCCCGCAGATCGGGTACTACATGATGCTGCTCCTGCTGCTGCCCCCGCTGGCCGAGCGCATTCGCGGCGCCAGGGCGCAGGTGGCTTAATCGCCTTCGCCGCGGGCCGCGAGGGCTTCGCCGAGTTCGTCGGCGTGGCGCAGGGTGCGGACGAGGAACGGCACGACGAACGCTGTCGGTGAACGGTCCGCGCCCCGCGCACGCGCCGCTTCCCGCACCTCACCGGCGATTCCGCTGAGCGCGGCGACCGCTTGCAGCGTCAGCCCGGCCAGCAGGCCGATCCGTTCCGGGCGCGCCCCGAACCGCCGCAGCGGGCCGGCCGCACGCTCCACAGTGGACACCAAGTCCTCGATGCGGGTGGTGGCGGTGAACAGGTTCGCCGCCCCCAGCGCGGCGGCGATGCGCAGGCACACCACCGCCGCCGTCACCGGATCCAGCAGCCACCACTGCACCGCGAACACGACGACGACCAGCACGACGATCGCGCGCAGCTGCCGCAGCGCGCGCCGCGCGGGGATTCCCGCGACGAAGTAGCCGAGCACGACCAGCACACAGATCACGCCCAGCCACAACGGCGAGCCGAGCAGCACGACGAGCACGGCCAGCGCGAACATCGCGACGAGCTTCACCCCGGCGGGCACACGGTGCAGCGGGCTGGTCCCGGGTTCGTAGCCGACGAGCGGGTTCATTCGACGAGCTTCCGGTAATGGCGCAGCGCCGCGCCCGGTTCGTCGTCCGCGGCCACCCGGCCCTCGTCGATCACGACCACGCGGTCGAAGCCGCCGAGCAGGTCGAGATCGTGGGTCACGAGCACGATCTGCTGCGGCAGCGAGGTGAGCAGCTCCGTGAACCGGCGTTTGTTGCGCAGGTCCAGCAGCGTGGTCGGCTCGTCGCAGACCAGCACGTCCGGCTCCAGCACGAGCATCGCGCACAGCGCCAGAAGTTGTTTCTGGCCACCGGAAAGCTGATGCGCGGGATGATCTTCGTACCCGGCCAGCCCGTGTCCGGCGAGCACCTCAGCGGCCCGGCGCTCACGCTCGGCCTTGGACAAACCGCTGCGGCGCAAGGAAAACGCGACGTCCTCCCCCGCCGTCGGCATGACGATCTGGCTGTCCGGGTTGGTGAACACGAACCCGACCTTGCGGCGCACCGCGCGCCCGTCCTCGCCGGGGTCGAGCCCGTCCACGCGCACGCGCCCGGTGGTGGGCCGGACCAGGCCGTTGATCATCCGCGCCAGCGTGGACTTCCCGGACCCGTTCGCGCCGACGAAGGCCACCCGCCGCTCGGCCAGCGTCAGGTCCACATCGGACAGTACGGTCCGGGTTCCGTAGCTGTGCCCGACCCCGTCGAACTCGATCACGAAACCGCCTCCCACCACGTCGCCACACCCACCCCGCCACCCGCGGACAGCGCGGCCAGCCCGGTGCGCCCCGCGGCCTGGCGCACGAGCCTGGAGAACAACCGCACCACCAGTATCGCCCCGGACGCGCCCCACGGGTGCCCGAGCGCGATCGCCCCGCCGTCCGGGCTCACCGTCAGCTCGTCGATGCCCGCCGCGTCCAGGCAGGCCAGCGCCTGCCCGGCGAAGGCTTCGTTGAATTCGACGACGTCCGGAGTCCCGATCATGACCTGCTTCATCGCCGGGACGGCGCCGAGGCCGAGCCGGTTCGGGTCCACTGCCGACGTGGCCGCGCCGCCCAGCCGCAGCCCCGGCACGCCGAGCCGGCGCCGGGTTTCCTCGCTCACCACGAGTACGGCCGCGGCGCCGTCGTTGACGCCGCACGAGTTGGCCGCCGTCGCCGTGCCCTCGGGGGTGAACGCGGGGCGGAAGCGCGCGAGGCGTTCGACCGTGAACCCCGCGCGAGGACGCTCGTCGTGGTCGATTCCCGCCACAGCAACGATTTCCGCGTCGAATCGGCCCGCTTGCTGGGCCGCCACCGCACGGTCGTGGCTGCGCACGGCGAATTCGTCCTGCCTCGCGCGTGAGATGCCCGCCTCCGCGGCGACGAGGTCGGCGGCCGGGCCCATGTCGGGGTCGCCGATGTCGGCCGGGGCGAACGGCGCGCGGCTGTAGTGCCTTGAGGGATCGTCGCGCCAGGAACGAAGGGGAGCCGTGGAAGCGCTTTCCACGCCACCGGCCAACACGGCTTCGGCTTCGCCCGCGCGGATCATCGTGGCGGCGTGGGTGATCGCGGCGAGCCCGCTGGCGCACTGCCGGTCGATGGTCACGCCCGGGACGGCGTTGCCCAGACCGGCTCGCAGCGCGGCCACGCGAGCCGGATTTCCCCCTGGACCGAACGTGTTCCCGAGGACGACATCGTCCACAGTGTCCAGTCCGGCATCCGTGAGCACGGCGCTCAGTACGGGCGCGGCCAGCTCGTCGACCGTCTGCGCCCGCAGTGCACCGTTGGCGGATCCGATGGGCGTGCGCCGCGCGGCCACGACGACCGGAGTGCGATCGCCGGTCACGTCAGGCGCTCCAACGTCCCGTCGGCCAGCTGCCCGGCCAATACCGCTCGCGCCGGTTTTCCGGAAGCCGTGCGGGGCAAGGCTTTCGTGCTATACCAGCGATGCGGCCGCTTCCCCGGCTCGAGCCCGGCCCGCACCTGTTCCCGCAACGCTTGCAGCTGCACGCCGTCCGTCTCGACCACGGCTGTCACAACCTCGCCGAGGGTCGGGTGCGGCGTCCCCGTCACCACCACGTCGCTCACCCCGGGAACCGCGCGCAGCACGCCTTCGACCTCTTCGGCGGACACGAGTTTGCCGCCGCTGGACACGACCGTGCCTGCCCGGCCGAACAGCGTCAGCACGCCGTCCTTCAGCTCGGCGAGATCGTCCACTGTGGACCACTCGTCGTCGACGGGGCAGACCTCGCCGCCCCGGAGGTAGCCACCGAAGACCATCGGCGAACGGACCCACAGTACCCCTTCGCGGATCTCGACATCGGCCACCGGCCGCAGACCGTCCGCGCCGCGGCGGATCGCGATCAGGGAATGCTCCGCCGCGCCGTAGTACTCGATCAGCTCCGCGTCCGGCAGCACGCGGGCGAACCGTTCGCGCACGGCGTCGTCGAGTTTCGCCCCGCCACAGACCACCGTTCGCAGCGCGCTTCCCGGGTGTCGTTCGAGGACGGCCAGCAGCGAGGACAACATACTGGGCACGAGATGCACGGCCGTAGCGGTGCGGCACGCCTCCGCCGCGGCGGCCGGTTCCCACTTCGGCAGCAGGCGCACGGAGTTGTCCGTCCACAATGCATGGAGCGCGCCGAAGAGGAACAGCGAGGAGCTGAGCGGCCCCGGGATCAAGACCTCCCCCGGCGCGAACCGGCCCAGCACCTCGAAGCTGCGTAGCCAGGATTCCCTGGTACGCAAGAGAACCTTGGGGCTTCCGCTGCTCCCGGAAGTGGTCGGCAAATAGAACCAGGGACCCGCGGCGGCTTCCACAGTGTCCGTTGTGGACGGTGCGGATCCGGTGACCACCACATCCGGCGCCACGTCGGCGAGCACGGCTTCGCGTTCGCGCGGGGTCCAGGCCGGCTCGACGACCAGCGCGGCCGCGCCCAGCAGGTCTGTGCCGAGGAACCAGGGCAGCACGTCCGGCGAATCGATCGCGACGCGGTTTCCGGGCTTGATGCCGAGCCCTGCCAGGTGGCGGGCCGCGCCGTGGGCCCGGGCCAGCAGTTCCGGGGAAACCCGGCCGTCGCCGGTGATCGGCGGGTTGGCGGGAGTCACTCGCTTCGCGCCCCCGCTTTCGTGAACCGGCCGGGCAGCGCGCGGTGCACCACGGATGCCACGAGCGCGGCGATGACCACCTTCACCAGATCGCCGGGCACGAACACCATCGACTGCACGAAGGCGGTGCCCATGTGCCCGGTGTAGAAACCGAGGTACGGGATGCCGATGACGTAGTCCGCGACCACGCCGGCCAGGCAGGCGAGCAGGAGCCAGGCCAGGTTCGGCTTGCGGAGCCTGCCGACGATCAGGCCGGTGACGAACGCCGAGAGGATCCAGCCGTAGAGGAAACCGCCGCTGGGCCCGATGAACGGGCCGATCCCGCCGCGGCCGCCGGACAGCAGCGGCAGTCCGATCGCGGTGAGCGCCAGGAGCAGGACGACGGAGGCGGTGCCGCGCCGGGCGCCGAGGATCGCGCCCGCCAGCATCGGCCCGATGTTCTGCACGACGATCGGCACCCCCGAGCCGCCGAGGTAGAGGCCGGGGAAGAGGCCGAGCACGGCGATGAACGCGGCGAACACCACGGTCCGGGCGAGGTCGGCGGCCGGCAGCGAGGCGGGGGTCTTGGGCACGAACGCACGGTAACCCGCTTCCCGGGTCAACCAAAAAGACCGCCGTCACATTGTGCGGAGTCCACAGTGCACTGGCTCACACCCGCGCCCGGGGTGGGATGCGCCAGCGGGTGAGTGGGCGGTTACCGCCGGGTGGGGCGGCGGAGGCGCGAGGACCGCCGCTCGCTCACCCGCCCCGCGCCGGCGAGGCAGCGGCCGAAGCACCTCCGCACCGAACCGGATGCGCAAGCGGGCCCAGCCGCGCACCGCGACCCTCCGCCAGGGAGCGGCCACGCACCACCACACCGAACCAAATACGCAAGCGAGCCAACCCCACCAGCCACGCACCGCGACCCTCCACGAAGCAGCGGCCACGCACCACCACACCGAACCAAATACGCAAGCGAGCCAACCCCACCAGCCACGCACCGCGACCCTCCGCCAGGCAGCCGCCCAGCAGACCGAGCGCCGCCCTAAGCAACCTCCGCGAGGCGGCCGTCCAGCGCCACCCCGCCACCCGCCGTGTCCCGCCGGCCACGCAGCCTCCAGGCCCGAGCGCCGCCCGCCGCGACCTACGCAACCTCCGCGAGGAAGCGCCTCAGCAGGTCCGCGCCGCGGGCCGGGTCCTGCAGCATCCACCAGTGCCCCAGCCCGTCCAGCACCTCCGTGCGGGCGCTCGCGCGGCCCGCGGCGCGGCGGCGTTGTGCGTCGGTGCCGACGTAGGTGTCCTCGGTGGCCAGGATGTTCAGCCCGGGTCGCGCGGCCGCGATGGGCAGTTTTTCGCCCAGTGCGGCCAAATACTCCGGCCCCGCCGACCGGTACAGCGCGAGCACGCAGCGCCCCATCTCCTCGCCTTGCCCGGCCGCCACCGCTTCGGCGACGTCGGCGGGCAGGCCGAGCCCCGCCATCCGCTTCGTGCGCTCGGCGAGCGGGGCGCCCAGCATCGCGGAGATCAGCTCCTCACCTTTCCCCGGCGTCCGCCAGATCTGGGCGAGGTCGTGCCACACGTATTCCGGGTCGGCGAGCCCGAGCACGTCGGAGGCCCAGCTGCGCAGGAGGTCCGGCCGGGTGGCGGCGACCGCCAGGACGTGCCCGCCACCCCAGTCGTGCCCGACGAGGTGCACCGGCTCACCGAAACCTTCGAGTTCGCGGACGAGCCAATCCCGGTACTCCTCCGCCGTGGCGCCGAAGCCCGGCGGCACCGGGGCGCCGAACCCGGGCGGCGACAGGCAGACCACGTCGTCCCGGCCCAGTTCGTCCAGCAGCGGCCCCCAGATCGCGTCGGTTTCCGGATTCCCGTGCACCAGCGCCACAGTCATGGCCCCAGGCTAGGGCAACGGAACACCCACCGCCCGCGTGTTGTCTTCGTCAGGCACGAACAACCGGCTGAAAGGGGAAAGGCCATGTTCACGAAGCGGATCGCCGGCCTGGGGGCCGCTTTCCTGATGTGCGGGATGATCGCGATAGTGCCGCTCGGCTGGCCCGGAGCGGGCGCCACCCCGGCGGGAACCGGCTGGAACGCGACCCCCGCCGGGTCCGGCTGGAACGCCACTCCGGCCGGGTCCGGCTGGAACGCCATCCCGGCGGGCAACAACTGGGAGTGACGGCACCCGCGTCTTCCGCGCCGGGTTCGTGCGCACAGTCGCGGCTCCGCCATCCCCGGTGCCCCGGACGTGTGGTTTCCCGGGCGGCCCGCGGTGCTACCTCGTCTGTGCATCCCGCCCGGAGGAGGACTCATGTCGGCTCGGCTCCACGCGGTCACCGCGGAGGTGGACTTCGGCCGGATCGCGCGGGCGGTCGACACGACGCTCGAAGACTTCCTCGAGGACCGGGCCCGGCATCCGATCGATCGCTGCCTGCCGCCGCTGGTGGACGTGGTGCGCGAATTCCTCGGCGGAGGCGGGCGCTCGCGGCCCCTGTTCTGTTACTGCGGCTGGCTGGCCGGGGACGGCGACCCGGCGGGCGGGCCGGTGCCCCGGCTCGGCGCGGCGCTGGAGTTGTTCCACGCCTTCGCCCTGATCCACGACGACGTCCTCGACGGCGCGGCGCTGCGCGAGGGCAGGCCGACGGTGCACCGCCTGCTGCGCGGCGGCTACCACGGCAAGGACGACTCCGCGGCGGGCCGGTTCGGCGTCAACGCGGCGATCCTGCTCGGCGACCTCTGCCTGACCTGGGCCGACGAACTGCTCTACACCGGCACCGCGGACCAGGACCGCATCCGCCGCGCGGAACCGGTGCTGCATTCGATGCGCAGTGAGGTGCTCATCGGCCAGTACCTCGACCTGGAGGGCGGCTGGACCGAGGACGTGCTCGACCGCAGCTGGCGCACGCTGCGGCACAAGACCGCCGCCTTCACCGTCGAACGGCCGCTGCAGGTCGGCGCGCTGGCCGCCGGTGTGCGGCCGGAAGCGCTGCGGGCGTGCGGCGCGTACGGGCGCCCGCTCGGCGAGGCCTTCCAGCTGGAGGACGAAATGCTCGGCGTGTTCGGCGACCGGGACTCGCTCGGGGCGCTGCGCGCGGGCAAGCGGACCGTGCTGATGGCGCTCACCTGGCGCCGAGCCGGGAAACGGCAGCGCGAGCTGATCGGCAAGCTCTACGGCGACCCGGAGCTGGATCGCGACGGCGCCGAACGCCTGCGCACCATCGTCCAGGACACCGGCGCCGACCTCGCGATCGGCGACCTCATCGAAGCCCGCAAACGGGAAGCCCTCGCCGCGCTGGCCACGCCCGCCCTGCCCCGAGTCGCGCGCGGCGCGCTCGCGCGGCTCGCGGGCGGCCGCTGAGGTGTCTCAAACTGCGACCGGCGGCGGGCGCCGCGCGGCCTAGCGTGCCCAAGAGAGTGCCTCGCCACCGGAGGCACGGGCGCGGGAGGCTGTCATGAAAGCGCTGGTGTACCACGGTCCTGGCCGCAAAACCTGGGAGGACGTCCCCGACGCCGAGGTGCGTGAGCCCGGCGACGTCGTCGTCCGCGTGGACACGTCGACCATCTGCGGCACCGATCTGCACATCCTGCACGGCGACGTGCCCGCGGTGACCGATGGCCGCGTGCTCGGCCACGAAGCCGTCGGCACGGTGACCGAGACCGGCAGCGCGGTCACCGGGTTCCGCACCGGCGACCGGGTGCTGGTCCCGGCGATCACGAGGTGCGGGCGCTGCGCGTACTGCCGGCGCGGGATGCCTTCGCACTGCCAGACCGTCGGCGGGATCGGGTGGATCTTCGGCCACCTCATCGACGGCACGCAGGCCGAGTACGTCCGGGTCCCCTACGCGGACTCCTCGCTCTACGCGGTACCGGACGAAGTGACCGACGAGCAGGCGATCTTCCTGGCCGACTCGCTGCCAACCGGCTACGAGGTCGGCGTGCTCGCCGGGCAGGTGCGGCCGGGCGACGTGGTCGCCGTGGTGGGCGCGGGCGCGGTCGGGCTGGCCGCGATCCTGACCACCGGCCTGTGGGGCGCGTCGCGCGTGATCGCCTTGGACACCAACAAGTTCCGGCTCACCAAGGCCGTCGAGTTCGGCGCCACCGACGCCGTGGAAGCTGGCCCCGGCGCCGTCGCCGAAGTGCGCGAGATGACCGACGGGCTGGGCGTGGACGTGGCGATCGAGGCCGTCGGCTTCCCGGAGACGCTGCTGACCGCGGCGGCGCTCGTCCGGCCCGGCGGGGCGATCGCGAACATCGGCGTGCACGGCGTGCCGGTGGAGCTGCCGATGCAGGACCTGTGGATCCACAACGTGCGCCTCACGATGGGCCTCGTGGACACGGTTTCGATCCCGACGCTGCTGAAGATGGTGGCGAGCGGACGGATCCCGGCCGAGCGGATGGGCACGCACACCTTCGAGCTCGACCGGATCGACGAGGCCTACGACGTGTTCGGCAACGCCGCCGCGCACGAGGCGCTGAAGGTGGTGCTCACCCGCTGACCCGCGCGGGGAACCACGGCACCACCGCGGAGGTTTGCCGTTGGTACTCGGCGTACTCCGGGTACCGGCCGCGGCTGATGCTCTCGGTGAACCGCGTCGATCCCACGAACAGCAGGGTGAGCAGTACGGCGCCGAGCACCGTCCACTGCCACAGCGAACCGGCCGCGATCACGCCGAAGAAGAACATCACCCACCACTGCGCCTGCTCGAAGAAGAAGTTCGGGTGCCGCGAGTAGCGGAACAGCCCGGTGCGCAGGAACCGGGGCTCGGGCCGCCGCCCCGCGGCGATCTCGGCGTGCTTCCACTGGTGGAAGTTCCACTGCTGCTGATCGGCCACCGTCTCCCCGGCGAGGAAGGCCAGGAACACCACGGTGGCCACGACGTCCCAGGCCCCGAACGGCGAAGGGTGGCTCCACGCGGTGTACGCGGGCAGCGTGATCAGCAGCAGGATCACGTTCTGGTACACCGAAATGAAGAAGAAGTTGAACAGTTGGTACTGCCAGGGCGCCATCCGCTCGCGCAGCACGGCCCAGCGGTAGTCCTCGCCGCCGCGGGCGTAGCCGCCCTTGCGCGCGAAGTTGAACGTCAGCCGCGCGCCCCAGAGCACGCCGAGCACGAACATCACGTTCAGGCGCGCGTCGGAGAACCCGAGGTCCCCGGCGAAGATCCCCAGGTAGACAAGCGGGACGATCGACCAGATCCGGTCCACCCAGGAGTACTCGCGGGTGATCACCGACACCAGCCACGTGACGAGGCAGACCCCGCCCCACACCACCAGGCACACGCCGAGGACGTTCATGATTCGCACCTTAGACCGCGCCTAAACTGGAAGGGTGCGAACGCGGCCGACCCTGACGTGGACTCCCACCGGAGAGGTGTGGCCCACCACCGAAAGCCTCGACGAGGTGGCCGGCGTGCTCGCCGAGGGCAACGTGCTGGTGCTCTCCGGCGCGGGGCTGTCCACCGAGTCCGGCATCCCCGACTACCGCGGCGCCACGGGCAGCCTCCGCAAGCACACCCCGATGACGTACCAGGCGTTCGTCGAAAGCGCCGATGGCCGGCGCCGGTACTGGGCGCGCAGCCATCTCGGCTGGCGCACCATCGCCCGCGCGGCGCCGAACGACGGCCATCGCGCCGTCACGCTGCTGCGTGCAGCCGGGTACGTCTCCGGAGTGATCACGCAGAACGTCGACGGGCTGCACCAGGCCGCGGGCACGCCGGAAGTCGTGGAGCTGCACGGCAGCCTGGACAGGGTGATCTGCCTCGGCTGCCGCCGCACGAGCGCCCGCGAGGAGCTGGACGCCCGGCTGCGCGCGGCGAACCCCACGTTCGAGGCCGCGGCCACGCGCATCAATCCGGACGGGGACGCGGAGATCTCCGGGGCCGCCGTCGCGGATTTCCGGCTGGTGTCCTGCGCTTCGTGCACCGGCGGCGTGCTGAAGCCGGACGTCGTGTTCTTCGGCGAGAACGTGCCCAAGGAACGCGTGGACCAGTGCCACCGGCTGGTCGAGGGCGCGGATTCCGTGCTGGTGCTGGGAAGTTCGCTCACCGTCATGTCCGGCCTGCGGTTCGTGCGCCGCGCGGCGGAGGCGGGAAAGCCGGTGCTGATCGTCAACCGCGGCGCCACGCGCGGCGATCGTTACGCGACCGTACGCGTGGATCGCGCGCTCGGGCCCGCGCTCACGGAACTCACGCGCAGGCTGGACGCGGCGTGAATCCGGGCAACCGGCACAATGTGGCGGATGCGAGTGAGCGAACTGCGGGCGGTCTGGGAGAAACTCGGCAGTGACGACCCGTTGTGGGCGGTGCTGTCGGACCCCGGGCGCAAGGGCGGCCGCTGGGATCTCGGGGAGTTCATGGCCACCGGCCACGAGCACATCGACTACGTGCTGAGCCTGCTGGAGCGCCACGGACTCGCGCTCGGCCACCACGTGCTCGACTTCGGCTGCGGCGTCGGCAGGCTGACGCAGGCGCTCGCCACGCACGTGCCGCGGGTGACCGGAGTGGACATCGCGGCGTCGATGATCGGCAAGGCGCGCGAGCTGAATTCCTTCGGGGAGAAGGTTTCCTACGCGCACTACGACGGCGGGCCGCTGCCCTTCGACGACGACAGCTTCGATTCCGCGGTCAGCCTCATCGTCGTGCAGCACATGCCGCCCGCCGCGCAGCTGCCGGCGATGCTGGAGCTGAACCGCGTGGTGCGCCCCGGCGGGCTGATCGTCTTCCAGGCTCCGCGCGCCCCGCGTTCCGCGCAGCCGCTGGTGGCGGACAACTGCCGCGCCGAGATCATCCCGCTGGAGGGCCCGGAATCCCTGCCGCCCCAAGGGATCGGCACCGTCCGCGCGAGAGTTCGCAACATCGGGCCCGCGGCCTGGACGATGGACCATGACATCAAACTCGCCAACCACTGGCGCCGCCACGGCGAGATGGTGACGCGGGACGACGGCCGCACCGAGCTGCCGCACCGTGTCGCGCCCGGCGAAGCGCTGGAGCTGGAGCTGGCCGTGTGCGCGCCCGCCGAGCCGGGGCGGTACGAGCTGGAGCTGGACATGGTCGAGGAGTTCGTGGCCTGGTGGTCCGACCACGGCAGCCCGACCGTGCGGCTGGAAGTGGCCGTCGGCGAGGAAACCGGGGCCAGCCAGCTCGCGTTCAGCGCGCCGGAGCCCGACGACCAAGTGGACGAGGCGGCGCCCGAGCCGGAGGACAACGAGGGCATCGAGATGCACCCGGTGCCCGCTCCCCTGGTGCGTTCGGTGTTCGAGCACCTGGGCGCGGAGCTGCTCGCGACCGACGACTACGCGCTCGCCGGGCCGGAATGGGCCAGCCGCACGTACTTGATCCGCGCCGGACGCCGCTAGGGATTCCGGTGCAGGCGCCACAAAGCGAGCGTCGGCTGCAGCCGCAGGCGGCCGTTCGGTTCGCGGACCGGCCAGCCGAGTAGCCGTTCCGCCTGGGAAAGCCTGTCCTGCAACGTCGAATGGTGCACGACGAGAGCGGACGCGGCGGCCCACAGGCTCGGCTCCGCCGCGACCGTGACGAGTGTGGCGAGCGTGGCGAGCACCCACGGAGCTGCCTGCGCGGCCCGCTCCACCGCATGCACGTCGGGTACCGGCTCGGTCTCCGGGCCGACAGCGGCGGCGAGCACGCTCAGCCCGCCGGGCTCGTCGGCGTGGACTACCCGCGGCCCCGGATCCCGCGCCATTCCCTCCGCCGCGAAGCGCATCGCAACCCTGACCGCGGCCAGGGAATCCGGCAGCTCCAGCACGCCCACCGCCGGGCCGACGCCCGCGCGGCTTTCCGGTCGGGCTCGGAAACCCTTGCCACACGGGCGATCCCACCACTCAGCGCGATCGCCCGCGCCTGGTCTCGTTCGCCGAAACCGAGCTGCCGGGCCGCGCGCAACCGCGCCGACTCGGGGGCCGCCGCGTCGAACACGACCGACGTGGGTTCCGCTCCCCTGGTCCGTTCGAGTACGCCCCGCGCGGCGGCGCCCGCGCGTTCGAGGATCATCGCGTCGACCGCTGTGGCCGGGCCTTCGCGCTCGAGCCACAGCTTCGCCGAACCGGTCGGCCAGGTTTTCGGCCAGGTGTTCGGCCAGTCCGGGTCGGTCGTCTCGGACTTCAGCGCGCGGCCGTCCGGCGCGGCCAGCTTGCCCAGCGGGTCTCTCATGACCCATCGTGCCCTCAGGTGTCGAGCAGGCCGTCGAACCCGTGGAAACCGCCCGGCCACACGTGCAGCTCGGCCTGGCCGCCCGCGCGCCAGAGCCGGGAGGCGTAGTCGACAGCAGCGTCACGTCGGGATCTCCGGCCGGGCCGGGCACGCGGCGTTCGGTGGCCTCGAACCGGCCGCCCATCCGCAGGTCCTCGTCGGTCGGGCGGTGTTCGGATTCGAGCTCACGCAGCCGCGAAATCAGATCCGGCGTGAAAGTGGTCGGACCAGCGCGGCGGCCAGCTCCGGGTCGAACGGCGGCGGCGGGCCCACTTCACGGGCCGGGACGGTACCGGTCATTTGCGCTCCTTTGCCCAAGTGCCGCCCATTTTCGACGCAGGGACAGGTCCGCCGACAGTGCCACGCGGCGGGCGTTCCCCGCCATCTGGCGGGTTTCAGCGCGCGGCGGTGGCCCGCTCGAAGAGATCGGCCAGCTCGCTCGCGTAGCGGTCGAGGTCCATCGACGGGTCGGCCGCATAGGCCTCCGCCGCGCCCTCGATGGCGTGCGCGATCGTCCGCGCCATCACCGAGGGCACGAACTCGCCGAACGCGCCTTCGCGCTGCCCCTGGGAAAGCAGCCGTTCGAGCTGCCCCGCCTGCAGGTCCTTCAGCATGGGCCCGGCGACGGACCAGCCGTCGGGATCGTCGGCGTTCGCCGCCACCTCGCGCAGCACCCGCACGCACTCCGGGCAGTCACGCAGGAACGCCACCTCGGTCTCGATGTGCGCGCGCAGCATGACCGCGCGATCGGCCGTGCCGGCGGCGCGTTCTTCGAGGAACTTGCCCTTCATGTCCAGCACCGTGCTGACCACCGCCTGCACCAGCCCGGCCTTGCTGCCGAAGTGGTAGCCGATGATCCGGGTGCTGCTCAGCCCGGCCCGCTCCTTGATCCGGGCGAAGGTCGTCTTCCGGTAGCCGGACTCGGCGATGGCCGCGATGGTCGCCGAGATGATCTGCGCCCGGCGGGCCGCCTCGGTGACGCTGAGCCCGAGCTCGGGCTGGAGGTCCACTTGTACTTGCACGAGTTAAAAGTAACTCATGTAGATAACAAGGGGCAAGCGGATTTCCGGTCGGCCGGGCGGGCAGACTCGGTATCGGCGGGAACGAGAACGGAGGCCTCGATGAACCACGCCGCGGGCGCGCTGACCTTTCTGTGGCTGGGCATGGTGCTGGCGATCTCCTTCCTGGAGGCGCCGCTGAAGTTCCGCGCGCCGGACGTGACGATCCCCATCGGACTCGGCATCGGGCGGCTCGTGTTCCGCGCGCTGAATCTCGCCGAAGCGGCCCTCGGCGTGGCCGTGCTGGTGCTGGCCATCGGCGGCGGTTCCGGCGCCGTGCTGGGCTTCGCCACCGGGGCGCTCGTCGTGCTGCTCGCGCAAGTCGCCCTGATCCGGCCGACGCTGAACCGCCGCTCCGACCGGGTGCTCGCCGGGGAGGACCTGCCCCGCTCGCCCGCGCATTTCTGCTACGTGGGCGCGGAAGGCGTGAAGGTGCTTGTATTGCTGGGGCTCGGGATCAGCGCTCTGGTTTAGGACGTTCTTCGTCCTCGACGGGGGCGCCGCAGGCCGGGCAGCTCGTGGCGGCCGGGCCCTCGCGCAGGCGCCCGCATTCCGGGCAGACGAGGTTCAGCCAGCAGACGGGGTCGCCACCTTCACTCACTCCCCCAGTGTGTCAGAACTGGCAAGACGCCTTCGCGAACGGACCGGACGCGGTGGCGGTCTTGGCCTGCTTGCCGTCCACGCTCACGGTGCAGGTGACTTCACCGCCGGCCTGCCCCGCGGTGACGGTCAGCGAGCCGCTCTTGACCTCCCCCTTCGCCGAGACGTCCTTCGACCACGGCAGGTGCGGCACCTGCTCCTGACTGGTCGAACTGGTGCCGTCGCCGCCGAGCGAATACGAGACCGTGGCGTCGTTCGCCGTGCCGGTGACCCCGTAGTGCACCGTGACGGTCCGGTCGTTCGCGGTGCTCTGGGTGTGGGTGAACAGCAGCACCCACAGCACGCAGATGATCAGCCCCAGCACCGAAAGCACGAGCCCGGCGATCGCGAGTCCCGTGTTGTTCGCCTTGTCCTTGCGCACGCGCGCGACGCCGACCGCGCCGAAGACGGCACCGAGGATCACCAGCGGCCACGCGATCACCCCGATGATCGGGATGACCGAGAAGATCGCGCCCGCCAGCCCGAGCACGAACCCGGCCGTGCCGGGACCATTGCGGTATTCGACCGGGCGCGTGAACACCCCGGGCGGCTGCACGGGACCCGGATAAGGCGGATACATCCTTTTCCTCCGAACTGTTCGGGCACACTGGGACCATGACGAGCGGTTTCCCGGACGAAACCAGCAGAAAGCGCTATCAGCGGGTCTACGACTCGTGGCTCGATTGGCCCGTCCCCCGCCGAGGACAGGGTTCTCGAGGGGCCATTCGGCCGTACGTATATGCGGTGCAGCAACGCTTCGGGCACCGGCACCCCAGTGGTGCTGCTGCACGGCGTACTCGCAACCTCCTTGTCCTGGCAGGATTCCGTCGCCCGGCTCGCGGCCGGGCATCCCGTGTATGCCGTGGATTCCCTGGGAGAGCCGGGAAGGAGCGTACAGACCGCGCCGATCACCGGCGCACGCGCTGTCGCCGACTGGCTGGACGGGATCGACCCCATGCACCGGGACCTCGTGCGCGCCCAGCTTCGCGCGGCCGATCACGGATGAGGACTGGCGCCGCATCCGTGTTCCGGTCACGCTGGTCCTCGGCGGCCGGAGCGTGCTGCACGACTCGCGGCGGATCCTCAGCGACGTTCGAAGGTCAGCTCCAGGCGATACGGCGAGTTCAGGCTGAGCCCCACCTGCCGCGGGATCTCCGCGCCGGGCTTGAGGCGGAAGTTCGTGGCGCGCGCCAGGAGCTCCTCGAACGCGATCGCCAGCTGTAGCCGGGCGAAGTGCAGTCCGAGGCAGCGGTGGATGCCGAGCCCGAAAGCCAGGTGCTGGTTGTGCTCGCGGCCGAAATCGAGCTCGTCGGGGTGGGCGAACCGGGCCGGGTCGCGGTTGGCGGCGGTGAAGAAGACGGCGATCCGGTCGCCCGTTTTCACCGGCGTGCCACCGAGTTCGGTGTCCCGCGTCGCGGTGCGGGCCATGAACGCGACCGTGGTTTCCAGGCGCAGGAACTCGTCCAGCTCGCCGCGCCACCAGTCCGGCTTGCGCAGCAAGGGTTCGACGTCCGGCCGGGTCGCCAGGTGGTACGCGATGTTGGTGAGCACGCCGCGGGTGGTGTCGAGTCCGCCGAGGAACAACGTCGTCACGATGCCGAGCCGCTCCTCGAGGGTCAGCTCGCGGTCGCCGATCTTGGCCGTGACGAGCGCGCCGAGCAAGCCGTCCGGCGACGCCTGGCCGAAAGCCTCGACGGCCAGGCCTGCCAACGTCTGGAACGCCTCGGGCGTGCTGGCGACAGCGGCCTGTTTCGCCGCGGCGACGCCCCTGTCGACGAGTTCGGTGTTGTCGGTGGCGAACACGATCCGGGCCAACGAGCCGGCGCTGAACGGCACCGCGAAGTCGCCGACCACTTCTAACTCGCCGCGGTCGAGGAACGCGGCGATGGCGTGCCGCGCGATCTCCCGCATCTGGTCCTCGTAGCGCAGCAACGCTTCGCGCGTGAAGAACGGGTTGAGGATCTTGCGGTATTCGCGGTGGTCCGGCGGGTCGGTGTCGATCGGGATGAGCCGCACCGGGACGCCGCGGAGGCTGGGTTGCGCGGAACTGAACGTCTCTGCGTCCGCGCAGACCGCGCGCACGTCTTCGTAGCGGGTGAGCACGTAGTAGCCGCCGTCGGCCTCGCTGCGCAGGACGGGACGGCTGCCACGCGCTCCGGCGACCGCGTCCAGCAGATGCTCGCGCTGGTCCTCGTCGTAGAGGTCGATGCCGTCCAGGATCTCGTCGACCGACTTGGTCATGGGGCCTCCCCGGCTAGCGGAGCCACCACGGTAGAGCCGGGCGGGGCAGCTGGGCATCGGCCAGCCGGGGGAAGCCCTTTCACCGGGCGACGCTCAACCGACCGTCCAGGGGTCCGTCGACAGGGTCTTTCCGGTCTCCAGCAAGGACTTCAGGTTCGACAGCACCGCGGGCCAGCCACCGGAGACCGCTTCGAGGTCGCTCTCGCTGGGCAGGTCCACGTGCGTGACGGTGAGTTTGACGATCCCGTCGTGGCGCTCGATGTCGAACGTGACCTGCGACGGCGCCGCGCCGTCCGGCGAGTCCCACGTGGTGACGAGCCGCTTCGGCGGGGTGCTCTCGACGACCGTGCCCGTCACGTCCGCGATGCCGGACCCGTCGAGCCGGACGTGTTCCCACTTCGAGCCGGACTGCCAGTCGGAAACGTTGCTGTGGCCCCAGTACCGGGCCGTCAGGTCGGCGTCGGTCAGCGCCTCCCAGACCTTATCCGGGGTGCTTTCGATGTAGGTGACGTAGACGTAGCTGGGTTTGTCGGACATGCCGTCCTCCGCCTTTCTCTTCACCGCGCTCAGCGCGCTCAGCCGCGGGCGCTCGAACCGCGCGATCCAGCGTTCGGAGATCTCGTGCAGCGGCACGGGATTCAGGTAGTGCAGCTTCTCGCGGCCGCGCCGCACCGTGCTCACCAGGTTCGCCGCCTCGAGTATCCCGAGGTGCTGCGTGGCGGACTGGCGCGTCATGTCGAGGCGTTCGCATAACTCGCCCAGCGTCTGCCCGTTCCGCTCGCGCAGCAGATCGAGCAGGTACCGCCGGGTCGGATCGCCGAGCGCCTTGAATACCTCGTCCATCGCGCCGCCAGAATAGGCAGGCAAATGCCTGCATGTCAACCTGGCGAAAACCCGTACGCAGCGGTCCCCTGGTTGCTACGGTCCCTTCCCATGAAGCTCGCGGCGATCGCCGTACTCGCCCTGTTCCTCACCGCCTGTGGCAGTTCCGCCAGCGGATCCGGCGCGCCGAAAGCCGATCCGGACGCGCTGTGGAGCGCCTACGTCACCGCCTTGCCCAAGGCCGACGCCTCGGCCGTGTGCCCGCTGTTCACCGGCGAGGGCGCGCACGCTTTCGCCCAGGCGTGGGAGGCCACGGACTGCTCCGGCGCGGTGAGCAAGGCGGCGGCGGAGTTCTCGGGCACGCACGCGAGCCCGCACACCAAGGACACCAAGGGAAACCTCGTCACGATGACCGACTGCGGCGTCGGATCCCTGACAGCACAAAAGGTCGACGGCGGGTGGCAGTTCTCGGACTACGCCCCGCCGCCGACCGTGGGCTACTGCGGCGGCTAGGTTCTGTTTCACGAGCGGCGTAGCCGGTTGCGGTGGGCAGTCAGCCGCACCGCCACGCAAGCCACTTCGCAACACTTCCTAACGCAGCCCCGACCGCACGAAGGCGTCCATCACCTGGCGCTGCAGCACGAGGTACAGCGCGAAGATCGGCAGGCAGGCGATCCCGGACGCGGCCATCACCGCGCCCCAGTTGTCGCCCTCCGCGGACAGGAAGCTCCGTACCCCGATCTGCAGCACGGAATCCGTGCGCTGCAGCACCAGCGCGGGCCAGAAGTAGTCGTTCCACGCCGAGATGAACAGCATGATCGTCAGCGACGCCAGCGCGGGCCGCAGGTTCGGCACGACGACCGTCCACAGTGTCAGCCACGACGAGCGCCCGTCCATCCGCGCCGCGTCGAGCAGTTCCTTCGGGAACGCCTGCAGATGCTGGCGCAGCAGCATGACCGCCATCGTGGAGCACACCGTGGGCACCACCACCCCGGCCAGCGCGTTGAGCAGGCCGAGCTGCGAGAGGTACACGTAGTTCGGGATCATGGTGACCTGGAAGGGAACCAGCCACGCGCCCACGAACAGCAGGTACACCAGGTTCCGCCCGGGAAAGGTCCAGGCCACGAAGGCGTAGGCGGCCAGCAGCGCCACCAGCAGCTGCACCACGCTGCTGGAAGCCGCCACCAGGAACGTGTTGAACAGCATCTTGGCGATCGGGATGACGTGCCACACGTAGTCGTAGCTCAGCGGCGAAAGCGGCCACGGCACCGGGCTCGTGCCGAGCACGTCCTCCGGGCGGCGCAGCGAGGTCGCGTACATCCAGTAGATCGGGAAGACCGCGAACAGCGAGAGCACCACCAGCAGCACGTGCCCGGCCACCGACCGGCCGCGGGTGATCTCCCCGACCGGCCGGTCGCCGGCGTCGGCGGTGACGGGCGGCGGCGCGGCGACCGCGGGCGGGTCGAGTACGGCGAGAGGCATGGGGTTTCCTCAGTTGTCGTAGAAGCTCAGCTTGTCGGACAGCCACACGAAGACCACCGCCAGCACGCCGAACCCGGCGAAGAACACGGTGCCCGCGGCCCCGGCGAACCCGGCGTCGAAATTGCGGAAACCGTACTGCCACAACAGGTAGTAGACGTTCGTGGTGGCGCCGTCCGGGCCGCCCTGGGTGAGGATGTCGATCAGCGGGAACGTGATCTGCACCGAGAGCAGGGTGGTCATCAGCACCAGGAACAACACGGTCGGCGACAGCAGCGGCAGGGTGATCAGGCGGGTGATCTGCCAGCGGGACGCCCCGTCGAGCGAGGCGGCCGCCGGGTACTCGGCGCTGATCCCGGTCAGCCCGGCCGAAATCACCAGCGTCGCGAAGCCGAGCAGGCTCCACCCGGACACCACGATGATCGCGATGATCGCCGCGTGCTCGTCGCGCAGGAAGTTCACCGGTTCCCCGCCCAGCGCCCGGATCACCCGGTTCACGGGCCCGCTCTGCGGGTCGAACAGCCAGCGCCACACGGCCGCGCTGGCCACCGGCGTCACCAGCGTGGGCAGGAAAATCAGCGCCTGGTAGACGGTTTTCGCCCGGCCCCGCACACGGCGGGTCAGCAGCGCCGCGGCCGTGGGCACCACGACGGTGAACGGCAGCAGCGCGAGGATGTAGACGACCGTGTTCCCGACAGCCTGGCCGAGTTCGGGCAGGGACAGCACGCGGGAGAAGTTGCCCAGCCCGGCCGGGGTCATCGGCGAAGTGGGCAGCAGGTTCCAGTTGTAGAAGGAAAGCTGGACGGTTTGCACCAGCGGCCGGTAGGTCCACAGGTAGAGGAAGACCAGCGCGGGCGCCAGGTACAGCAGCGGGACGAGCCAGCCTCGCAGGCGGCGGGCCACCGAAGGCCGGCTGGACCGGCCTCCGGTGCCCACCGCCGGCGCGGGGGCGGTGACGGGAACGAGCATCAGTGCGAGTATTCGGCCGCCGCGGCCAGCATTTCGCTGATCGCGCCTTCGTAGACCGTCTCGCTCGCCCCGACCGGGACCGAGATCGCCGTGGCGGTGTCGTCGTACACGTCCACCCGCGTGCAGGCGGCGCCGACGATGCCGCGGATGCGGTCCGGGCCCACCAGCACGTCCTGGGTGTAGGCGTTCGCGCCGCTGATCCACACCGGGATCCCGGCGAGCGCCCCGGCCGCGGCGTGGTGCGCGTGCCCGCTGAGCACGATCTTGACGTCCGAACCGCGCAGCACATCCGCCAGCTTCTCCGGCTCGTGGAAACCGACCTCCGCCATGATCGGCAGCGGCGACGGCATCGGCGGGTGGTGCAGCGCGAACACAGTGCCGGCGGGCGCCGGGGTGGCCAGTTCTTCCTTCAGCCAGGCCAATTGCTCGGGCGTGAGTTCGCCGTAGTGGTGGCCGGGAACGGTGCTGTCCATGACGATGACACGCAGCCCGTCGATGATCCGGCTGTAGTCGTAGGGTTCGGTGCCTTCGGCGTCGAGCAGGCCGGCCCGGAACGCGGCGCGCTCGTCGTGGTTGCCCATCATGTAGAGCACGGGCAGGCCGGTGCGCTCGCTGAACTCGTCGACGTGGCCGCGCAGGCGCTTGTACGCGGACGTGTCGGCGGTGTCGGCGAGGTCACCGGTGAGCACCACGGCCTTGGCGGTGCCCAGCTCCTCGACCGCGCGGAACGCGGCCAGCAGGTTCGCCGTGGTGTCCACCTTGTCGTGCAGCAGACCGCCCTCTCCGACGATGTGGGTGTCGCTGATCTGCACGAGGGTGTGGGTGAGCGTGCTCAAGTGCGTTTCCCTTTCGCTTCAACGGGTTCGACGAGCGCCGTGCGCAGCGCCGCCAGCTCTTCGGTGGTCGCGCCGTGGGCCAGCAGGAAGTTCTCGACGCTGCCGTGCGCGGTGGTGACGCGGTCCAGGGTGGCCAGGATCAGTTCGGGCGGGCAGGCGATGACGAGCTCGTCGAAGCCCTGCGGCAGCCCGAGTCCGGCGTACTTCCGCCGCACCTCTTCCAGGAACGCCCCGCCGAGGTGCACCGAGGTGAGCGCGTAGTCGGCGGCGATGTCCTCGTGCGCGACCCCGGCCACCGACAGCGCCAGCGCGATGACGACGCCGGTGCGGTCCTTGCCCGCGGTGCAGTGCACCAGCGCGGGCAGCGCGTCCGGCTCGGCCAGCGCCCGCACGGCGGCGGTCAGCCGCGCGCCGCATTCGTCGACCATGCGCTCGTAGACCCTGGCCAGCTCCAGCCCGCCGTCCGCGGGCATGTTCCCGTCGAAAACCGGGAACCAGCGCAGCACGGGCACTTCCCCGGTGAACGGTTCGGGCGCGCCGTCCCGTTCTTCCTGTTCGCGCAGATCGATCACCGTGCGCAGGCCGATCCCGGCCAGCCGGGCCTGGCCCTCGGCGTCCAGCCTCGACAGCCCGTCCGCGCGAAGCAGCGTCTGCCAGCGGATCGTGCCGCCGTCGCGGGTGCGGTATCCGCCCACGTCGCGGACGTTGTGGGTACCGGCCAGCGGCAGGTGCCGCCCGGGCCTCGGACTGTCCACAGTGGTCATTTCGGCATCAGCTCCTGTGCCCTCGCCTGGGCTCCGGCGAGCGTGGACCTGGCGTCCGCGCCCTGGTACACCACATTCTCCACGGCCTGCATCATCAGGTCCCTGATCTGCACGTAGTTGTCGCCGGGGAACGAGGTCCACGGCTCCAGCCGGTCCAGCTGCGCCAGGTTCGGCTTCAGGTAAGGGTTCTTGGCCGCCCAGGCCTGCAGCCCGTCGGGGTCGTCCACGAGCCCGGTGCGCAGCGGCAGGTACCCGATCTTCGAGGAGATCGCCGTGTATGCCTCGTCACTGGTCATGAACTTGATCAGCTCCCAGGCGGCGCGCTGCTTGGCCTGGTCGTCGGAGAAGATGAACAGGCCCGAGCCCGAGTTGGTGGGCACGGCCTGTTTCCCGTCGTACGAGGGCTCCGCCGCGGCGCGCAGCTCCCACTTGCCCGCGGACTGCTGCTGCAGAGTTCCTTGCAGCGCACTCGTTTCGAGGAACATGCCGAGCTGGCCGCGGCCCATCGCGTCCATCGCCTGCGACTGGGCGAGGTCCGGGGTGGCGCCGGAGGACACCATCTGCTGGGCCATCGTGATCGCGTCGACGGCGGGCTGGTCGCCGAAGGTGAGGGTCTTGCGGTCCGCGGAGATCACGGTGCCGCCGGCGGAGCGGACCAGCGACTGCAGGCACCAGTCCCCGGAGGTCTTGGTCAGGCAGTCGAGGTAGGCGCCGTCCGCGCCGGCCTTCGCCTTGATGGCCAGCGCGTCCTGCTGGACCTCGGCCCACGTCGTCGGCGGCTTGTCCGGGTCGAGACCCGCCTTACGGAACAGGTCCGCGTTGTAGAACAAAACCGGCGTGGAGAACACGTACGGCATACCGTAGGTTTTGCCGTTCAGCTGCGCGAGAGGGCGGGCGCGCTCGTGAATCGGGTGCGTGCCACCGAAAGCGGCCTGCACGGCGTCCGCGCCGAAGAGGTCCTCGAGTGCCTTGGGCTTGAGCTTGTTGACCGCGTAGTCGAGATCGCCGAAGGTCAGCTGCGCCACGTCGGGCGCCTTGCCGACCATCAGCTGGCTCTGCACGCTGGAGACGGTGTTGGTGCCTGCCGATCCCCCGCCCTGCGGCGGCTGGGCGTGCACGGTGATGTTCGGGTGCAGCTGGTGGAACTTCGCCAGCAGGTCGTTGATGGTGTTGGTCCAGGTCCCGGCGGTGGCCAGGTTGTAGCTCTCGAAGGTGATCTCGACCTGCTGGTTCGGGTCGAGCTCGGGCACCGGCGAAGCGGAACTGCCCGTGGTGGCGGTGGCGCCGAGCCCACCGCACGCGCTGGCGAGCACAGCCACGGCGGCGAGCATCACACCCGCGCCATGACGACGGCGTGGCAATCTCACGATTCTCCTTGGGGTATCGGGGTTTCAGGCGGCGGCGAGTACGGGTTCGGGCCGCCAGACGAGCCGGCGGCCGGTCGGCGCGTCGAAAAGATGGACGTGCGCTGGATCGGCGGCCAGCGCGACGTTTTCGCCCGGGGTGAGGCCGAGCGGGCGCGGGCCGCGCACCGCGACGGTGGCGCCGCCGAGCTCGCAGATCGCGACCTCTTCGCTGCCCAGGTTTTCCACCGCGGTCACGGTGGCGCGCAGCAGCGGGCGATCGCCCGGCTCCTCGGTGAGCGGGGCGAGTTTCAGGTGCTCGGGCCGGATCCCCAGCACCACCTCCTGTTCCGGCGTCTCGCCCGTCCACAGTGGAACGTCGAGGTGCTCGCCGACCACCCGCACGCGCCCGTGCACGGTCCGGGCGAGCGCGGGCAGCAGGTTCATCGGCGGCGCGCCGAGGAAGCCGGCGACGAACACGGAGGCGGGCTCGTCGTAGACGTCGGCCGGGGTGCCGACCTGTTCGAGCCTGCCGCCGTTGAGCAGCGCGATCCTGGTGGCCATCGTCATCGCTTCGACCTGGTCGTGCGTGACGTAGACGAAGGTCGAGCCGAGCCCGCGGTGCAGCGCGGCCAGTTCGGTGCGGGTCGCGGTGCGCAGTTTGGCGTCCAGATTGGACAGTGGCTCGTCCATCAGGAACGCCTTCGGCTCCCGCACGAGCGCGCGGCCGAGCGCGACGCGCTGCCGCTGTCCGCCGGAAAGTTCCTTGGGGCGACGGCGAAGCAGCGCCGAGAGGTCGAGCTGCGCGGCGACCTCGGCGACCCGCTGCCGGATCTCCGCCTTCGGCCGCCGCCGCACGCGCAGCGGGAAGCCTATGTTGCTGGCGACGCTCAGGTGCGGGTAGAGGGCGTAGCTCTGGAACACCATCGCGAGGTCACGACGCTTGGGCGGCAGGTGCGTCACGTCCTCGCCGTCCACCACCACGCGGCCGGCGCTCGGCGGCAGCAGGCCCGCGATCATCCGCAGCAGCGTGGTTTTCCCGCAGCCGCTGGGGCCCAGCAGCGCGAGGAAGTCGCCGTCCCCGATCTCCAGGTCCACCCGGTCGACCGCGGTCGTGCCGCCGAACCGGCGGGTCAGCTCTTCGAGGTGTATCCGTCCCACGACATCCTCCCGTGAATCCACGTTACAGAGATTCGTTGATCTCTGGTACGCGCTTACACAGGGAGTGTTGGCGAGGGACATGAACGGAGGGTGACGCGCGGCGGAGCGTTTTCCGTCGCGGGGACCAGGATTCGGGAAGCGGGCGTAAAGGTCAGCTACGCCGCGTATCGGGCGTGATCACGCTCCACACCTCGTCCAGCACCTCGGCCGAGACGTCCGGCCTGCGGAACCCGGCGATGAGCTGCAACGACACCAGCAGCGTCAGCTGCGCGACCGGGCCGGCCATGACGTCGTTGCCCTGCAAGGGAAGCGTGCCGGTGACGAGCGTGATCCCGGCCACGCCCGCCAGCGGCGAGCGGGCGAACGACGTGACGCCGACGACCGTGGCGCCCGCCTTGTTCGCGGCCTCCGCGACGCGCAGCGTCAGCTCGTTGGAGCCGCTGGAGCTGATCGCGACGCACACGTCCTCCGGCGCGAGTAGCCTGCCGATGATCTGCTGGCTGACCGCCTCCGGCGGCGCCTCGGCCAGGAACCCCGAGGTGACGAACCGCAGCGCGGCGGCCTGCGCGACGAACGCCGAAGCCCCATTGGCCACGAACAGGATCCGGCGCGCGGAGGTCAGCACGTCGGCCGCTTCGCGCAGGGCGGCGGGCTCGATCGCGCCCATCCCCTCGGCGACCGCGGCGCTGACCGAGGCGAACACCGCGCCGGCGATCGCCTCGGGCGTGTCCTCCGGCCCGAACTCGGGGCGCGCCGGCTCGGCGCCGGTCCCGACGTCCCGCGCGAGCAGCAGGCGCAGCTGCTGGAAACCGCGGAACCCCAGGTGCTGGCACGCGCGCACCGCGGTGGCCGAAGAGGTGTTCGCCGCCGCCGCGAGATCGGCCACCGACCAGTCGATGACCTCGGTCGGCCTGGCCAGCACGACCTCGGCCACCCGCTGCTCACTGGGCAGCAGGGCGGGCAGCGCCGCCCTGATCACGGCGAGCGTGTTGCCGACGGGCTGGTCGCTCATGCGCTCATGGATACCACTGCCCGCACCGGCGGCGACAATCGATCCCACGACATGTCTTGCGCCAGAATGAAATTCACCCGCGAGTTGGCCCCTCCCGTCGGCATGTTGGTCGCCCCGGTGCGCGTGTTGGCCGCCCCGGTGCGCGAGTTGGCCGCCCCGGTGCGCGTGTTGGCCGCTCCCGTCGGCATGATGGTCCGCAGCGGGCAACTGCGGGCCGCGGCCGGACCACCCGCGCCGTACGCGCCGCCCGGGTGTCCGCGGTGTCCGCCGGTTCCGGACAGGCATCCGCCCTGCGGACGCGCCGGGCGGCTAACCTGCTCCTTATGCGTCGAGACGGCAACCCGGAGTTCATCGAGGCCCTCGCCCGTGGGCTCGACGTGCTGCGCTGCTTCCCCGCGGGCCGCGCGAGCATGACCCTGACCGAGGTCGCCACCGCCGCCGGGCTGGCCAGGCCCACCGCGCGGCGGATCCTGATCACCCTCGAACAGCTCGGCTACGTCCGCGGCGGCGAAGGCGCGTTCACGCTGACGCCCCGCGTGCTGGAGCTGGGGATGGCGTACGTCGGCTCGATGAACCTGTGGGAGCTCGCCCACCCCCACCTGCGCGCACTCGTGGACCGCACGCACGAGTCCTGCTCGATCGCGCAGCTGGACGGGTCCGACATCGTCTACGTCGCGCGGGTCGCGGTGCCCAAGCTCGTGACGCTCGCGGTGACGATCGGGACGCGCTTCCCCGCCGCGCAGACCTCGCTCGGCAAGGTGCTGCTGGCGGCGTTGCCCGCCAAGGAACTGGAGCGTGTGCTGGCCGAGCCGAGCCGTTCGGGGATCACGCCGCGCTGGCAGCCGAACCGCCGCGAGCTGACCGCCGCGCTGCGCGACGTGCGCGCGAAAGGCTGGGCCGTCACCGATCAGCAGCTGGCGCTGGGCATCCGCTCGGTCGCCGCGCCCATCCGCGACGGCGACGGCAAGGTGGTCGCCGCGGTGAACGTCAACGCGCACGCCGCCGAGACCACCGTCGAGACGCTGACCGGCCACCACCTTCCGTTGCTGCTGCACGCCGCGAGCGCGATCGCCGCCGATTGGGACGCCTGGCATTCACGGCCACTGGAGACCGTGACTCGCTGAGCGGCGTCAGTCGGCCGGTTCGAGATGCCGCCGCAGCACCGCGGCCTCCGCGCGAAGCTGCCCGGCTTGCTCCGCTCGTCCGAGGCGCTCGTAATCCTCCGCGGCGCCCGTGCGTTCACGGACCTCGTTCTCCACGATGGAACGCACATCGGCCTCGGTGAGCGTGCGGCGCCGGGCTTCGGCGGCGCCCACCCCGAGGGCCGCGCCGGCCACGTGTTCGTTCCCCGCGGTCGTGTCCACCGACTGGTCTACCGGGATCGCCTCGGCGTTGTCGATGGCCGCGAGAGCGGACCGCAGCGCACTGATGGCGGAGCGGTCCCGGCTCTTGAGGGCCGTCTTCAAGGCGTCACGGAGATTGTCGCGCATGGCCGGAGCCTAACCGGACGGCAGGCGCTCCCGCGAGCCGATTTCAGGTGGCGATGTCGGGGTAGGGCAGCGTCCGGTCCGAAAGGCGCCGCGCGTACTCGCGCTGGAAACCCAGCGGCGGGTGGTCGCGTTCGAACATCGCGATGAACAGGGTCAGCGTCAGGAACGGGTGCGCGCCAAGGTCGAACAGCGCCGGATAGTCGTGAGTGGACAGTGCGTCCCGCTCGCTCTCCTCGAACCGCAGCCAGGAAGAGGACTCCGCGCCGTGGCAGTTCAGGATCACGTTGGCGCGCTCGGCCTCCCACCACGCCACCGTGCCGCGCGGGTCCTCCCGGTAGCGCTCGACGAGCTCCGGGTCACGGTCCACTGTGTACAGGAACTTGTCCACGAGGTACTTGCTCACCGCGCACCCCCGGGATACCAGGTGAAGTACGCCTCCATCGTGTGGAACAGGTCGTAGGTGTCGGCGTAGTCGGCGCGGGCGCCTTCGCCGGCCACGCCCATCATCAGCATGAAGTCCATGAACCCGTGGGTGGCGTTCCCTGGCAGGTGGAGGCTTTC
The DNA here is from genome assembly GCF_007713735.2 of Amycolatopsis acidicola. Taxonomy (GTDB): domain Bacteria; phylum Actinomycetota; class Actinomycetes; order Mycobacteriales; family Pseudonocardiaceae; genus Amycolatopsis_E; species Amycolatopsis_E acidicola. The sequence continues at coordinate 10,749 of NZ_VMNW02000067.1, read as the reverse complement.
CAGCGTCACCTCGCCGAGGCATTTCTCCAGGTCCCCGCCCGCGATCCAGTCCACGGCCCTGCGGTCGAACTCCGGATCCGGCCCGTGCGCCCCGAACTGCCGCGGCCCGCCCAGTTCGAGCGAAAGGTGCCCGGTGCCGATCACCGCCACCCGCTGGTCCGAGGGCCAGGACTCCACGAGCCGCCGCAGCGTCTGTCCTAACTGGACGAATCGCTTCGGCTGCGGCAGCGGCGGGGCGAAGATGTTCGTGTACACCGGGACGATCGGCAGGTCGTTCCGCGGGCGCAGGGTGAGGATCGGGCAGGTTATCGAGTGATCGATGCGCAGCTCGTTGGAGAAAGCCAGGTCGAACCCGGCGTCGAGACCTTCCCGCAGCACGTAGGCGGACAGGTCCTCCTGGCCCTTGAGCACCATGCGCGGCAGCCCGAACTCGCGTTCCTCGTTGTACCAGTTCGCGTCGTACACCGGCGCCTTGCCGACGAGGAACTGCGGCATGTTGTCCAGCCACAGCTGGTGGAAATGGTCCGAGCCGACCATCACCAGCACGTCCGGCCTTGCCCGCGTCAGCGTCTCGCGGAAGCGCTCGACCTTGCGCACCCACTCGTCGGCGAACGGCGGCCGGTCCTCGCCGGTGGCGGTGCTGGCCCGGTAGTAGAAGGGGTGGTGGGTGGACGCGATCACCGCGACCAGTTCAGCCATCGCTGCCTCCGTCGGGGTCCGGTGGCACGGACACCGTGTTTCCGTCCACGGAAAGGAAGATCTCGTTCGCGACCGGGCTGCGCAGCTCCTCGGCGAGCTGCCCGATCAGCCCGGCCGTGCGGGCCAGCAGGGCGAAGCCGCGTAACAGTTCCAGCGGCAGCCCGAGGTCCGCCAGCGCGGCCCCGCACGCCCCGGCGCCGTTGAGCGGCAGGGTTTTCCCCAGTACGCGCGGGTGCACCCGGCCGATCGCCTCGAACAACGTCAGATGCGGGCCGAACAAGTCCTCCTCGCGCGCGATCTCGAACAGCCGCCGCGTGCGCGGGTCGCCGTCCTTGTGCACGTGATGCCCGAGCCCTGGCACGAACTTCCCGGCTTCCCGTTGCGCGGTCACGGTTTTCAGCGCGAGCTCGTCCCAGCCCGCTTCGCCGGGAGGCAGCTGGACGCCGGTGAGCACCTCGTGCAGGAACCGGCCGCAGTCCTCGGTGACGCCCAGGAACCGCGAGCCACCACCGAGCAGGCCCGCGGCCAGCGCGCCCTGGATCGAGTCCGGCGCCGACAGGTACGTCAGCCGCGTGACGATGGCGGTCGGGGTGAAGCCGTGGTCGGCCAGCGCGGCCAGCACGGCCTCGAACACACGCACCTCCCCCGGCGTCGGGCGACGTTGCGTGGCGAGGCGGAAAGCCAGCTCCCCGAAGGAAACCCGGCCCATCACGTCCTCGGCGAGATCCTCTCCCAGCAGCGTGATCCGCTCCGGCGTGGAGGCGCCCAGCGCGGTCGGGTACTCAGTCATGCTCCTCCTCCAGCCAAGCCCGCAGCTGGGCGCCGTGTTCGTCGAGTTGCGGGGGCGGCAGCCGGTAGCTCGCCGGGGTTCCGGAGAAGCGGATCGGGTGCCGCGTGGTCGGCACGCCACCGACCTCGACCACCGGCTCCAGCTCGAAGCGCTCGGCCATCGCGAACCCGCCGTCGATGGTGTTGATCGGCCCGCTCGGCACACCGGCCGCCACGAGCAGTTCGAACCATTCGACCGCGCCCCGTTCCTTCAGCCGCTCCGCCAGGATCGGCCGCAGCTCCTCGCGATGGGCCGTGCGGTCGGCATTCCTGGCGTAACGCGGGTCGTCGGCGAGCTCCGGGATCCCCAGCACGTCGCACAGTTTCCGGAACTGCGCGTCGTTCGCGGCGGCCACGATGAGGTCGTTGTCCGCCGTGGGCAGTGGCTCGTACGGGAACACGCTCGGATGCGCGTTGCCCATCCGGTACGGCACGGTGCCGCCCGCGACGTACGCCGAGCTGTGGTTCACCAGGCCGGTCAGCGCCGAGGACAGCAGGTTCACCTCCACCAGCTGCCCTTCGCCGGTGGCGTCCCGGTGCCGCAGCGCGGCGAGAATGCCGATGGTGGCGTGGTTTCCGGCCATCACGTCGAACACCGAGATCCCCGCCCGGTACGGCGGGCCGTCCGGGCTGCCGGTCAGCGACATCAGGCCCGAGATCGCCTGCACCATCAGGTCGTAGCCCGGCACGTCGCGCCCGGCGCCCGAACCGAATCCGGTGATGGACGCGTAGACGATGCCCGGGTTGCCCTCGCGCACCGATTCGAAGTCCAGCCCGTACTTCGCCATTCCGCCGGGTTTCAGATTTTCGATCAGCACGTCCGCGCGGCGCGCCAGTTTCCCGGCCACCTCCGTATCCGCGGGATCACGCAGGTCGAGCGCGATCGAGCGCTTGCCCCGGTTCACGCCGAGGTAGTACGTCGAGACCTCGCCGCGGACCGGCGGCATCCAGGTCCGGGTGTCGTCCCCGGCCGGGCCCTCCACCTTCACCACGTCCGCGCCGAGGTCCGCGAGCAGCATCGTCGCGTACGGGCCGGCGAGGATCCGCGAGAAGTCGGCGACCAGGAGACCTTCGAGTGGTCCGGACATCCCGTCCCCTCACCGGCCGTGCGTGGCCGCGCTGCGGTATTCGGTGTACGTGTAAGGATTGTCGAGGATCTTGGTCTGCGGGATGTCCGGGTTCATGCCCTTCTCCCACGCCTCCTCCCCCATCGTCGAGCGCAGGTACTCGACGGTCCGCTCCACGTCGCGGCGGGCGGCGGCGAGGTCGACGCCGAGCAGCCGGTGCTCGTGCTTGACCACCTTGCCGTTCACCACCACCGTGTGCACATCTCCGCGCTGCGCCTGGAAAGCCACGTGCCCGTACGGGTTGAGCAGCGGGAACGAAACCGGGGAAGCGTCGTTCTTGATCAGCACGACATCGGCCTTCTTGCCCGGTTCGAGCGTGCCGAGGTCATCGCGGCCGAGCGCGTGCGCGCCGCCGCGAGTGGCCCATTCGACGACGTGCTCGGCGCGCAGGCTGCAGTGTGTCACCGTGTCGCCCTTCGCGTGCGCTTCGAGGTGCTCGCGCGAGCGGTCGGCGCCGAGCGTGGTTCGCATGGCGGAGAACAGATCCCCGCTCCACCACACCGAAGTGTCCATCGACAGCGAAACCGGGATGCCGTGCGCGCGGATGGCCCAGGTGGGCGGGTAGCCCTGCCCGGCGCTCTGCTCGCTCTCGGTGGACACGGAGATGGAGCCGCCGGTGGCGGCGATGCGGTGGTAGGAGTCCGCGGCCAGCGACGCGGCGTGCACGTAGATCGTCTCCGGGGTCATGAACCCGTTGTCGTGCATGAGCCGGATGCCGTCGTCGTTGGTCGCGCCCCACACCCCGGCGTGCGTGGTGACCGGCACGCCCAGCTCGCGCGCCACCTCGAACGCGGGCTTCTCGGGGAACGCCGGGTCACCGGTCACGTCGAACGCGAGCTGGAAGCCGAACATGGCGTCCCCGGTCACGCGGCGGCGCACGAAGTCGCGGAACTCCGGCGTGCCCGTCCATTCCGCGGGCGGCGCCTGGATGTTGCCGTAGGCGAGGACGAACCGGCCCGGCACCGACTGCAGCGCGTCCGCGGCCGCGTCGGCGTGCGCCACCGTCCGCAGTCCGTGCGACCAGTCGACGACGGTGGTCACGCCGGCGTCGAGTGCCTCGATCGCGGAGAGCACGTTGCCGGCGTGGATGTCCTCCGGGCGGAAGAGTTTGCCGTTTTCCAGGTAGTACCAGACGAAGTACTGCGTCAGCGTCCAGTCGGCGCCGTAGCCGCGCATGGCCGTCTGCCACATATGCCGGTGGGTGTCGATCATGCCGGGCAGCACGATGCCGCCGTACGCGTCGATCTCGGCGGTGCCTTCGGGGACGGCGAGCCCGGGCCCGACGGCGGCGATCCGGTCGCCGGTGATCAGCACGTCCGCACCGGTCAGCACCCGGCGCGCGGAATCCATCGGCAGCACCGTCCCGCCCCGCAGGACCACCGGCCGCCCCGGCACGAACTCGTCCATCGCCGAACTCCTCACCGTCGCTGGTGCGGACAGATGTCCGTCAGACGGTCAGCCTGGTCGGCTCCGGGGACGGTGTCAAGGCGCGAGCGCGACCAGCTCCGCGACCACTCGCGGCCAGGCGAGGCTGTACGGGTCGATCAGCTCGAAATGCCCCATGCCGGGCAGCTCGACCAGACGTGCGGCGGGATGCGCCGCGACGTACGCGCGGCTCTGCGCTATCGGGACGTGACTGTCGCGGGTGCCGTGCAGGAGCACGCAGGGGGCCTCGGGATCCTTGAGCGGCAAGGGATCCAGGTCCGGCCGCTCCGACGCGGGGCCACCGAGGAACGTCGCGACGGCGCCGCCGTCGAGCCCCTCCGCCTCGGCTCCGACGAGATCGGCGACCGGGGCGAGCGCGACCGTACCGAGCAGTCCGGCGCGGTTCGCGGCCAGCCACAGCGCCAGGTGCCCGCCCGCGGAATGCCCCACCAGCAGCACCCCGGGGCCGGTGGAATCCAGTACCCGCAAGAGATCTTCGGTGGCGGCGTCGGGGTTTCCGGGCCGGCGGCGGTATTCCGGCGCGAGCACCGGCCAGCCCGCGTCCCGCAACGCGGCCGCCATCGGCCGGGTGTGCTTGCGGTCGTACTCCGGGCTCCAGAACCCGCCGTGGACGAGCACCAGCCGCGGGCGGCGCGGGCGGGCAGGCACCCAGGAATCGGCCACGTGATCGGGATCCGGGCCGTAGCGCAGCTCTTCGTCGGGGTTCATCGGCGGAGCTTCCTCGCCACGCCCGCCACCGCGAGCGCCGCCACCGCACCGGCCCCGGCGACCGCGCCGTGCTGGCGGCGCACCCTCCGGCCCACCTGCGCGTAGGGCACGGTCGAGAACGACACCAGCTCGTAGCGCGAGACGTACCGGCCGGGCAGCAGCCGCTCGAGGGAGTGCTCGATCCGTTGTCCCAGGCGGAAAACCGGGGAAGCGACCTTGTCCCGCATCTCGACGAAGTTCGCCAGCGCCATCCGCGCGATGGCCTCGGTGTCGGCACGGCGGCCCGCTTCGAACAACGGCAGCGCGCGGGCCCAGTCGCCGCCGGCTTCGGTCAGGCAGCGGTCGAGCACCACCACGTCCTCGAACGCGCAGTTCGCGCCCTGGCCGTAAAACGGCACGATGGCGTGCGCGGCGTCGCCGATCAGGCCCGCGCGGCCCGACTGCCAGGAGGTGCACCGGACAGTGCCCAGCAGGCCGACCGGGTTGAGCTGGTAGTCCTCCACGAGGTCCGGGATCAGCGGCACGACGTCGGGATAGTGCTCCGCGAAGTACCGTTCGACGGCCGCCGGGCTGCTCAGCGAGGCGAAGCCGGCGGTGCCGCTGGTGGGCCAGAACAGGGTGGCGGTGAAGGAGCGGTCCGGGTTCGGCAGCGCGATCATCATCGACCGGCCGCGCGGCCAGATGTGCAGCGCCCCGGGATCCAGCGCGAACTCCCCCGCCCGCGCGGGGATGGTCAGCTCCTTGTAGCCGTAGTCGAGGAAATCCAGCGATTCGGTGGTCGCGCCGACGCGCAGCAGCTGCCCGCGCACTGCCGACCCGGCGCCGTCCGCGCCCAGCACCACGTCGGCCGTGGCATGCACTTCGCCGCCCGGGGTGTCGAACCGCATCTCGCCACTCTCGGGATCCAGCCGGGTCAGGCGGTGCTCGAAGACGATCCGCGCGGATTTCCCGGCCGCGTCGAGCAGGATGTCGTTCAGCGCCGCGCGGCTGATCGAGTTGATCGCGCGCGTACCGTCGGCGCTGTAGGGCTGGAAACCGGTCTCGCCCTCCACGGGGTGGATCATCCGGCCGCGCATCGGGAGCGCACCGGCGAGCACGTCCGCAACGAGGTCCACCCGGCGGAGCGCGTCCAGACCGCGCTCGGACAGGGCCAGGTTGATCGACCGGCCGCGCTCAGCGCCCGCGGCGCGCGGGTCGGCGCGGCGTTCGTACAGGACGACCTCTTCGCCCCGGCGGGTCAGGAAACACGCGAGCAGGCAGCCGGCCAGGCCACCGCCGACGATGGCGATCATGCTTCCTCCTCGAACGCCCGCGCAGCGCGCCAGCAGTCGTGGTAACTCGAATACAGCGGCACCGGGGCGATCCGGACGACATCGGGTTTCCGCGCGTCGGTGACCACGCCGTGCCTGACCCGAAGGCGGCGGGAAAGGTCGTCGGCGTCGCGCACGCGCAGCGAGAGCTGACAGCCTCGCCGGGCCGGATCGCGCGGGGTGAGCACTTCGGCGGCGGGGATCTCGTCGAGAAGGCTTTCCAGGTACCCGGTGAGGCGGATACTGCGCTCCCGCAACGCTTCCATGCCGATCTCGTCGAAGATGCGCACCGACGTGAGCACCGGGGTCAGCGCGAGGATCGGCGGGTTCGAGACCTGCCATGCCTCCACTGTGGACGGTGGCCGGGAGACCGGCGCCATCTCGAACCGGGTGCTTTCCTCGGTGCTCCACCATCCTTCGAAGCGCGGTAGTCCACCGCCGTGGTGGCGTTCGTGCACGAAGACTCCGGCGACGGCTCCCGGGCCCGCGTTGAGGTATTTGTAGGAGCACCACGCCGCGAAGTCCGGGCCCCAGTCGTGCAGCCGCAAGGGGACATTGCCCACGGCGTGCGCGAGATCCCAGCCCACTACCGCGCCCACCGCACGCCCGGCCGCGGTGATGCGCGGGATGTCGAGCAGCTCGCCGGTGCGGTAGTTGACCCCGCCGAGGAGCACGAGCGCGACCGTTTCCCCTTCCGTGGCCAGGAAATCCAGGATCTCCTGAGTTTCCAGCCGGACCACCGCGGCGTCCGGGTCGAGCCCGTGGAACCGCGCCTGGCTGCGCACCGCGTAACTGTCGGACGGGAACGCGGAATCCTCGATCACGATCCGCGTGCGCTCCCCCGCCGGGCGGTAGAACGACACCATCAGCAGGTGCAGGTTCACCGTCAGCGAGTTCATCACGACGGTTTCCGATGACAGCGCGCCGACCAATCGCGCGGCCGGGGCGGTGAGCAGAGAATGATAAGGCAGCCAGGGCCGTTTCGCCGCCAAATGTCCTTCGACGCCGAGCCGCGCCCAGTCGTCCAGTTCCGCGAGAAGCTCTTCGCGGACCGCGACCGGCTGCAGTCCGAGCGAATTCCCGGCGAAGTAAGCCGTTTCGGGATACGCGCCGCCCTCGGCGGGCGGGACGCGGAACAGCCCTCGGTGCCCCGGATCGGCTTCGTCGAGTTTCCTGGCTTCTTCTTCGGTGCTCATCGCGGGCCTTCCCCGGGACTCCGGGAAATGCCCGAGAATGCCGTTTCCCGGGAATTGCGCGCGCTTTCCGTCGCGCTGGCCGAAGGTGCCGCCGATCTCCGCATACGGTCCATGCTCGCAGCGCCGGCGGGGGTTTTCCAGCGGACGGCGGTCAGCTGGTGGGCGCGGCGCGCCGGTGCGCGTTGCCCGGCAGCCAGCGGGCCTGGCGCTGCTCGACCGCGACGTCGATAGCGTCGATGATGCTCGCGGCGACGAGGTCGTGGATCTCCGCCGAGGACAGGCCACGCTCGGCCGTCGCCTTGGCCAGCGCCGGATAGCCCTCCACCGGCACCGCCGCGCCGTGCGTCTCGTGCAGCGCGCTGCTGATCGCGAACAGCTCCAGCGCGTCGAGCAGGGGCATCACGGCGGCGCTGGGCACGCCCTCCTCCATCAGCCGCGCGGCCCACGTGTCCAGCACGCGCGCGCCCATCCCGAGCGAACGGTGGCGCGCGACGACCGGGACGAGCGCGGGGTGCGCGAGCAGCGCCTGGCGCAGGTGCCGGACGCTTTCCGGCAGCCACCGCCGCCAGCCGCCGGCGTGCGCGCCCGCCGCGCGCAGCTCCGCCAGCGCCAGCTCCGCCGCCCCGGCGACGATCTCGTCCTTGTCGCGGAAGTGGTGGTACAGCGAGGCGCCGTTGACGCCGAGCGCCTGGGCGAGCCTGCGGATACTCAGCCCCTCCAGCCCGCGCGCGTCGATGATCTCGAGCGCGACGGACAGCGCCCGGTCACGCGAGATGAGCGGGATCCTGGGCCTCGCCATTACGACCGCCTCCCGGAAACAGCGTCCCGCCCGGAACCGAACACCCGGGCATCATAGCGAACGGGAATTCGGCGCGGAAACGCCCGAATTTACCGCTGTGTCAATTTCACCGGGCGCGGTCCGTCCTTTTTCCGGCCGCGTATTCCCGGCTACCACAAAGTGCCTTCCAGGAGCCGGCAGAACTGTTCGACCACCGACTCCAGTTGCTCGTGCGTCCCGACGAATCCGGCGTACAGCCCCATCCCCCACAGCACCGCGACCAGCATCTCGGTGACCGCCGGAACGTCGGTGTCCGCGCGGATCTCGCCCGCCTCCACCGCCGCGCGCAGCGTGCCGTCGACGAACTCGCGCACGTCCGCCAGCTGGCCCTGCGCGCCGTCGCCGAGCTCGGGGTGGCGGAACGCGTCGAGCACCGAGGCGGCCATGAACCGGGCGAAGGACCTGTCGTGGGAATCGACGCGCGAGGCCGACCAGAGGAAGACCGACAGCCGCCCCGACAGGGTTTCCCGCTCGCCCGCGCTGGCCGCCCCCGCCGCCACCACGGCCTGCCGCGTGGCGGCGAACAGCGCCCGGTAGAGCGATTCCTTGGTGCGGAAGTAGTGGTGCACGGCGGGCCTGGTGACCCCGGCGCGCCGGGCGACCGCCGTGACGGTGGTGCCCTCGTAGCCCTGTTCGCTGAACACGTGCCGCGCGGCCTGCAGGATGATCTCGCGGGTGGTCGGCCCGCTCGACACCGGCGGCCTGCCGCGCCGCCGCGGCTCGGTCAACGCCCACCACCCCCAGTGCTCGTGGCATCCAGCTTAGCAATGCCGATGCGTTCGGGGGGACCGAATCCGCCGGACAGTCTCGAATGGACAGTCACAGTGCACAGTCCGAAACCGGCCGCCGATGTCAAGGGCCGGAAGGGGGAAAGCGCTTCCTCCGCCGGTGTCGCGGCGTGGCGGCGGAAACCCAACAATGGTAGGTGATCCCCCGACCCGCGTACCGGGCCCGGCGCGGCGGCCGATATCTTCTTCGCCCTGCGTGGTTTCACCGGCGGACGAGGAGGAACGGCGAAGATGTCAGCGGAGCACGGTGAGGGAATCCTGCACATCCTGCGGATCAGGGCACAGGCGACGCCACAGCAGCTCGCCGGGGCGCTGGATGCCGGGGAGCCGGAGATCTCCGCCGCGTTGGTCCGTTTGGCCGAACAGGGTTCGGTACGGGACACCGGGGATCCGCGCACGGGCTGGACCACCACCCGCGCGGGCCGCCGCATCGCCGAGGAGAAGATGCGGGACCTGCCCGAGGACTCGGCGCCGGTGCTCGAGAAGGCCTTCGAGGCGTTCCGCGCGCTCGACGAGGAGCTCAAGGGGCTGTGCGCGGACTGGCAGACGCGCGACGCGATCAAGACCGGCGCTAAGGACTTCGCCCCGCGGCTCGCGTCGGTGGACGACCGGGCGCAGGCGCTGCTCGCGGAGGCGGTGCCCGCGGCGGGCCATTTCGCGCCCTACGCCGAACGGCTCGCCAAGGCGCGGAAGCGTTTCGACGGCGGCGCCGACAGCTACCTGACCGGCCTCACGGTCGACTCCTACAACACGATCTGGTCCGAGTGCGATGAGTGCTTCTTCATCACCCTGGGCCGCTCGCGCCAACCGGACGAGGCTTCGAAGCCCTGACCGGCGCCCGTGGGTAAGCGCTTTCCACCATCCCGCCCCCGGGCGGCGGTCGGCGCGCGGGCCGGGTAACCGCCCGCCACCGGCCCACCGCAGTCCGGATCCCCGCGCGAACGCGCGACCCTGCCCGCCGATTTCGCAATCCCGCTCCACCACCGCAGCGAACCGAGGCCCCGACGTCCTGACCCGCAGAGTTCCGGACGCCGGCCATCACCCCCGGCCGCACGACAGCGAGCCGCCGCGGGTAAGCCATCATCCTCGGCCGCACGACAGCGAGCCGCCGCGGGTAAGCGCTTTCAGGCATCCCGGCCATGGGCGGCGGGCTCACGCGTGGCGCGGCCATGCCTGGATCCCTGGGCCGCGCGAGCCAATGAGCCGAAGCACTCGAAGCCCTTGCCCGCGCACCTGCGGGTAAGCGCTTTCACCCATCCCTCGGCGAGTCCGGGGGCGGCCTGCCGTAGCCTCCCCGGCGGACTCAGAAACCGAAGTCCTGCGTCCAATACCAGCCGTCGCGGGCTAGGCCGACGCCCAGTTTCGCGTAGGAACAGTTGAGGATATTGCGGCGGTGCCCGTCGGAGTTCAGCCACAGCCGCATGGTCTGGGCCACGGTGCTCGACCCCTCCGCGATGTTCTCCGCGCCCGGACTGGGATACCCGGCCGCCTTGATGCGCTGGCCGAAAGTGACGCCCTCGGGCGTGGTGTGCGAAAAGTAGTCCCGGGCGGACATGTCGTCGCTGTGACGTTGCGCCGCGTCGGTGAGCCTGCTGTCGAGAGTCAACGCGCGGCAACCCGCGCCGGCCCGTTCTTCGTTGACCAGTGCCAGCATCTGGCCTGCGGTCGACGAATCCGTAGCGGGCCGGGCGGTCGTGGCGGGCTTGGCTTGGGTGCTGGTCTTGGAAAGCGGCGCTGTGGTCGGCGGCGCGGAGGACGTCGTGGTGGGCGGGACGGTCGTCGTCGTGGTGGGCGGGACGGTGGTCGTCG
>NZ_VMNW02000066.1 GCF_007713735.2 Amycolatopsis acidicola | reverse complement strand
CCCCCGCGGCTCTCGCGTGTTTGCCGTTCCCGCTCGCGTGTTGGCCGCCCGCGTTGGTGTGTTGGTCCTTCCCGCGGGAGTGTTTGCCGTTCCGGGTCGTTGTGCCCGCCGCCGAGGGGCCAACACACGCACCCTGGCGGCCAACACACGCACCCTGGCGGCCAACACGCCGACGGGCGGGGCAAACACGCGCGCGGGAGGGGCAAACACGCGTGCGGGCTCGCGGGTTAAGCGACGATCGCCGGGAGCACCTCGCTCAGGGGATCGCGCAGCACGACATCCGCGACGTCGTCGTACGGCGTTTCGGAGGCGTTGCACACGATGACGCTCGCGCCCGCCGCGGCCGCGACATCGACGAGACCGGCGGCCGGGTGCACGCTCAGTGAACTCCCGACGGCCAGCATCAGGTCGCAGCTCAACGCCGCCAGCCGGGCGCGGTCGAGCACCTCGGCGTCCAGTGGCTGCCCGAAGGAAATCGTCGCGGACTTCAGGAGTCCGCCGCACACCTGGCAATCCGGGTCGGCCTCGCCGGCGCGCACCCGGTCCAGCGTCTCCTGCATGTCACGCCGGTCGCCGCAGGACAGGCAGATCGAATCGGCGATCGTGCCGTGCAGTTCGACGACCTTCGCGGGATCCGACCCCGCCTGCTGGTGCAACCCGTCGATGTTCTGGGTCAGCAACGTGTCCAGCCGCCCGGAACGCTCCAGGCTGACCAGCGCGAGGTGCGCCGCGTTCGGCTTCGCCTGCCACGCCGGGTGGTCCAGCCGCGCGCGCCAGGATTCCTCCCGCACTTCGCCGCTGGCCACGTACTCGTCGATGTGCGACTGCTTCTCCGCGGCCGGGTTCTTCGTCCACACGCCTTGCGGGCCACGGAAGTCCGGGATGCCCGAGTCCGTCGAAACCCCCGCGCCGGACAGCACCACCACCCGGCTCGCGTCCCGCAGCAGCTGCCGCGCCGTCTCCACCTCGCTCATACCCCCATCATGACGGCGCGGGGCGCCGCACACGGAGTTTTTCCGCGGCGACGCCCCGCACACGGGGGAGCCGGGTCACTTGAGGGCGGAACCCGCCTGCCACTGGGACCAGGACAACGCCCAGTCGCCGTAGAGGTCCCACACCGGCAGCTGCTTGCCGCCGGAGTTGCTCACTTCGACCACGTCACCGAGGCCGAGGTTGTTGTAGAACCATTCCGCGTTCTCGGCGTTGAGGTTGATACAGCCGTGCGACACGTTCGAACTGCCCTGCGCGCCGACGCTGTTCGGGTTCTCGTGCACGAACTCGCCGTCGTTGGACATTCGCTCGGTCCACTTCTCCTCGGAGCGATACCAGTTCGGATCGCCCTGGCAGACCCCGTAGGTGCACGAGTCCATCGTGTAGTTCTCGGCCTTGAACGAGATGACGTGCGCGCCGACGTGCGTCGGGGTGGCGTCCTTGCCCATCGAAATGGGCATGGTCTTGACCAGCTGTCCGTTGTGGAAGATCTGCATCTGCTCGGTGTTGCCGTCCGCCTTGGCGATCCACGAGTCGTGCACGTGGTAGGTCTCCGTGCGGTCCTCCGCGCCGTACACGCCGTTGCCGAAGTCGACGCCGTAGATCTTCGCGCTCACCGTCAGCGTGGTGCCCGGCTGCCAGTAGTCCTTGGGCCGGTAGTGCACGTTCTTGTCGTCGACCCAGTACCAGCTGCCCTCCTGCGCGGGGCTGGACTTGACCGAGAGCTGCTTTTCGACGTCGGCCTTGTTCTTCACCGCGTAGCTGAACTGGAAGACGATCGGCTGGCCGACGCCGACCCCCGTGGACGCGACCGCGGACGGCGCCGGGATCAGGTTCGCGTTGGCCTGCTTGGCCGGGCTCACCGTGGTGATCTTGCTCTGCTGCTCGGTGGCCTTGCCCGAGCTGTCCGCGCCCTTCGCGTCGATCTGGTACGTCGCGCCGTACCCCAGCACGTCCTTCGACGTCCACGTGGTCTTGTCGGAAGACAGCGTGCCGTCGACCTTCGTGCCCTTCGCGGTGTTGGTGACCGTCACGTCGGTGACCGTGCCGTTGGTCGCCTTCACGACGATCGGCGTGGTCGGGTTGACGTTCGTCGAGTCGGCGGCGGGCTCGATGGCCAGCGAAACGGCCGGGGCCGCCGACGTCTCGCCGCCGGTACCATTCGTTCCGTTGGTGCCACTTGTGCCCGAATTACCGGAACTGCACGCCGAAATCGCGAGTGCGACCGCCATGAGCCCGGCGACCAGGCCGGATCGAGTTCTGCCGGAGGACGGGAAAACCTTCTTCAACACCATGTCGTCTCTTTTTGGAGGTCTGGACGGGCACGCCTGACGTTCAAAACTACCGCGCTGGGAGAGACGCCCTGTCACCCGGTTTGTTGTGCCGGAGTGGCGTGCGTCACCCGGTATTCCTGGAGCTTCACGGGATTTTCACGCCAGGTCCGCCATAGAGTCCCGGCCCGTCGACGACGAGCCCTGCCAGGTATTCGCGGGCCGCTTCGCAAGCGCCGGCCGCGAGCTCTTCGGTGTGGCTGAAATCCAATGGGCTCAACCGTACCGGCGCCGGGCCGGGCAGGTAGACGACGGGTACCGACCCCGCCGCCAGCGGTGCTTCGAGGACGGCTTGGTTGCGCATACTCACCATTGCCGTGTACATCAGCACCTCCGCCATCGTCCGCGGCGGGGACGGGATCTGCCCCGGAAAAGCGCAATCCAGCACCACCAAGGATTTCGCGCCCATCGCGAGTGCCTGGCGCATCGGCACGTTCGCCACCAGCCCGCCGTCGTAGAGCAGTTTCCCGCCGTGCGAAACGGGCGGGTAAATACCCGGAATGGCCGAACTGGCGAGCAATGTGGGGTGCAGGTCACCGGAGGAGAACAACAGCGGCTCGGCGGTGTCCACATCGGTCGTCACGACGCCGAGCGGGATTTTCAGGTCTTCGAACGTCGTGTCCGCGCCGAGCTGTCCGGTGATGATCGTGGCCAGTCCGGAGTTGGGGAACAGATGCGTTTTCGCGTGCCGCAGCGTGCGTACCTGGCTGAAGACGCCGCCGGGGAACGCTTCGTGCCGCGTCATGTGCACCCAGGTCTCGCGCAGCCGGGGCACCGCGTCGGCCGGGTCGGCCGCGAGCACCGCCCCGTTGAGCGAGCCGACCGACGTGCCGACGACAAGGTCCGGGACCACCCCGGCCTCGGTGAGCGCGCGCAGCATGCCCACCTGCATCGCGCCGAGGCTGCCACCGCCACCGAGCACGAATCCGACCGGGCGGGGCAGGTTCACCTCGGGCATCGGCCGGCCTTTCGTGCGGGTGGCTTTCCGCTGCCATCGTGCCCCGGGCGTGCCGTCCCGGCCATTCCATGTGACGCGGCCGGAATCGGGACTTTTGCCGGACGCTACCGAGGGGTAACACTGGAGAGTAACGCGGGTCACATCAGCTCGACGAGGAGGCCGGCCGATGACTGTGCAACCGAAGGTGACGGAAAAGGAAGCTCGTGCCCTCGCCGAGGAGTCGAGGGAGGCCGACTGGCGGAAACCGTCTTTCGCCAAGGAGCTCTACCTCGGCCGGTTCCGCCTCGACCTGGTGCACCCGCATCCGCGTCCCACCCCCGAGGCCGGCGAGCGGGCCGAGCGGTTCCTCCACGCGCTGCGGGAGTACTGCGCGACTCTGGACGGCACGGTGATCGAACGCGAGTCACGGATCCCGGACGAGTACGTCAAGGGGCTGGCCGGGCTGGGCTGTTTCGGCATCAAGATCCCCGAGTCCTACGGCGGTCTCGGGCTCACGCAGGTCGCCTACAACCGGGCGCTGATGCTCGTCGGCTCGGTGCATCCCACGCTCGGCGTGCTGCTGTCCGCGCACCAGTCGATCGGCGTGCCCGAGCCGCTGAAGCTCGCGGGCACGCCCGAGCAGAAGGAGAAGTTCCTGCCGCGCTGCGCGAAAGGCGCGGTGACGGCGTTCCTGCTCACCGAGCCCGACGTCGGCTCGGACCCCGCGCGGCTGGCCACCACGGCGGTGCCGACCGAGGACGGCGAAGCCTACGAGCTGGACGGCGTGAAGCTGTGGACCACCAACGGGGTCGTGGCGGAGCTGGTCGTCGTGATGGCGCGGGTGCCGAAGTCCGAAGGGCACCGGGGCGGGGTGACGGCGTTCATCGTCGAGATGGACACCCCGGGCATCACGGTGGAGCGGCGCAACGCGTTCATGGGGCTGCGCGGGATCGAAAACGGAGTCACGCGGTTCCACCACGTGCGGGTGCCCAAGGAGAACGTCGTGGGTGGGGAAGGCAAGGGCCTCAAGATCGCGCTGGCGACGCTGAACACCGGGCGTTTGTCGATCCCGTCGATGTGCGCGGGCGCCGGCAAATGGTGCCTGAAGATCGCGCGGGAGTGGTCGGCGGAACGCGTGCAGTGGGGCAAGCCGCTCGCGCAGCATGCCGCGGTGGCGAACAAGATCGCGTTCATCGCGGCGACGACCTACGCGATGGAGAGCGTGCAGGAGCTGTCCGGGCACATGAGCGACGAGGGCCGCAACGACATCCGTATCGAGGCGGCGCTGGCGAAGCTGTGGGCGAGCGAGATGTCCTGCCAGGTCGCCGACGAGCTGATGCAGATCCGGGGCGGCCGCGGTTACGAGACGGCCGCTTCGCTGGCGGCGCGCGGCGAACGCGCCGTCGGGGTCGAGCAGCTGGTGCGGGACCTGCGGATCAACCGGATCTTCGAGGGTTCCACGGAGATCATGCACCTGCTGATCGCCCGCGAGGCCGTCGACGCGCACCTGTCCGCGGCGGGCGCGCTCGCCGACGCGGAAGCGGACCTGCAGGCGAAGGCCAAGGCGGCGGCGAAGGCGAGTGGTTTCTACGCGAAGTGGTTGCCGCAGCTGGTTTCCGGGCGCGGGCAGAACCCGGGCGCGTTCCGTGAGTTCGGCATGCTGGCGTCGCACGTGCGCTACATCGAGCGGACGGCGCGCAAGCTGGCGCGCTCGACGTTCTACGGGATGGCGCGGTGGCAGGCGGCGTTGGAGAAGCGGCAGGGGTTCCTGGGCCGCATCGTGGACATCGGCGCGGAGCTGTTCGCGATGTCGGCATGCTGCGTGCGGGCGGAGATGGAGGACACGGCGGCGGCGCGGGAGCTGGCCGACGTGTTCTGCCGCCAGTCGCGGCTGCGGATCGAAAACCTCTTCGATGCGTTGTGGGACAACACCGACGACGCCGACTACGAGCTGACGTCGCGCGTGCTCGACGGTCGGTATGGCTGGCTCGAGGAGGGGATCTTCGACCCGAGCGAAGGCACCGGGCCGTGGATCGCGGACTGGCGCGCGGGGGCTTCGGCGGAGCAAAGCGTGGCGCGGCGGATCCTCCGGTAGACAGGTGGGGTGAGGCTGCGTATCGAACTGAGCACGGACACCGTCGAGGGTGCCATCGCCGCGGACGGGTTGGGTGCGGACCGCATCGAGCTGTGCTCGGCGGGTGTGGTCGTCGGTGCGCTGACTCCCGAGGGCAAGCTCGACGAGGTGGTTCTCGGGGAGCTAATCCCGACACGCCCCCATGGCAACCGTGCGAGTCAAAAGCGAGATGCCCTGCTCCGCCCGAGCTGAGGATGCGGTGAAAGTCAAGCGTGCCAAGGGATTCCATCGCGGCGACGGGATCAGCGCACGCATCGACAGCGCGGTGGCCGGAGTTCGGGGCACACGCGGCGCTGGACGTGAAAACGGCGCGGGCGCTGGTCGCCCTCAGACGTTGACCTTTTCCTCGGCTTCCTCGGCCTTGTTTTTGGTGCGGCGCCTGAGGAAAACGAACACCCCGGCGGCGACCAGGACCCCGAGGACGATCAGGCCGCCCGTGTTGATCAGGCCCTCGATGCGCTTCGCGGCCTCGCCCAGTGCGACGCCGATGCTGATGTGCAACGCCGACCAGCACAGGGCCCCGGCGAGGGCGGCGGGCAGGAACTTCCGGTACGGCAGGCCCGACGCGCCCGCCGCTGCCGGTGTCAGCGTGCGGACCACCGGCAGGAACCGCGCGAAGAACACCGCCCACGCGCCGCGGCGGTGCAGGATCCCGGTGGCCTTGTCCCAGCCGTCGACCCCGTATTTCCGGATCAGCTTCGTTTCGCGCAGCCGCGGCCCCCAGCGCCTGCCGATGCCGTAGCCGATCGAATCCCCGGCCACCGCGCAGACCGTGACGACCGCCCAGAGGATCAGGAAGCGGGGCACGGTGTGCGCCGTCGTCGCCGCGATCAGCAGGCCCGACTCGCCCGGCGCCAGGAAGCCGAGGCCGATCGTGCACTCGAAGAACACCAGCGCGCCCGTCGCACCGACGAGGGCGGGCTGCGGCAGGCTCTGCAGCCAGTCCAGGACTTCCGTTACCAGTGCCACGCGATCCCCTGTCCGTTTTGCCCGTGTCGACTCGGCAACCGTAACGTGGGGAAGGGAAGGGGCGGCTCAGGGCAGCGCCCTGAGCGAACCCTGAATCGGCGTGGCGGACCCGCTCCGCCCCTGGCGTCAGCGGGTGAGCAGGCTGCTGGCCTCCTGCGCCGCGGGCCCGGCGGCCGCGAGGTGCGCCAGGTTCTCCGGGAGCTCCTCGCCGCGGTGCGCCTTCGTCTGCGCGTACAGCCGCCCGGCCCGGTACGACGAGCGGACCAGCGGGCCCGCCATCACACCAGCGAACCCGAGCGCCTCGGCCGCCTTCGAGTGCTCCACGAACTCCTCCGGCTTGACCCACCGGTCGACCGGGTGGTGGCGCACCGACGGGCGCAGGTACTGGGTGATCGTCAGGATCTCGCAGCCCGCGTTCACCAGGTCACGCATCGCGGGCTCGACCTCGTCCGGGGTCTCGCCCATGCCGAGGATCAGGTTCGACTTCGTGACCAGCCCGGCCTCGCGGGCCTTGGTGATCACCTCGAGCGAGCGCGCGTAGCGGAAGCCGGGGCGGATGCGCTTGAAGATCCGCGGCACGGTCTCCACGTTGTGCGCCAGCACCTCCGGCCGCGACGAGAACACCTCGGCCAGCTGGCCGGGGTCCGCGTTGAAGTCCGGGATCAGCAGCTCGACGCCGGTGCCCGGGTTCATCGCGTGGATCTGGCGGACCGTCTCGGCGTACAGCCAGGCGCCGCCGTCCTCCAGGTCGTCGCGGGCGACGCCGGTGACGGTCGAGTAGCGCAGGCCCATCGCCTGCACGCTCTCCGCCACCCGGCGCGGCTCCTCGACGTCCAGCTCGGCCGGCTTGCCGGTGTCGATCTGGCAGAAGTCACAGCGGCGCGTGCACTGGTCACCGCCGATGAGGAAGGTGGCCTCGCGGTCTTCCCAGCACTCGTAGATGTTGGGACAGCCGGCTTCCTCGCAGACCGTGTGCAGGCCTTCCCGTTTCACCAGGCCCTTCAGCTCGGTGAACTCCGGGCCCATCTTGGCCCTGGTCTTGATCCAGGAGGGCTTCTTCTCGATCGGGGTCTCGCTGTTCCGGACTTCCAGGCGCAGCAGTTTCCGACCTTCAGGCACAACAGTCACGCGCCCCAGCGTACGCCGGATGATCCGGAAACCAGGCCTATGCCGGGTCCGGGGTGATCCCCGTCAACTTCGCGGTCAGCTCCCACAACGCGACCCCGGCTTCGTGGTCCAGCGCGAGCTTCAACGGCTGCACGACGGCGGGCGTCCCGCGCATCTGGAAGAACTGCCCCGGGCCCACGTAGTCACCGCCGTTGACCCCCGGCATGGTGGACGCGTACAGCTGCGAAAGGGCGCCCATCTTGACGTCCTGCCCGATCAGGAAGTCACCGGCGGTGGTCACGCCGGCGATCACCGCGCGCAGCACCGGGTTCGGGTACGAGCGCGCCATCGACGCGTTCAGGTTGGTCGCCGTGTAACCGGGGTGCGCCGCGACGCTGATCACCCGCTCGCCCGCCGCGCGCAGCCTGCGGTCCAGCTCCAGGGCGAAAACCTGGTTCGCGATCTTGGACTGGCCGTAAGCGACGTTCGGCAGGTAGCGGCGGTGCTCGAAGTTCGGGTCCGCGAAATCGATGTGCCCGCCGATCGCGGCGAGGCTCGACATGGTGACCACGCGGGCGTCCTCGCCGCCGCGCAGCGCGGGCATGAGCAGCCAGGTCAGCGCCGCGTGCCCGAGGTGGTTGGTGCCGAACTGCAGCTCGAACCCGTCGGTGGTGAGGCCCTTGGGCGTGGCCATCAGCCCGGCGTTGTTCATCAGGACGTCCAGCGCGTCGCCGGTCAGTTCGCGGACCTCCGCGGCGGCGGCGCGGACCGAAGCGAGATCGGCCAGATCCAGCCGGACCAGCGCGGGCTCGGTCTTTGCGAACCGTTGGACGCTGTGCAGCGCCTCCTGGCCGCGCTCGGGCGAGCGGCAGGCCAGCAGCACTCTCGCGCCCTTGTGCGCCAATACTTGTGCGCTACGCAACCCGAGGCCGGAGTTGGCGCCCGTGATGAGCACCGTGCGGCCCGACTGGTCTGGAATGTCGGCGTCGGTCCACTTCATCCTGACACTTAACTACAGATCACGCGGTGGGCGCGAGCATCCTCAGCAAACCGCTCAAACCATTGCGGGCCTTCGGTTTGCCCCGCTCGTCGATCAGCGCGACGAACGCCGAACCGATCCTGGTGATCTCGTCCAGCGGCTCGCCCGGATCGGCGAGGCCGGCGCTCACGGCCAGCGTGCGCAGCTGTGTCTCGTGCACGCGCCGGAGTGATTCGTAGCGGCCGATGTTCGCGTCGAGGACTTCGTGCAGGTCGCGGTGCCGGGCGACGGCCTTGCGCCAGGCGTTGCGGGTGCCGTCGACGCTCTCGGTCTCGTCGCTCAGCTCGGCCCGCAGGTAGCCGCTGACCAGCTGGGCCCAGCGGTAGTGCAGGTACAGCAGGAGTTGCTCTTCGGTGCCGAAGGCCTGCTCGGCGCCACGGACCTCGGCGAAGGGCAGTGGGCCTTCGGGGTTGCTCGCGGCTTTGCGGAGTACGGAGTCGGCGATGTCTCGCCGCTGATGGAAGTCGTTCCAGCTCATGCGCGCACCTCGCTGACGCTCGGTGCGGCCTTCGCCGGAGGCGCAGCGTTGAATGATTCGCTCGCAAGCTCGCTCATGGGTCGTCCCCTCTGTGTGACCCTGGCCATACTCGGAGTTTCCGACATACCGGCGGTATGTCCAACACGCTCAACATACCACGGGTATGTGAAGCCCAAACCGGCGTAAGCTGTGAGCGTGGCGACAATGCGGTCCAGGCGGCTCGACTATTCGGAGTCCACTCGTTCGGCGCTGGTGGACAGCGCGGTCGAACTGTTCACCAAACGCGGATACGCCGGCACTTCGCTGGACGAGGTCGCCAAGCGCGCGCGGGTCACGAAAGGTGCCCTGTATCACCATTTCAGTGGTAAGCAGGCCCTTTTCGAGGCGGCTTTCGCGAAAGTCGAAAGCGCGGTGTTCGGGCGACTGGAAGAAATCATGCAGGGCCCGGAGAGCCCGTGGGATCGCGCTTTGCGCGGGCTGCGGGAATTCATTTCCAGCTGCCTCGATCCGGCCTATCAGCGGATAGCCATTCACGAGGGCCCGGTCGTAATGGGCTGGGAGCGCTGGCGCGAGGCGGAGGACAGGGCGAGCTTCGGGCTGATCCGCTCCAGCCTCGAGGACCTGATCGACGCCGGCGAGATCGAGCCGGTGCCCGTGGAGATCACCTCGCGACTGCTGTTCGGCGCGCTGTCCTCGGCGGCCACCGAAATCGCCGGCTCACCGGATCCGAAGAAGGTCGGCAGGCAGGTCGAAATGGTGATCGTGCAGCTGCTGACTCGGGTTCGTCGCGCGGGCTAGGGGGTGAGCCGCGCGGGCTAGGGTTCGCGGGCGTTGAGCCGGGCGGCTTGGCGGGTCAGGTGATCGCGCTCGGCGAGGTTCGTCGCTTTCGCCGCCGCTTCCGCGTAAAGCCTTGCCGCCATTGCCAAATCGCCGTCGCGCTCGTGGAGGTACGCGGCCACCGCGGTGTAGCGGGGCAGCGAGTCGTCCAATTCCGCCAGCGCCGCCAGACCCGCCCGCGCTCCGTCGGCCTCGCCGACGGCCACGGCGCGGTTGAGCCGCACGACGGGGCTGTCGGTCAGGCGCACGAGCTCGTCGTACCACTCGACGATCTGCACCCAATCGGTCTCTTCCGCCGTGAGCGCGTCCGCGTGGAGCGCCGCGATGGCCGCCTGCGCCTGGAACTCACCCAGCCGGTCGCGGGCGAGCGCCGCCTGCAGGATCTCGACCCCCTCGGCGATCGCCTTCGTGTCCCACCGGCTGCGATCCTGCTCCGCGAGCGGCACGAGACTCCCATCGGGCGCGGTGCGGGCCGCGCGCCGGGCGTGGTGCAGCAGCATGAGCGCGAGCAGCCCCGCCACTTCGGGATGGTCGATCACGGTCGCCAGCTGCCGGGTCAGCCGGATGGCCTCCGCGGCGAGGTCGAGATCGCCCGAGTAGCCCTCGTTGAACACCAGGTACAGCACGCGCACCACGGTGGCGACATCGCCGGCCTGGTCCAGTCGCACGCCGGAGACGGTGCGCTTGGCCCGGCTGATGCGCTGCGCCATCGTCGCCTCCGGCACCAGGTACGCCTGCGCGATCTGACGGGTGGTCAGGCCACCGACGGCCCGCAGGGTCAACGCGACCGCGGACGCCGGCGTCAACGACGGGTGCGCGCACAGGAAGTAGAGCTGGAGCGTGTCGTCCACTGTGGACGCCGGGCCCGCGGCGGGCTCGGCGTCCACAGTCAGTTCCCGCCCGCGCCGGGACGTCTCGGCGCGCGTGGCATCGAGGAACTTGCGCCACGCGGCCGCGACGAGCCACGCCTTCGGATCACGCGGCGGATCGTCCGGCCAGGTCTCCAGCGCCCGGATCAGCGCCTCCTGCACGGCGTCCTCGGCCGACGCGAAATCCGCTCCGCGCCGGACGAGGACGCCGATCACCGCGGGCACCAGCTCCCGCAGCAGGGACTCGTTCACTCCGTCACCGTGGGCATTTCGGTCAGGACCGGGCGCAGCTCGAGCCACTCGTGGATCGGCTCCCCGTTCTTGCCCGGCGCGGCCGAAAGCTCCGCCGCCAGCTCGAGCGCGCGCTCGTAGCTGTCGACGTCGATCACCATCCAGCCGGCGATGAGGTCCTTGGTCTCGGCGAACGGGCCGTCGGTGACCGGCGGCCGGCCTTCGCCGTCGTACTGGACCCACGTGCCCTCCGGGGCGAGCGCCTGCTCGCTGACGAACTCGCCGGTGCTTTCGAGTTTGGCCGCGAAGTCCTGCATGTACTGGATGTGGGCCGAGATCTCCTCGGGCGTCCACTGGTCCATCGGCACGAAACCGGCCGGGACGGGGGCGCCGCGGTAGTGCTTGAGAAGCAGGTACTTGGCCATGATGGCTCTCCCTCGGTTCTGGTGCGGTCCATTCTGGCCGCAGTCACCCCGGGGACGGAGCCGAAGACGGGTTCTCGACATCGCCCGCCGAGATTTTTTTCGGGCGCCGTTACCGATCCGACCGGAAGTAGGCGGAGACGGACCGCAACGGACCTGCATGCCGACACCCGTTTCCGCCGTGGCTGTAGTCGGATTGGTAACGAATTGGCGCAGTAGGGTGGCGCTGTGGACCTACGAATCTTCACCGAGCCCCAGCAGGGGGCCAGCTACGAAGACCTGCTCCGGGTCGCCAAAACCACCGAGGACGCCGGGTTCGACGCGTTCTTCCGGTCCGACCACTTCCTGAAGATGGGTTCGGTCTCCGGCCTGCCGGGGCCCACCGACGCCTGGGTCACCCTCGGCGCGCTCGCCCGCGAGACCTCCCGGGTCCGGCTGGGCACGCTGGTCACCGCGGCCACCTTCCGGCACCCCTCGGTGCTGGCCATCTCGGTCGCGCAGGTGGACCAGATGTCCGGCGGCCGCGTGGAGCTCGGCCTCGGTTCCGGCTGGTTCGACGCCGAGCACTCCGCCTATGGCATCGACCTGCCGCCGCTGAAGGAGCGGTTCGACCGCTACGCCGAGCAGCTGGAGATCATCACCGGCCTGTGGGAAACCCCGGAGGGGCAGACCTTCGACTTCGCCGGGCAGCACTACCGGCTCAAGGACGCGCCGGGCCTCCCGAAGCCCGCGCAGACCCCGCGCCCGCCGGTGATCATCGGCGGCCAGGGCAAGAAGCGCACCCCCGAGCTCGCCGCCCGGTTCGCCGACGAGTTCAACCTGCCGTTCGCGCCGGCGGACGCCGCCAAGGCGCAGTTCGAGCGCGTCGACGCCGCGGCGCGGGAGATCGGGCGTGACCCCAAGGAGATCACCCGTTCCCTCGCGCACGTCGTCTGCCTGGGCCGGGACGACGCCGAGATCGCCCGCCGTGCCGCCGCGATCGGCCGGGAAGTGGCCGAGCTCAAGGAGAACGGCCTGACCGGCACGCCTGCCGAAGTGGCCGACAAGATCGGCCGCATCCGCGAGGAAACCGGGATCACCCGGCTCTACTTCCAGGTGCTGGACCTCGCCGACCTCGACCACGTGCACCTGATCGCCTCGGACCTGGCCCCGCAGCTGGACTGAGTTCCCCTGAGGGGCACCCTTTCCCGGGTGTCCCTCAGGACAGGGCGAAGGTGACGCCGGGCGCGGCGGGTGCCTCCGGGCGGGGCAACCAGCGGTCGTCGCTCACCGGGAGTTCGCCGTCGAGCGCGGCCAGCACGGCGTCTCGCGCCAGCGGCAGCGCCTCGGCCACGGTCACGTCCCGCTCGAGTTCGAACGACAGCGAAGTGACGCCCGCGTCGCGGATCCCGCAGGGCACGATCTTGTCGAACGCCGTCAGGTCCGCGTTGCAGTTGAGCTCGAACCCGTGCATGGTCACGCCGCGTTGCACGCGGATGCCGATCGCGGCGATCTTGCGCTCCGGCCCGCGCTCGTCGGCGGGCACCCACACCCCGCTGCGGCCCTCGACCCGGCCGGTGTGCACGCCGAACTGGTCGCACACCTTGATCAGCGCCTCCTCCAGCCGCCGCACGTAGTGCACGACGTCGATCGGGTCGCCGAGCTTGATGATCGGGTACCCGACGAGCTGGCCGGGGCCGTGCCAGGTGATCTTGCCGCCGCGGTCGACGTCGATCACCGGGGTGCCGTCCTGCGGGCGGTCGTCCGGCTCGGTCCGCTTGCCCGCCGTGTACACCGACGGGTGCTCGAGCAGCAGCATGGTGTCCTGGCCGCCGTGGTCGACCCTCGCGTCGACGTAGGACCGCTGGAGCTCCCAGGCTTCGAGGTAGTCGATGCTGCCGATCGGACGGACTTCGACCGGTTCCTTCGTGGCACGGCAAGACGAAACACTCACAAGCCGCAGGTTACGCCGCGTCGGCGCGGGCGGATACGGGTCCCGGTAGGAGCCGCAGCACACTTGCCGCGACCAGGCCCACACCCAGCACCGCGAGTACCGCGCCGACCGTGTCCGTGAGCCAGTGCACGCCCAGCATCAGCCGGGTCAGCGCGACCACCGCTGTCCACACCGACGCCACGAGCGCGACCCGTTTCCCGTACTTCGGCGCCAGCCACACGCACAGCAGCACGGCCGCCAGCCCCGCGCTCGCGGCGGAAACCACGTGCCCGCTCGGGTACGAGAACTCCGCGTACACCCGTGGTCGCACCCGCAGGAACAACGGCTTCCCGACGGGACTGGTGAGCCGGCACAGCCCGTAGACCACGAGCACCCGCACGAGCACGAGCGCCTCGTGCCTGCGCCCGCGGTACACGCACAGGGCCGCCCCGAGCAGCATCCCGACGGCGAACACGGCGGGCAGCACGAGGCCGAGCCAGTCGCTGGCCACCTTCGTCAGCTCGCCGCCCGTGCCGCGCCACCAGCCCTGGAAAGCGCTTGCGACGGACAGGTCGACCCCGAGCGGATGCGCCGTGACCGCGGCTCCCAGTGCCACGAACAACGCCAGCGTCACCACGCCGGTGACGAGCCACCGGATCAACGCGTGGCCGCCAGCGCGGAGTCCAAAGTGGTGTCGGCGAAGGAAAAGCCGGCCTTGGTCAGCACTTCCGGCACCGCGCGCTGCGACACCAGCGCCATCTCGTCCGCGGTCTCGCCCAGCGCGGCCCGCAACGCGAACCCCGGCACCCACCACGGCGCGGGCCGGTGCAGCGCGCGGCCGAGCGCCCGGGTGAACTCGGCGTTCGTCGCCGGGTTCGGGTTGCACAGGTTCACCGGCCCCGCAACGCTTTCGTGCTCGAGCGCGAACCGGACGGCGGAAACCTGGTCGCGCAGGCTGATCCACGGCATGTACTGCCGCCCGGACCCGAGCCTGCCGCCCAAACCCAGCCAGAACAAGGGTTTCAGCGGCTCCAGCAGCCCGCCTCGTCCACTGAGGACCAGGCCGGTGCGCAGGTTCACCACGCGGCTCCCGGCACGCGCGGCGGCACCCGTCGCCGCCTCCCACGCCGCCGCGAGATCGGCCAGAAAGCCTTGCCCGCGCGGGGATTCCTCGGTGACCACGCGATCACCGGTGTCGCCGTAGAAGCCGACCGCGGAAGCGTTCAGCAGCACCGGGATCCGGTGTTCGGCCACGGCCTCGGCGAGCACCTCGGTCGGCTCGACGCGGCTGTCCACGATCATCTGCTTGCGCGCCGCGCTCCAGCGCAGCCCCATCGGCGAACCGCACAGGTTGATCACCGCGTCCACGCCGTCGAGTGCGGTGGCGTCGATCCGCCCGGCAGGCGGATCCCAGGTGTACCGGCCTTTTCCGCGGACCAGCCTGCGCACCTCGTGCCCGGCCCCGCGCAACGCCTCGACCAACGGATCGCCGATGAGCCCGCGGGAGCCCGCGACCAGCACTCGCATAGCCCCAACCTTAGGCGCAACAAAGGGGAGGCGCCCCGCCAACCACGGCGGAGCGCCTCCCCTTCGCTTGACTCAGAGCCCGAGCTCGTCCTCGAAGTGGCCTTCTTCCAGGCGGTTCTTGATCGTCGTCAGGAACCGGCCCGCGTCGGCACCGTCGATGAGGCGGTGGTCGTAGGTCAGCGCCAGGTAGGCCATCGACCGGATCGCGATCGTGTCCTGCCCTTCGGCGTCGGTGACCACGACCGGGCGCTTGACGACCGCGCCGACACCCAGGATCCCGGACTGGGGCTGGTTGATGATCGGCGTGTCGAACAGGGCGCCGTTGCTGCCCAGGTTGGTCACCGTGAAGGTGCCGCCCGAGAGCTCGTCCGGCTTGATCTTGTTGGTGCGCGTGCGGTTCGCGACGTCGGCGATCGCCTGCGCGAGCCCGGCCAGGTTCAGCCCGCCCGCGTTGTGGATCACCGGGGAGACCAGGCCGCGCTCGGTGTCCACCGCGACGGCGAGGTGCTCCTCGCCGAAGTAGGTGATCTCCTTGGTCTCCTCGTTGAGGTAGGCGTTGATGTTCGGGTGCGCCTTGAGCGCCTCCACCGTCGCCTTGGCGAAGAACGGCAGGAACGTCAGCTTGACGCCCTCACGCTCCTGGAACGCGCCCTTGGCCTGCTGGCGCAGCCGCGCCACCTTGGTCACGTCCACTTCGAACACCTGCGTCAGCTGCGCCGAGGTCTGCAGCGACTCACGCGTGCGCTGCGCGATGACCTGCCGGATCCGGCTGGCCTTCTGCACGGTGCCGCGCAGCGCGGCCAGCTCCGGCGAAGCCGCCGGGGCCGGGGCACTCGGACGCTGCTGCTGCGCGGGTGCGCTCGGCGCCGCCGCGGCGGGCTGCTGCTTCTGCTTGGCCTCGGCCGCCGCGAGCACGTCCTGCTTGCGGATGCGGCCGCCGACGCCACTGCCCGTCAGCGAGGCGAGGTCGATGCCGTGCTCGGTGGCCAGCTTGCGGACCAGCGGCGTGACGTACGGGCCGGAACCGTCGCCGTCGGCCTGCGCGGCGGCCGGGGCCGGAGCCTGCGGGGCAGGAGCGGCGGGCTTCGGCGCGGGCGGAGCCGGGGGAGCCGCGGGAGCGGGCTTCGTCTCCTGAACCGGCGCGGGCGCCGGCTCCGGGGCCTTCTGCGGCTCCGGCTCGGGAGCGGGCGCCTGCTTCGCGGGCGCGGCCGAGGCGTCACCGATGACGGCGAGCTGTCCGCCGACCTCGACGGTCTCGTCCTCCGCCACGCTGATCTCCAGCACCGTGCCGGCGACCGGGGAGGGCACCTCGGTGTCGACCTTGTCGGTGGAGATCTCCAGCAGCGGCTCGTCGACCTCGACGGAGTCGCCGACCTGCTTGAGCCAGCGGGTGACGGTGCCTTCCGTGACGCTCTCGCCCAGCTCGGGCAGGGTCACCGGGGTGCCGCTCGCCGAACCGCCACCCGAAGCGGGCTGTGCGGCGGGAGCGGGCTCTTCGGCGGCCGGAGCCGCGGGAGCCTCCTGCTGAGCGGGCTCGGGCGCGGGCTCCGGCTTGCTTTCCTGAGCCGGGGCCGCCGCCTCGCCACCGCCGGAACCGTCGTCGATCACGGCGAGCTCGCCGCCGACCTCGACGGTGTCGTCCTCCTTGGCGACGATCCGGGCCACGACGCCGGCGACCGGCGAGGGAACCTCGGTGTCGACCTTGTCGGTGGAGATCTCCAGTAGCGGCTCGTCCACCGCCACGCTGTCACCTTCCTGCTTCAGCCACCGGGTGACTGTGCCCTCCGTGACGCTCTCCCCGAGCTCCGGCAATGTGACGGAGTAGGCCATCGTTCGCTGACTCCCTTTGAATCTCGTGTTGCTTGGTTTGTGGTCTCGAGAGGTTCGTCAGCTGTGCACGTGCAGCGGTTTGCCCGCGAGGGCAAGGTGTGCTTCGCCGAGGGCCTCGGTCTGGGTCGGGTGCGCGTGGATCAGCGGGGCGACGTCCTCCGGGAAGGCCTCCCAGTTGTAGATCAGCTGGGCCTCGCCGATGAGCTCGCCGACCCGGTCGCCGACCAGGTGCAGGCCGACCACGGGGCCGTCGGGCGCCTTCACCAGCTTCACCGCGCCCGAGGTCTTGAGGATCTGGCTCTTGCCGTTGCCGGCGAGGTCGTAGGTGAAGGTGGTGACGCCGGAGCCGTACTGCTCCTTCGCCGCCGCTTCGGTCAGCCCCACCGAGGCGACCTCCGGGTGCGAGTAGGTGACCCGCGGGATGCCGGCCTCGTCGATCGCGCGCGGGTTCAGCCCGGCGATCTCCTCGGCCACGAAGATGCCCTGCGCGAAGCCGCGGTGCGCGAGCTGCAGGCCGGGCACGATGTCTCCGACCGCGTACACGTTCGGGACGTTGGTGCGGAGCCGGTCGTCGGTCAGGACGAACCCGCGCTCCATGTTCACGCCGGCTTCCTCGTAGCCGTGGCCCGCGGTGTTGGGGCCGCGGCCGACGGCCACCAGCAGCAGATCCGCGTCGAGGGTCTCGCCGGATTCCAGCGAAACGCTCACGCCGTTGTCGTCCTGCTTCGCGCCGGTGAACTTCACGCCCGTCTTGAAGGCGATCTTGCGGCGGCGGAAGGCGCGCTCCAGCTGCTTCGAAGCGAACTCGTCCTCGTTGGGGACCAGCCGCGGCAGCGCCTCGACGATGGTCACGTCCACCCCGAAGGAGGCCCACACGCTGGCGAACTCGACCCCGATCACGCCGCCGCCGAGCACGACGACCTTCTCCGGGATGTAGTCCAGCGACAGCGCCTGCTCGCTCGCGATGATCCGGCCGCCGAGTTCGAGCCCCGGCAGGCTCTTCGAGTACGAACCGGTGGCCAGGATCAGGTTCTTACCGGTGTAGCGCTGGCCGTCGACCTCGACGGTGGTGCCGCCGACGTAGCTCCCGGTGCCCTCGACGAGGGTCACCTTGTGTGCCTTCGCCAGCCCCTGCAGCCCCTTGTAGAGGCGCGAGATGATGGTGTCCTTGTACTTGTTGACGCCCGCGATGTCGACGCCCTCGAGGATGGTCTTGACGCCGAACTGCTCGCCGTCGCGCGCCGAATCGGCGACCTCCGCGGCGTGCAGCAGTGCCTTCGTCGGGATGCAGCCGCGATGCAGGCAGGTGCCGCCCAGTTTGTCCTTCTCCACCAGAATCACGGATTGGCCCAGCTCCGCGGCCCGGAAGGCCGCTGCGTAGCCGCCTGATCCGCCACCAAGGATCACCAGGTCGGCGCCAGCGTCGGTCACTTCATCTCTCCTCGAAGAGCTCGTCGGCGATGCTCGTCTTGTCGGCCGCCCGACGTCGTGTTACGTCGGGGCCCTCATCATCTTGTCACTTGCGCGTTCGCGTCTGCGACCGAGGCGGTAGTGCCGGTGACCACAGCAGGGGGCACTCCGCGGAGTCGGGATAATGGGGGTTGACCGAGGTCGGAGATGGGGTGGTCGAGGTGGGACTATTCAGTTCCCTCCGCAGGAAGAACAGACCGGGCACGATGCGCGGCGCCAGCGAGCGTGACACGAAGCACCTCGAAGAATGGGCCGCCACGCGGCGCGGCGTCGAAGCCTACGTGGAACCCCGCACCACCGTCACGGAGACCACAGTGGTGTTGATCGCCCACGACGGCGAGTGGACCCGCCGCCGCATCGGCAGCCCGGACGCGGCGCAGAGCTTCGGGCGCAAGCGGGGCATCCCGGTGTACGACGTGGCGAAGGTCGGTTATCCGAACCGGATGCGCGAGTACACCCGCCGCAT
This sequence comes from Amycolatopsis acidicola, assembly GCF_007713735.2. Lineage (GTDB taxonomy): Bacteria > Actinomycetota > Actinomycetes > Mycobacteriales > Pseudonocardiaceae > Amycolatopsis_E > Amycolatopsis_E acidicola. The sequence continues at coordinate 32,674 of NZ_VMNW02000066.1, read as the reverse complement.
GAAGAAAGCACAGGGCTGACCCCGGGGGCGGACGGAGCCGCCCCCGGCGCGACTCAGCCGTTTTCCGCGATGTCCGCCAAGACGGCGGCGATGGTGCGGACCGGGACACCGGTGCCGCCCTTGCCGGTGTAGCCCCACGGGGAACCGGTGTTGAACGACGGGCCCGCGATGTCGATGTGCGCCCACGGCAGGCCGTCGGCGACGAACTCGCGCAGGAAGATCCCGGCCGCGAGCATCCCGCCCCAGCGTTGTCCCGTCACGTTCGCCAGATCCGCCAGCCGCGAGTCCAGCTCGCCGCGCAGCTCTTCCGGCAGCGGCATCGGCCAGCCGCCCTCACCGGTGGCCTGCGCGGACGCGGCCACCCGGTCCCGGAACTCGTCCGAACCCATGATCCCGGCCGTGCGGTTGCCCAGCGCCACCACCTGCGCGCCGGTCAGCGTGGACGTTTCGATCAGGTAGTCCGGGTCCTCCTCGGCGGCGCGCACGATCGCGTCGGCAAGCACGAGCCTGCCCTCGGCGTCGGTGTTGAGCACCTCGACGGTCTTGCCGCCGTACATGTTCAGCACGTCACCGGGCCGGTACGAGGTGCCGGAAGGCAGGTTCTCCGCCAGCGGGATGTGCGCGGTGACCTCGAGCGGGTACTTGAGCTTCGCCGCCAGCACCACCGAGGCCAGCACGGCGGCCGCGCCGGACATGTCCGAGGTCATGTGGTCCATGCCCGCGGCCGGCTTGATCGAGATGCCGCCCGAGTCGAACGTGATGCCCTTGCCGACGAGCGCGACCTTCTTGGCCGCCTTCGGCCCCTTGTAGCTCACCCGCAGCAGCCGCGGTGGCCGCGAGGAACCGCCGCCGACGCCGAGGATGCCGCCGAAACCCTTGCGCTTCAACGCTTTCTCGTCGAGCACCTCGAACTCGAGGTCGGCCGCCTCGGCGAGCTTCTTCGCGCGCTCGGCGAACGAGGCGGGGAACAGGTCGTTGGGCGGGGTGTTGATCAGGTCGCGCGTGGTGAGCACCGCTTCGGCGATCGCGGTGGCCGCCTTCAGCGTCGCCTTGTGCGCCTTGGTCTGGCCTCCGGCCGGCTGCACGAAGTCCACCGCCGCCACCGGCGCGTCCCCCGGGGACGACTTGTACTCGGTGAACTTGTAGGCGCCCAGCGCGATCCCTTCGACCGCGCCCTGCAGGTCCAGCGAGGACAGCACGACCAGCGCGCGGGCGCTGCCCGCCAGCGCGCGGCCGGCGGCACCGGCGGCGCGGCGGATCTGCTCCTGCGTGACCGAGCCGTCGTCGTCGGGCTTCCCGAGGCCGACGGCCAGCACCACGTCGGCGGTCAGCTTGCCCAGCGCGGGCAGCTTGGTGATCTCTTCGGCCTTGCCGCTCGCGCCGAGCGCGGACAGCACGCTCTCCAGCTTGCCGTCGAAGGCGGCGTCCACGGCTTCGGCGCCGGGCGCGAGCGCGGGTGCCTTCTCACCCTGGAGCACGCCGATCACGACGGCTTCGGCCTTGCTCTTGCCCAGAGCGGCCTCGGCGTTTTCGTACAGGGCAAACTTCGGCACGGTCACTTATGGCTCCTCGCGCGCGGACGTCAGGTGATGGTGAGCCATGCTAATGACGGCGGGGGGAACGCAGAAAGGCAGGTGGCGGGCGTGCAGGTCGGCGCGGGGCTGCTCATCGCGCTGGCCGCGGGAGCGGCGGCCGGCGGCTGGTGGCTGCTGGCCGGGGCGGTGCTGGCCGGCGCGCTCGCCTGGCTCAGGCCGAAGCCCGAAGTCCCGCCTCGCGCGGAGCCGCTCGTCGCGGGCGCGCGGATGGCCGTGCGGCTGGCCGGAGTCCCGTTGTTCGCCTCGGCTTTCGGGGCGTACCTGGTGCCGGAGCAACCCAGGATCGCCGCCGTGGCAGCCGTTCTCGTGGTGGTGATCGCGGACGCGCTCGGCCTCGAGCTGCCCCGGTACGCGCGCGGCTGGCTGCTCGGGATCCTGCTCGCCGGTGCGGCCGGGATCGTGGCGTTGTGCCTGGCGATCTCGCCCGAACGCGGGGTGGGCGGCAACCCGGCCTTCACCGGGATGTTCGCGGCCGGGGCGGTGCTCTTCCCCTTGCTGCGCAAGCGGAATCCCGGCGCGCTCGCCGTTGCGCTCGCGGTCTGCGCCGCCGCGCTCTACCAGCTCGGGCCGGTCCGGCTCGGACTGTCCAAAGTGCCCTTCCGGGACCTGCTGGCCGCTGTGGACGGACAGGCGCTGTACCCGCTGCTGGCCGGAATCGTGGTGATCGCCGTCTTCCCCGCGGCGTTGCAGGCGCTGAGTGAAGCCCGCGCCGAGCTGCCCCGGCGGCAGGGTGCCGTCGCATGTGGACTGGCGGCCGCGGTGGGGGCCGCGCTGCTCGAACCCGAGCAGGCCCTGTTGCTGGCGGCGGCATTGGCGCTGGCCGAGGCGCTCATCGTCAGCTTGCTCACGCTTTCGGCCAAGGGGCGCGACGTGCGGGCCGTGCTCGCCGCCGCGCTGGCCATCACGCTGCTGGCCTGGGTGCCGCCGGTCTACCTGCTGCTGGCCGTGGTCGTGCTGGCCGTCGCCGTCACAGCACGAACGCGAGCACGCTCAGCACCACGTCCACCACGAGCAGGATGACCACCGACTTCACCGGCAGGTCGCGCGGGAAGATCTTGTCGTGCAGGCTCCGCCACCACACGACGCCGAAGACTGCGCCGACCAGGCCGAGGATGCCCCCGAACGCGCTGTCCAGCAGGAGGTAGCCGACCAGGATCAGCGTCCCGGCGCCGTACGTGAGCAACAGGGCGGCGGCGAAGGTGCGGACGTCCGAGCCGGTTCCGGCGGACACACTGTTTCCGGTCACGCCGCTGATCCTAGGGGAGGACGGACGCTCGGACGTCCGACTAAGGGATATCCTGGCCCGTATGACGACCACGATGCCCTTCACCCGTACCCCGAACCCGACTCCCGCTTCCGCGGCGCGGGTAGCCGAGGTACTGGCGAAGCCCGGCTTCGGGACGTACTTCACCGACAACATGGTCAGCGCGCGCTGGAGCACCGAACAGGGCTGGCACGACCTGGCCGTCCGGGCCTACGAGCCGATCACGCTCGACCCGGCCACGTCGGTGCTGCACTACGCGCAGGCGATCTTCGAAGGGCTCAAGGCGTACCGCCAGCCGGACGGCCGCATCGCCGCCTTCCGGCCGGAGGCCAACGCCGCGCGCTTCCGCGACTCGGCCCGCCGCATCGCGATGCCGGAGCTCCCGGACGAGATCTTCCTGGGTTCACTGCGCGAGCTGGTCACCCTCGACGAGCGCTGGGTGCCCACGAACGAGGGCGACACGCTGTACCTGCGCCCGTTCATGATCTCGACGTCGGTGGGCCTCGGCGTGAACGCGCCAGCCAGCGAGTACCTGTACCTGCTCATCGCTTCGCCCGCGGGCAGCTACTTCACCGGCGGCGTGAAGCCGGTGAGCGTGTGGCTGTCCACCGAGTACGTGCGGGCGGCGCCCGGCGGCACCGGGGCGGCGAAGTTCGCGGGCAACTACGCGGCGTCCTTCGTCGCGCAGACGCAGGCGGTGGAGCAGGGCTGCGACCAGGTGGTGTGGCTCGACGCCGCGGAGCGGTACTGGGTCGAGGAGATGGGCGGGATGAACCTGTTCTTCGTCTTCGGCTCCGGCGCGGACGCCCGCGTGGTGACCCCCGAGCTGAGCGGTTCGCTGCTGCCCGGGGTCACCCGCAGCTCGCTGCTGCAGGTGGCGCAGGACTTCGGCCACCAGGTCGAGGAACGCCGGATCTCCACCGAGGAGTGGGAGAAGGCGGCCGCCTCCGGTGAGCTCACCGAGGTGTTCGCCTGCGGCACCGCCGCGGTGATCACGCCGGTCGGCCGCGTCAAGCACGCCGGCGGCGAGTTCCTCGTCAACGGCGGCCAGCCCGGCGAGCTGACCATGAAGCTGCGCGCCGAGCTGACCGGCATCCAGGAGGGCACCCGCCCGGACCCGCACAACTGGATGACCACCTTGTCCTGAACCGTTTTCCCGTGAGGGCCCCGTCCACCAGGACGGGCCCTCACGGCGTTTCGGGCGGCGCGACCCCGGCGCTGTCGTAGGTGGCGACGTCGCTGAGCAGCCGGACAGCCATCGCCAGCACGGGCAGTGCGGTGAGCGCGCCCGCGGCTTCACCGAGCCGGATGCCCAGGTCGAGGATCGGCTTGAGGTCCAGGTGGTCCAGCGCCAGATCGTGCGCCGGCTCCGCGCAGCGGTGCGCGGCCGCCCACCAGCCGCGCGCGTTCGGCGCCAGCTCTTCCGCGACGAGCGCGGCGGCGCTCGCGGCGAGCCCGTCGAGCAGCACCGGCGTGCGGCGGATCGCGGCCTGGGCGAGGAATCCCGTCATAGCGGCGAGATCGGCCCCGGACGCCACGCGCAGCAGAGCCGTCGGGTCGGTCAGCACGGTGCGCGCGCGGCGTAGCGCGTCCCGGATCACGGCGGCCTTGCGCATCCACGCGTTGTCGTCGATGCCGGACCCGCGGCCGACCACGGCGACCGGCTCGGTGCCGGTCAATGCGGCGATCAGCACGGACGACGGCGTGCTCACGCCGACCCCGAGATCACCGGCGATGAGCAGGTCGGCGCCCGCGTCGACCTCGGCGTTGGCGATGTCCACCCCAGCCTGCAGGGCGGCTTCGGTTTCTTCGGGGGAGAGCGCGTCCTCCGTGTCGATCGAGCCGGATCCCTTGCGCACCTTGAATTCCTGCGCCGCCGTCTCGCCGTCGACGGAGATGTCCACCACACGCAGCCCGGCACCCGCGACGGGCGCGAGGGCCGTGGGTACGCCCTCGTCCTTCAGCAGCGCGTTCACCAGCTGCGCCGTCACGCCGGCGGGATAGGCCGAAACGCCTTTGGCCGCAACGCCGTGATCACCGGCGAACACGACCACCCGCGGCCGGGCGACCGGGCGCGGCGGGCAGGTGCCCTGGCACGCGGCGATCCACGCGCCCAGCTCCTCCAGCCTGCCCAGCGATTCCACGGGTTTGATCAGTGTCGCGTGCCGCCGCTTGGCCTCGGCGCGCACGAGCTCGTCGGGGTGGGGGACGTCGGCGAACTCGAGATGACTCACGGCGTCAACCTAGCGCTCTAGGATTTCCGTTGTGACGGAACCTCAGGCGGCCGGTGTCGTGCTCGCCAGCGGAGCGGGCACCAGGGTCGGCGCGAACCTCAACAAGGTGTACCTGCCGTTGTCCGGGCGGCGGGTCGTGTCGTGGTCGCTGGAGGCGTTCGACTCGGCCCCCGACGTGGGCGTGGTCCTGCTGGTGACGCGCCCGCAGGACGCGGAACTGGTGGAAAGCGTGCGGATCCCGGGCCTGGAGGTCGTGCACGGCGGCGCGACGCGGCAGGAGTCGGAGCTGCGCGCGCTGCGTCATCTCGCGGGGCGGATCGAAAGCGGCGAGATCGACTCGGTGCTCTTGCACGACGGAGCGCGGCCGCTCGTCAGCACGAAGCTCATCGAAGCCGTGCTGCGCACCGCGCGCGAGTACGGCGGTGCGATGCCGGGCCTTGCCGCGGACGACATCGTCGCCGCCGACGGCAGCCGCGTGGCCGGGAAGCTGGTGCGCGCCCAGACCCCGCAAGGATTCCGGGCGGCACCGCTGCTCGCCGCCTACGAACAGGCCGCGCGCGAAGGCTTCGACGGGACGGACACCGCGTCGGTCATGGAGCGCTACTCGTCGCTGCCGGTGCACTGGGTGCCGGGCGAGGAGCAGAACTTCAAGGTCACCTACGCGCACGACCTGGCCGTGGCGGAACAGATGCTGGCTTAGACGGGCGTCTCGCGTGGGTCGTCCACGACGACGCCTTCGAGGGCTTCGTCGATCGCCTTCAGCAGGTCGTCGTCCAGTTTCACGCCGGCGGCCTTGACGTTCTCGTGCACCTGCTCCGGGCGGGAGGCGCCGATGATCGCCGACGAGACGTTCGGGTTCTGCAGCACCCAGGCGACAGCCAGCTGCGCGAGCGACAACCCGGCCTGCGCGGCCAGCGGCTCCAGCTTCTGCACGCGCTCGAGGACCTCGTCGCGCAGGAACCGCGTCACGGTGCGCGCGCCGCCGTTCTCGTCCGTCGCCCGTGAACCGGCGGGCGGCGGCTGGCCCGGCTTGTACTTGCCGGTGAGCACGCCCTGCGCGATCGGGGACCAGACGATCTGGCCGAGCCCCTCCTGCTCCGATGCGGGCACCACCTTGGACTCGATGACCCGCCACAGCATGTTGTACTGCGGCTGGTTGGAGATCAGCGGAATCCGGAACTCGCGGGCGAGGGCCGCGCCGCGCATGATCTGCTCGGCCGTCCACTCCGAGACGCCGAGGTAGAGCACCTTGCCCTGGTGGACAAGGTCGGCGAAGGCGCTGAACGTCTCCTCCAGCGGGACCGTCTTGTCGAACCGGTGCGCCTGGTAGAGGTCGATGTGGTCGGTCTGCAGCCGCCGCAGCGAGGCGTTGCAGGACTCGATGATGTGCTTGCGGCTCAGGCCGCGGTCGTTCGGCCCCTTGGGCCCGGTCGGCGCGAAGACCTTCGTCGCGATCTCCAGGCTCTCCCGTCGCTGCCCGGCCAGCCCGCGCCCCAGCACGGACTCGGCGGCGGTGTTCGCGTAGACGTCAGCGGTGTCGAAGGTCGTGATGCCCGCTTCCAGCGCGGCCTTGATGCAGGCCTGCGCCTGCTCCTCCTCGATCTGCGAACCGTGGGTGAGCCAGTTCCCGTAGGAGATCTCACTCACGGAGAGGCCACTGCGGCCGAGACGGCGAAATTCCATGCCGCCAGCCTAGCCCAGACCTTTCGCATAGCTAACTACCTGGAGCTGCTCCAGGCGAGCTGCGTGAGATAGCGCTTCCGGACCCGGCCGCCGCCGATCAGCTCGGTGAGGCAGCGGAACAGCCCGGCCCGCGCGTCGGCCGGGAGCGCCCAGTGGCACACATGCCGTGCGAAACGGACGAACCCCGAAATAGTCGGAGGCCACGAATTCGCTTTCGTGGCAAGGAGTTCGGAGGGGGCTGGAGTAGCGCGTCATGTGCGACCTCGACCCCGGGGAATCCGGCGAGCTTGCGCCGCGCGACAGCCGCCATCCCGGCGCCGAGATCCACCGCCGTGATCGTGTGGCCCGCCCGCGCCAGTGGCACAGTCAGCTGGCCCGTGCCGCAGCCGATTTCGAGCACCCGCCGCCCGAGCAGGGGCTCCAGATCGCCGAACAGCGCGGCCGGATAGCCAGGACGGGCGCGGTCGTAGGCCTCCGCGTCCTCGTCGAAAGTGGTGCGCAGTCGCTCGCGGCTGATCACTCAGTTGACGGCGTCGCCGGGCTTCACGCGGGGTTTGGGCATCCGGAGCTTCCGCACCTGGCTAGCCCGCACGAACGCGTACCAGCCGATGGACCGGCCGTTGATCGTCTCCTTCGGGAACTTCTCCCGCGCGAGCTTCGCGATGCGGCGCCCGGACATGAAGCCCTCGACCACCATCCCGAGCAAAAGCAGCGTGCACAGCAGGGTGGCGTACTGCTGGATCGCCGGGTACGGCACGAGCAGCGCGATGAACACCAACACGGCCAGCGGCATGAACAGCCCCAGCAGGTTGCGCCGCGAGTCGACCAGGTCGCGCACGTACGCCTTGACCGGGCCCTTGTCCCGCGGCAGCAGGTAGCGCTCGTCACCCGCGGCCATCCGCGCCTGGCGTTCCTGCCGCTTCGCCCGCGCCTCTTCCTTGCTCTGCGGGTTCGACTTGCGCAGTTCCTTGTTGCGCTTCATCGCCTCACGCGTGGTGCGCGGGGGCGGCGCGATCGGGCCGCGGCGTTTGCCCTCGGCCTCGCGCCGGCTCGGGGTGGCCCGGCCCTTGCCCGGGGTGTACCCGCGATTGTGAGATTCGACGCTTTCGGCGCCCTCGGCGGCCTCGGCGTCCGGGGTGTCTTCGGTGGCAGTGCCGTTTCGGCGCAGGAACCTCACCCGTCCAGGATATTCCAGACCTTCGCGCTGGTGTTCGCCCGGTCGTGACATGTGCGACCATGAGGGCTGGGAACAGAACGGATGACCGCGGTGTTGACCTGGTTGCAGGAGGCATCCGTATTCGCCACAGCAACACCTGAGGGAGAGCCATGACGACCGCTGAGACCGGCGCCCCGCAGACCGAGGCCACTCACGGCGTGACCTTGACCGACGCGGCAGCCGCGAAGGCCAAGGCCCTGCTGGAGCAGGAGGGCCGCGACGACATGCACCTGCGCATCGCCGTTCAGCCCGGTGGCTGCGCCGGCCTGCGCTACCAGCTGTTCTTCGACGAGCGCGAGCTCGACGGCGACCTGTTCCGCGACTTCGACGGGCTGCGTGTGGCCGTCGACAGGATGAGCTCGCCGTACGTGCAGGACGCGGTGATCGACTTCGTGGACTCGATCGAGAAGCAGGGCTTCACGATCGACAACCCGAACGCCACCGGTTCCTGCGCCTGTGGAGATTCCTTCCACTGACACAAGGCACATAGAAAGAGGGGGCGCCGTCAGACGGTGCCCCCTCTTTCTATGTGCTCTCAGGCTTTCTATGTGCTCTCAGGCGTAGTCCTCCAGGCCGGCCACCTGGGAATGGCAGGTCTCGTCCACCGTCCACTGCCGCGGGGCGGGCGGCCGCGGCGCCACGTCGCGGCGAACCCGCAGGTCGGCCGGGATGTCGGCGCAGTCACTGATCAGCTCGGCCAGGTTTTCCGGCTCTGTCGTGGTTTCCACCCCGCGACGCTAAGCCGCCGCGACCGGGGCGCGACACCCTTACCAGACGGTAGTGTCGTTCCTCGGCAGTCAATTACCTCTGATGGGCGACACGACAGGGAGAACTGGTGACAGCCAACGCCCGAATCGCAGTGTCCGGAAGTATCGCGACAGACCACCTGATGCACTTCCCAGGCAGATTCGCCGAACAGCTCATCGCGGAGCAACTGCACCGCGTCTCCCTCAGTTTCCTGGCCGACGACCTGGTCGTCCGGCGTGGCGGCATCGGCGCGAACGTGGCTTTCGGGCTCGGGGTGCTCGGCGTCAACCCGATCCTCGTCGGCGCGGTGGGCGCCGATTTCGCCGACTACCGGTCCTGGCTCGAACGGCACGGGGTGGACACCTCGGGCGTGCTGGTCTCCGAGGTCGCGCACACCGCCCGGTTCGTCTGCACCACCGACGAAGACCTTTGCCAGATAGCCACCTTCTACGCCGGCGCGATGGCCGAGGCGCGCAACATCGAACTCCGCCCGGTCGCCGAGCGCGCGGGCGGGCTCGGGCTCGTGCTGATCAGCCCGGACGACCCCGACGGTATGCTGCGGCACGCCGAGGAATGCCGGGAACGCGGCTACACCTTCGGCGTCGACCCGTCCCAGCAGCTGGCCCGGATGGACGGCGAGCAGGCCCGCGCCTTCGTCACCGGCGCGAAGTACCTGTTCACCAACGACTACGAGTGGGAGCTGCTACGCCAGAAGACCGGCTGGTCCGAGGAGGAGGTGCTCCAGCACGTCGGCATCCGGGTCACCACGCTCGGCGCCGACGGGGTGGAGATCATCGGCCCGGACGGCGCCATCAAGGTGAGCGCCATCCCGGAGACCACCAAGGCCGACCCGACCGGCGTCGGCGACGGGTTCCGCGCCGGGTTCCTCGCGGGGCTCGACGGCGGGCTCTCGCTGGAGCGGGCCGCCCAGCTCGGTTCGCTGATCGCCGTGCTGGTGCTGGAAACCATCGGCACCCAGGAGTGGACCCTGGACCGCAAGGAAGGGCTCAAGCGCATCGCGGACGCCTACGGCAACGACGCCGCCGTGGAGATCGGCGCGGTGCTCGGCGCCTGAGCGGCGACGAAGAAGGCCCCCTGCAGCCTCGGCAGGGGGCCTTCTTCACGTCCGCGTCAGATCCGCACCGGGTAGACCGGCTCGGGGATCTCCGGCTTGATCCGGTTCTCGATGAAGATCCCGTGCCACAGCATGAACACCAGCAGCGCCCAGATCCGGCGGCTGTGGTCGAGCGAGCCCGCCTTGTGCTCGTCCAGCAGCCGCAGCACGGCCGTCTTGTCGATCAGCTGCTCGGTGCGCGAGTCGTTGATGATCCCGCGCGCCCAGTCGTACATCTCGTCGCGCAGCCAGAGCCGGATCGGCACCGGGAAGCCGAGCTTGCGCCGGTTCAGCACGTGCGCGGGCACGATCCCGTCGAGCGCGCGGCGCAGCGCGTACTTCGTGGTCTCCTTGGTCACCTTCTGGTCCAGCGGGATCCCGGCCGCGACCTTGAACACCTCGGCGTCCAGGAACGGCACCCGCAGCTCCAGCGAGTTCGCCATGGTCATCTTGTCCGCCTTGACCAGGATGTCCCCGCGCAGCCACGTGAACAGGTCCACGTGCTGCATCCGGGCGACCGGGTCCCAGCCCGCCGATGTCCGGTAGTGCTCGGCCGTGACGTCCTTGTGCCCGACGCCCTCCTGGAAGGTGCGCAGCACGCCGCGCAGCTGGTCGTCGCGGAAGATCCGCGCGTTGCCGTAGTAGCGCTCTTCCAGCGACAGCGCGCCGCGCCGGAGGAGGTCCTTGCCGCGGGTGCCCTCCGGGATCCGCTCGGAGACCTTGCCGATCAGTTTGCGCACGCCGCCGGGCACCTTTTCGAACGGCGCCAGCGAAATCGGCTCGTTGTAGATCGTGTAGCCGCCGAACAGCTCGTCCGAGCCTTCGCCGGACAGCACGGCCTTCACGTGCTTGCGGGCCTCGCGTGCGATGAACCACAGCGGCACCAGCGCCGGGTCGGCCACCGGATCGTCGAGGTACCAGACGATCAGCGGGAGCGCGTCCATCATCTCGTCCGCGGACACCGTGCGGATCACGTGCTTGACGCCGATCGCCGCCGCCGACTCGGCCGCGACGTCCACCTCGGAGTAGCCCTCGCGCTCGAACCCGGTGGTGAACGCGATGAGGTTCGGGTTGTGCTCCTTGGCCAGCGCGGCGATCGCGGTGGAGTCGATGCCGCCGGAGAGGAACGCGCCGACCGTGATGTCCGGGTCGGCGATCATGTGCTTGCCCACCGAATCGCGCATCACGTCGGCGATCCGCTCGTGCAGCGCCTTCGCCTCGGCGTCGGTGTGCACCGGCTGGGCGTTGAAGCGCGGGAAGAAGTACCGCTCGATCTTCGGCTCGCCGCCGGGGGAGACGGTGAACTGCGTGCCCGATTCGATGCGGCGCACGCCCGAGTGCAAGGACTCCGGCTCGGGCACGTACTGCAGCGTCAGGTAGTGCTGCAGCGCGGTGGTGTCCAGTTCGGACTCCAGCCCGAGCGTCCCGGTCAGCTCCAGCAGGCTCTTCTTCTCGCTGGAGAACGCCACTCCGTGCGGGCCCGCGGAGTAGAACAGCGGCTTGATGCCGAACGGGTCCCGCGCGCCGCGGAGCACCTTTTCGTCCGCGTCCCACAACAGGAAGGCGAACATTCCGCGCAACCGGGACACCGCTTCCGGTCCCCAGTAGTGGAAAGCGGCCGCGATCGCCTCGCCGTCGCCCTCTGTGGCGAACTTCGCATCGTGTTCTTCGACGAGCTGCTCGCGCAGTTCGCGGTAGTTGTAGATCTCGCCGTTGAAGTTCAGCGTGTACCGGGCAGGCGACTCCGGCGGGCCCCAGACCAGCGGCTGGTGCGCGTGCTCGACGTCGATGAAGGCGAGCCGGTTGAACCCGTAGACGATTTCGGCATCGGCCCAGGTGTCGGTCTCGTCGGGGCCGCGGTGGCGCTGGCAGCGCAGCGCGGAGCCGACGGCGTCGCGGGCCTTCGCCGCCTCGTTCTCAGTGGGACAGACCAGTCCGAGCAGGCCGCACACGTGTACTCACACACCTCTAGGTCGTGACCGGATATCGAGGGTCAGTATGCCGGGTGGACTTGCCACGAACGGTTACCCCTTGCTCAGCGGGGAACACGGAACTCAGCCGGCCCCTCCCGCCGGCCCACCACCACCCTCAACCGACACGCTCCGCGTGGCTCGCTTAGACTCCCGCTGTCACGCCAGAATTCGAGGAGGCCGGGGTTGAAGAGGGTCGGTAAGGTCGCCGCGCTGGCCGGGCTGGTCGCCCTGTTCGCGACCGGGTGTTCCGGAGACGAGGTGCTGCGCTTCGGCTGGCCGGTCGGTGTCACCGAGCAGGCAGACAAGATGCGCTGGCTCTGGACCTGGTCCGTGATCGCCGCGCTCGTCGTCGGCGTCATCGTGTGGGGGCTCATCTTCTGGGCTTCGGCGTTCCACCGCAAGAAGAAGAACGCGGACCCGACCGAGCTGCCCCGCCAGTTCCAGTACAACGTGCCGCTCGAGCTGTTCTGCGTCATCGTGCCGCTGGTCATGGTCTGCGTGCTGTTCTTCTTCACCGCGACCACCGAGAACCAGGTGCTCGACAAGGTCGACGACCCGGACGTCACGATCAACGTCACCGCGTTCCAGTGGAACTGGGAGTTCGACTACCCGGACGAGGCCAAGGACGCGACGGGCCAGATGATCCGCACGGTCGGCAGCTCGACGGAGATCCCGCTGCTGGTGGTGCCGGTCGGCAAGACCATCCAGTACAACCTGCGCTCGACCGACGTCATCCACTCCTTCTGGGTGCCGGAGTTCCACTTCAAGCGCGACGTCTTCCCGTACCCGGAGAAGAACAACCAGGACTCGTCCTTCCAGAACACGATCGACAAGTCCGGTTCGTTCGTCGGCCGCTGCGCGGAGCTGTGCGGCACCTACCACTCGGCGATGAACTTCGAGGTCCGTGCCCTGCCGGACAACCTGTACACGCAGTACATTCAGTTGCGGACGCAGGTCAACCCGGCCACCGGGGTGCCGAACACGGCGTCCGAGGCGCTGAGCGCGATGAACTGCGGTGAGCTGTGCACCCCGCACGCGGTCACCACGCAGCCGTTCAACACCGACCGCACCGCGCGCTGACGCAGGGCTCTGGGAACACAGGAGTGAGGACAGCTTCATGAAGGTCGAAGCCCGGATTTTCGACATCGTCACGGTGTTTGCCTTCTTCATCGCCATCGTCTACGGCGTGACCACGTACTACTGGAGCGGGTTCGGCGTCGAGCCGGTCGGCCTGGTCGCGCTGATCCTGACCGGGGGCCTGGCGCTCATCGCGGGCAGCTACATGCGGTTCATCTCGCGCCGCATCGACGCCCGCCCGGAGGACCGCGAGGACGCCGAGATCAGCGACGGCGCCGGCGAGCTCGGCTTCTTCAGCCCGGGCAGCTACTGGCCGATCGGGCTGGCAGGCGCGGCCGCGTTCACCGGCCTGTCGCTGGCGTTCTTCCACGTCTGGATGATCGTGGTCGGTGGCGTGCTGATCCTCGTCGCCGTCGGTGGCCTGGTGTTCGAGTACCACACCGGCCCCGACCACGAATGACCTGACAGCAACGGAAGAAGGCCCCCGCCGGGATCGGCGGGGGCCTTCTTCGTGATACGGCTCAGCGGAAGGCGGCCCAGCGGGCCAGCAGATCGGCGGCGGCGCCGGAGTCGATCGAGCGCGCGGCCTTGTCCAGCCCGGCCCGGAGATCGTCGGTGAGCGAGCCGGAGAAGCCGGCGTGCGCGGCCAGCGCGCCGGCCGCGTTGAGCAGCACCGCGTCCCGCACCGGGCCGGTCTTGCCCGCCACCAGCTCCCGCACCACTTCGGCGTTCACCACGGGGTCCCCGCCGCGCAGATCCTCCGCCGTGGCAAGGGAAATCCCGAACGCGGCCGGGTCGAGGTGCTCCTCGGTGACCTCGCCGTCGCGGACCACCCACACCGTGCTGGTGGTCGTGGTGGTGATCTCGTCCAGGCCGTCGTCCCCGCGGACGACGAGCGTGGAGGTGCCGCGGCGGGCGAACACCCCGGCCAGCACCGGCGCCTTGTCCGGGTACGCGCAGCCGATCAGCCCCGCCGACGGCTGCGCCGGGTTGGTGAGCGGCCCGAGCAGGTTGAACGTGGTCGGCACGCCGAGCTGGCTGCGCACCGGTCCGGCGTGGCGGAACGACGGGTGGAACACCGCCGCGAAGCAGAACCCGATGCCGAGCTCCGACACGCACTTTTCGACGCGGTCCGCCGGCAGGTCGATCGCGACGCCGAGCGCCTCCAGCGTGTCGGCGGTGCCCGCCTTCGACGACGCCGCCCTGTTGCCGTGCTTGACGACCGGAACTCCCGCGCCCGCAACGACTATCGAGGCCATCGTGGAGATGTTCACCGAACCGGAACGATCACCGCCGGTGCCGACGATGTCGACCGCGCGGCCCTCGACGTGCACGCGATGGGCGTGCGCGAGCATCGAGTCGGCCATCCCGGAGATCTCGGCCGGCGTCTCGCCCTTGGCGCGCAGGCCGATCGCGAACGCGCCGATCTGCGCGGGGGTGGCCTCGCCGGACATCACCTGGTCCATCGCCCAGGCGGTGTCCTCCTCGGACAGGTCAACGCCGTCGATGAGCTGAGTCAGCAGCCGGGGCCAGGTCTGAAGGCTCATGTGAAGATCACGCGCGCACGGCCGGGACCCGCTGGCCCCGCAACACGTCCGCGACGGTCTCCGCGGCGGTCAGGGGGTCGAGCGGGTGCACGAGAACGGCGTCGGCCTGCGACCAGGTGGCCAGCCAGCGATCGTCCTTGCGGCGCACCGCGATCACGATGGGCGGGCAGTCGTCGATCTCGTTCTTCAGCTGACGGCACAGGCCGATCCCGCCGGTGGGCTGCGCCTCGCCGTCCAGGATCGCCAGATCGACCGTGCCCTCGTCCATCTCGGACAGCACGTCGGCCACGCCGGCGGCCTCGACGTACTCCACCCGGCCGAGGTCGGTGGCCGGGCGGCGGCCGATCGCGTTGGTGATCGACTCACGGACTTCCGCCCGGTGGCTGAACACCAGGATCCTCATCGGCTGCTCGGTCACGTCAAGCCTCCGGCCTCGTCGCGTACTTGATTTCTCAGATGCTAGCCGCAACGGCGGAGCTCACCCAGAGCCAGTCGGTTGCAAAGCGTCCCAGCCGAGCGATTCGCCGCCGAGCCGCTGCGCGAGCCCGGCCATCCGCGACCGCTCCTGCGCGCAGTGCAGCGCGTCGAGCACCTGGACACGCAAAGCGTGCAAGCGTGCCGTCTCCTCCGTTTGCGACACGGTGCGCAATTCCCACCCGTCCTGGGCCAGAATCCCCGTCGCCTCAGCGATTCGCGCCACCGGCAGCGTCAGATGATGGCGCAGCACAGCGGGTTTCGCGGCGGCCCAATTATGTGATCTCGCCAGCACTGCCGAGTCCGCTTCGGCGATGTCGAAGGCTTCGGCCACCACGACGAGCCCGGGCGCGTCCACGGACAATTCGGGCTCCGCCTCACGTCTGAGCAGGTCACGAAGCCGGCCGAGCAGACTCACCACTGTCCTTCACCCTCCGCGTTCGTGCTGGGGACCAACTCTCCGGGCGACCCTGCCGGGCAGGTCGGATCGCCGGAGGACATAATGCGACTCGTGACAACGGCAGCTCCCAACATCAGCCAGCGGGTGCACTCGCTGAACCGGCCGAACATGGTCAGCGTCGGCACCATCGTGTGGCTCTCCAGCGAGCTCATGTTCTTCGCCGGGCTGTTCGCGATGTTCTTCACGGTCAAGGCGCAGAACTCCACGGGGCTGTGGCCCCCGGTCAACGCCGCCACCGGTGAGCCGATCCATCTCGACATCCCGTACGCGCTGCCCTTCACCATCATCCTGGTGGCGTCGTCGTTCACCTGCCAGCTCGGCGTGTTCGCCGCCGAGCGCGGTGACGTGTACGGGCTGCGCCGCTGGTACGTGCTGACGCTGATCATGGGAGCGATCTTCATCGGTGGCCAGGCCGGGGAGTACACCAGCCTGATCAAAGAGGGCGTCACGATCCCGTCGGGCGCATGGGGCACGGTCTTCTTCCTCGCCACCGGCTTCCACGGTCTGCACGTCATGGGCGGGCTCGTCGCGTTCGTGTTCCTGCTCATCCGCACCAAGCTGAGCAAGTTCACGCCCGCGCAGGCCACCTCCGCGATCGTCGTGTCCTACTACTGGCACTTCGTCGACATCGTGTGGGTAGGCCTGTTCGCGGTCATCTACATCATTCCCTGACCGCCCAGCCCGTCCCGGACTCTCACACAGCAAGGGTTGCCGCAAGATGACCACCACGAAGAAGTCCTCCAAGCGCCGCTTCGGCGCGCGCACCAAGCTGCGCAGGCGGATCGCCGGCCTGCTGGCGCTGGGCGTCGCGCTGATCGGGGCCGGCGCGATCTACGCGGTCTTCGTGCCCAAGGCACAGACCGCGCAGGCGCAGGAGGACCCGGCACAGCTGCGGCTGGGCCAGCAGGTCTACAACAACACCTGCATCACCTGCCACGGCGCGAACCTGCAGGGCGTGCAGGACCGCGGGCCGAGCCTGATCGGCGTCGGTGACGCCGCGGTCTACTTCCAGACTTCCTCCGGCCGGATGCCGATGGTCCGCCAGGAGGCGCAGGCCGAGCGCAAGCCGCCGAAGCTGACTCCCGAGGAGATCGACGCCGTCGGCGCCTACGTGCAGGCCAACGGCGGCGGCCCGGAGCGCCCGGCCGAGACCGGCGCGGCGCTGCAGGGCTCGGACCCGGCCCGTGGTGGCGAGCTGTTCCGGCTGAACTGCGCGTCCTGCCACAACTTCACCGGCCGCGGCGGCGCGCTCTCCGCGGGCAAGTTCGCGCCCGATCTGGACCCGGCCACCGAGGACCAGATCTACACCGCGATGCTGACCGGCCCGCAGAACATGCCGAAGTTCTCCGACCGGCAGCTCACGCCGGACGAGAAGAAGGACATCATCGCCTACATCAAGTCGGTGTCGGACAACAACAACAACCCGGGCGGCGACTCGCTTGGCGGGTTCGGTCCGGCGTCCGAGGGCGTCATCGCCTGGATCGTGGGTATCGCGGCGCTGGTCGGGGTGACCCTGTGGATTGGTTCGAAGGCATGAGCGGCGTGGGTCGCGGCATGGACCTGTGGATTGGATCGAGGGCATGAGTAACGAGGGGCAGCAGGACCTGCCTTCGGACGCGGAGCTGGCCGAGATGGACCGCGATGAGCTGGTCAAGCTGGGCGGCAAGCTCGACGGCGTCGAGATCGTCGACTATCCGGACCCGTGGCCGGTCAAGGGCACGCGCGCGGAGAAGCGCGCGGAGCGGGGCATCGCGCTGTGGTTCACGCTGGCGGGCCTGTTCGGCCTGGCGTTCGTGGTCGGGCTGATCTGGTGGCCGTGGCAGTACAAGTCGCCGAACGAGAGCGGCACCTTCCTGTACTCGCTGTACACCCCGGTGCTGGGCGTGACGCTGGGCATCACGATCCTGGCGCTCGGGATCGGCGTGGTGCAGTACACCAAGAAGTTCGTCCCGCACGAGATCGCGGTGCAGCAGCGCAGCGACAACGGCGGCGAGGGCTCGGCGGAGATCGACCGCAAGACGATCGTCGCCCACCTCGAGGACGCCGGTGCCCGCAGCACCATCGCCCGCCGTTCGCTGGTCAAGCGCAGCCTCGGCTTCGCGGGTGGCGCGATGGGCCTCGGCCTGGTCGCGCTGCCGGTCGCGTCCTTCATCAAGGACCCGTGGGCCGACTCCGAGGGCCCGGACTCGCTGTGGCACACCGCGTGGCAGCCGCAGCACGAGGGTGAAGTCGTCTACATGCGGCGCAACACCGGCAAGTCCGACGAGGTCCGCCTCGTCCGCCCCGAGGACCTCGACGCGGGCGCCATGGAAACGGTGTTCCCGTTCCGCGAGACCGACCGGAACAACGCGGAAGCCCTCTCCGCGGTCTTCATGCGCTCCGACGCCCCCGTCATGCTGATCCGCCTGCGTCCCGAGGACGCCGCGCGCGTGGTCAAGCGCGAGGGCCAGGAGGACTTCAACTTCGGTGAGTACTACGCGTACACGAAGGTCTGCAGCCACGTGGGCTGCCCGACTTCGCTGTACGAGCAGCGGACCAACCGGATCCTCTGCCCGTGCCACCAGTCGCAGTTCGACGCGCTGCACTACGCGAAGCCGATTTTCGGACCGGCGACTCGCGCTCTGGCCCAGTTGCCTATTACCGTGAACGAAGAGGGGTACCTGGTCGCGCGGGGCGACTTCATCGAACCCGTGGGCCCGGCCTTTTGGGAGCGCAGGTCATGAGTTCACTTACCACGCCGACAAAGGGTGAGAGCCTGGTCCAGCGGCAGGTCAACGAGGCCGCCGAGAACATGGACCAGCGATACCACCTGGCCAAGGGCCTGCGGCACCAGATGAACAAGGTGTTCCCGACGCACTGGTCCTTCCTGCTCGGGGAGATCGCGCTCTACAGCTTCCTGATCCTGATCCTGTCGGGCGTCTACCTCACGTTGTTCTTCGACCCGTCGATGGCCGAGGTCACCTACAACGGGAGCTTCCCGAACCTGCAGGGCGTGGAGATGTCCCGCGCGTTCGCCACCACGCTGGACATTTCGTTCGACGTGCGCGGCGGCCTGTTCGTCCGGCAGCTGCACCACTGGGCCGCGCTGGTGTTCGTCGCCGCGATGATGGTCCACATGTTCCGGATCTTCTTCACCGGAGCGTTCCGCAGGCCGCGTGAGGCCAACTGGATCATCGGTGTGCTGCTGCTGGTGCTGGGCATGTTCGAGGGCTTCTTCGGCTACTCGCTGCCGGACGACCTGCTCTCCGGTACCGGTATCCGCGCCACCCTGTCCGGCATCGTGCTCTCGGTGCCGATCATGGGCACCTGGCTGCACTGGGCGCTGTTCGGCGGGGAGTTCCCCGGCAACCAGATCATCCCCAGGCTGTACACGATCCACATCCTGCTGCTACCGGGGATCATGCTGGCGCTGGTCGGCGTGCACCTGGCGCTGGTCTGGTACCAGAAGCACACGCAGTTCCCCGGCGTGCGCCGCAAGGAGACCAACGTCGTCGGCATCCGGATCATGCCGGTGTTCGCCCTCAAGGGCGGCGCGTTCTTCGCGATGGTCACCGGCATCATCGCCCTGCTGGCAGGCATCTTCCAGATCAACCCGATCTGGAACATCGGCCCGTACAACCCGTCCCAGGTGTCCGCCGGCTCGCAGCCGGACTGGTACATGGCCTGGGCGGACGGCATGCTCCGTATTTTCCCGGCGTGGGAGCTCTATCTGGGCAACTACACGATCCCGGCGGTGTTCTTCGCCGGTGCGGTCGGGATGCCGATCCTGATCGGGCTGCTGCTGGCGTACCCGTTCATCGAGCGCAAGCTCTCCGGGGACACGGCGCACCACAACCTGTTGCAGCGGCCGCGTGACGTCCCGGTGCGCACCAGCATCGGCATCATGGCGCTGTCGTTCTTCATGGTGATCGAGGCTTCGGGCTTCAACGACATCATCGCCGACCAGTTCGACATCTCGCTGAACGCGACCACGTGGGCCGGCCGCATCGGGGTGCTGATCGTGCCGCCGCTGGCGTACTTCATCACCTACCGGCTGTGCCTCGGCCTGCAGCGCGCCGACCGTGAGGTGCTCGAGCACGGCATCGAGACGGGCATCATCAAGCGGCTGCCGCACGGTGAGTTCATCGAGATCCACCAGCCGCTCGGCGGTGTGGACAGCCACGGCCACGCGATCCCGCTGGAGTACCAGGCGGCACCGGTGCCGAAGAAGATGAACAAGCTCGGCGCGGCGGGCAGGCCGGTGCCCGGCACGCTGCTGGCGCCGGACCCGGCGGACGAGGTCGCGGCTCTCGACAGGGCCCGCGGCAACGGCCACGGCGGCAATGGCTCCGGCAACGGCGAGGTGTCCGGCAGCGAAGAGGTTTCCGCGGGCAGGCACGCGGAGCACTGACGTACGAAAACGAACAGCCGCCCTTCCCGTGCTGGGAGGGGCGGCTGTTTTTCGTGCCGGGGCTCAGTCCTCGGCGCCGATCGCGAACGCGGATTCGGTGTCGGCCGTGGAGTACGAGCGGAACGCGATGTGGGTGTCGGTGTCGATGACGCCCGAGACGCGGCCGATCTTGCCGGGGATCAGGTCGGCGAGGTCCTCGTGGGTGTGCACGCGGACCATCGCGATCAGGTCGACGTCGCCGGCGCACGAGTAGACCTCGGCGACTCCGTCGATGTCCGCGATCGCCTGCGCGGTCTCGGGAATGCTGTCCGCCACGGCATGAATCAGCACGAACGCGGTGATCACTGGGGCCTCCTCGGCGAGTCTCGGTCACCGCGATGGTATCCGGGCGATCAGCTCACGGCTTGCTCCAACGCCGCGGCCGTCGAAGCGCGTTCCAGCCAGCCCTGCCAGCCGCCGACGCCACGCGCGGGCTCCGCCCACGGCACCGCCGTGCGGACCAGGCGGACGCCGCCGCGGGTGAGCCATCGCAGCAGCAACGCCGTCTCTTCCGCGGGCGCGCCGTAGAGCGGGCCGGCGTCGGGCGTCACCGTCTCCGCCGAGGCGACGAGCGCGTCGACCACCGGCATCGGCGGCACGCCGCGCCGGGCCACGCCCGCCGACGCGAGCCTGCCGTGGCGGATCACCGCGAACTCCCAGCCACCGGACCCGTCCGGCGACGCGGCGACGAGCTCCGGGATTGCCGCCAACGCGGTGAGCCGATGCGCTTTGCCGATCGCGCGCACGAGGATGGCCAGCTCGTCCCTGCGCCGGGCCGCCTGCTCGAAGTGCTCGGCCGCGGCCAGCTCTTCCAGCTGCCGCAGCGCCGCCTCCAGCGGGACGGTGTCCTGGCCGTCGATGAGGCTCTGCACGCCGTGCACCGAAGGGCTGTACTCGTCGACGCTCTGCAGGCCCGCGCACGGCGCCTTGCAGCGGCCTATCTCGGCCAGCGCGCAGGGCTTGGCCGACGGGGCCGTCGCCGGGATCCGCAGCGTGCAGGTGCGCAACCCGGCGGCGCCGGCGAGGGTGTCCGCCGCGAGCTTCGCCATCGCCTGCGAGGTGAACGGGCCGAGCGCGCCGTCCTTCGGCAGCCGGACCACGGACAGCCGGGGAAACGCTTCCTCGGTCAGGGCGACCCACCACGACTTGCGCGGATTCTTCGAGCGCCGGTTGTACGCGGGCTTGTGTGCCGCCAGCAACCGGAGCTCCCGCACCTGCGCCTCCAGCGCGTGCGAGCATTCGATGCCGTCCACGCGCTCGGCCAGCGCGACCATTTCGCGGATCCGGCCGCGGCTCTCCGAGCCCGTGAAGTACTGCCGGACGCGGCGCCGGAGATTGCGCGTTGTGCCGACGTAGAGCACTTCTTCGCTGGGGCTGCGGAACAAGTACACCCCGGGCAGCTCCGGCAGATGCGCAGCCATCCCGCGTTTGCGGCGCTGGGCGGGGGTGACCTCGGGCAGGTAGTCGACCAGCTCCTCCAGCGAGTGCACGCCCTGCGGTCCGAGCCGCTCGAACAACGCGTGCAGTACGTCGACAGTGGCCCGGGCGTCCTGCAACGCGCGGTGGTTGGGCGTGGTCTGGGAGCCGAAGAGAGCGGCCAGCGCACCGAGCCGGAAGCTCGGGGTGTCCTGCCTGGTGAGTACCCTCCTGGCGAGCCGGACCGTGCATACGACCGCGGGTTTCGGCCAGGGATAGCCATATTCGAGGCAGGCCGCGCGCAGGAATCCCGTGTCGAACGGCGCGTTGTGCGCCACCAGCACGGCCCCGCGGGCGAATTCCAGGAAAGCGGCCAGGACCTCCTCCACCGGCGGCGCCTCGTAAACCATGGCGCCGGTGATCCCGGTCAGCGCGACGATCTGCGGCGGGATCGGCATTCCCGGGTTCACCAGGGTGGCGAACTCGCCGAGCACCTCGCCCCCGCGCACCTTCACGGCGCCGATCTCGGTGATCCCGTCGGTGCCCGGCCGGGTACCGGTTGTCTCCAGGTCGAACACGACGAACGTGGTGTCTTTCAGTGGCGTGCCCAGCTCGTCGAAGGTCAGCTGATCCTGCGCCGCGTGCATGATCGGCACCCTAGGTAAGGGCACCGACAATTCCGGGGCGCGCCATCCCACGACAGGAGATCCGCGATGGGAAGCGACTACCCTGGACGGATGCCGCCCTCAGCGCACGCCGAACAGCACGAAGACCCTGGTCTTCGTGCCGCGGCCGGTGCAGAGCTGCCGGAAGAGGATCCGGCCGCGCCGCTCGACTGGCAGGAAATGCCGGAGCCGGTGCGCACCAGACTGGCCGAGCTCGCCGCGGACGCGCTGGGCCGGATGCCCAGAACCGACGTGCCCCAGCAGCTGCGCCCGGTGGCCAAGTTCGCTCCGGCGAAGCGGGCCCGCCTCGGCGCGACGGCGTTGCTGAACACCCTCCGCGAGTCGATGGCGTTCCGCACGGCTGTCCTCGAGTGGCTGCGTGAACACCGCCAGGACGCGCTGGACCCGAACGACGACGATTCGGTCGCCGCCGCGACGGCCGCTGTGCTCCTCGGCGAGGCGAGCGCCAGCACGCGGGTGCGGCTGGTCGCGAAGAACGCGGCGGAGACGGCGTTGCGCGCGGAGCGGGACGCGGCGGTGGCGCGTAACCAGAAGCTGGAGGCCGAGCTGGCGCGCACGCGCGAGGAGCTGGCCTTGGCGCAGGAGTCGGTGGAGCTGGCGCGCAAGGAGCGCGAGGACGAGCTGAACAAGCTGCGCGGGCGGTTGCGGGAGCAGGGCGTGCAGTTGCGCCAGGCGAAGGACGCCGCGGCGATGGCGTTGAGCAACGCGACCGAAGCGGGGCATCAGCGTGCGGACGAGCTGGAAGCGCTGACGGCGCAACTCGAGCGTGAGCGGCAGCGTGTGGCGACGGAACGGGCCCGGGCGGAGCGGGCGCTGGCCGAGGCGGAGATCGCCCGTCAGTCGGCGCGTGAGGCCCGGGAAGCGGACGAGGTGCGGCTCGCGCTTCTCGTGGACACGTTGGACGGAGCGGTTTCCGGGCTGCGCCGCGAGCTTTCCCTCGGCGCCAGCACCCGCCGCCCCGCCGATCACGTGCGCGGCGCGTCGTCCGGCGGCGGTACGGGTTTGCAGGTGCGTGATCCGGTGGCGCTGGACAGGGTGCTGGGGCTGCCGAACGTGCATCTGATCGTGGACGGCTACAACGTCACGAAGACCGGCTATCCGGAACTGGCGCTGGCCGATCAGCGGGACAGGCTGGTGCAGCAGCTGGGCGCGCTGGCTTCGCGCACCGGTGCCGAGGTGACGGTGGTGTTCGACGGCGCGGGAGTGCTGTCGGTGCCGACGGCCGCGCCACGTGGGGTGCGGGTGCTGTTCTCGGACCCCGGCGTGCTGGCCGACGACGTCATCCGCGCGCTGGTGGCCGCGGAGCCGCCCGGCAGGCCGATGGTGGTCGCGACGTCGGACAAGGCGGTCGCCGACTCCTGCCGCGGCGCCGGCGCGCATCCCGTCGCTTCCGCCGTGCTGCTGCGGAGGCTCGGCCGGGTCTGAAATCACGGAATTGTCGGTGGGTGTCTCTACCGTGCTTCTCATGAACGAACTGGTGTTCGACAGGGAGGCCGGAATGACCGAAGACACTGAGCTCGTGGACTGCGGCCGCTGTGTCGTGCGCGGGGTCGGCTGCGCGGACTGCGCGGTCAGCGTGCTGCTGAACGCGCCACCGTCCATCGAGTGGGACCAGGACGAACTGCGCGCCATCGACGCGCTGGCCGAAGGCGGGTTGATCCCGAGCCTGCGGCATGTGCCGATGGTGGAAAAGCGCCGGGACCGAGCTGCCTGAAGGGGACAACACACCGAGCGCGACAAACGGTCGATCTGGGCGGCGAACGGTCAGTAGTCGTAACCCCACGAATTGAGATGCTGGTCACACCCACAGTGTCGTCGCTGGTCCGAACGGGGTGCGGGCAGGTCACACAGAGTTTTTGTGGGGTACCTCCTGGACGAGCAGGCGGGGGTTTCGTAACCTAGCCGAGATCTCGCGACCGGTAGCCGTCGCACCAGTGACGGCGACGCGGGATTGCCGCCGAAGCAGCTTTGTCGGGGAGTTGCGCCGGAACCACTGTCGCAGGGACATAGGTGGGATACCGCCTTGCCCGCGCACGGTGGGAAGTGCCGTTCGCCGGGAGTTGGCGCGTGTCCGCCCGCGCCCGGCGGCAGAGGGCCCCCGACCTCTGCGCGCGGCGCCGGCAGGCGGCCGAATGCAAAGGAGACACGCGCGGCGTGCAGTCGCAACCCATCAAGCGCGTGATCGCAGGCGCCCTTTCCGCGGCAGCGGTGATCACCGCGGTGAGCGCAGGCGTCCCAGCCAGCGCCGTCACCGCCCCCGCCCTCCAGTCCCCCCCGACCAACTCGGCCGACGCCTTGGCCCAGTACCGCGCGGCCGCTCAGCAGGCTGAGCAGCTGAACGAGGACAAGCTCAAGGCGCAGGACGACTTCAACGCCAAGCAGGCCGACCTCGCCAAGGCGAACGCCGACCTCGCGGCGGCCAACCAGAAGGTCGCTTCCGCGCAGGCGGACGCGGCGAAGTTCCAGACGGTCGTCGACCAGTTCGCCGACGCGTCGTTCGTCAGCGGCGCCCAGTACAACCGGCTGTCCGCACTGCTGACCACCACCTCGGCGCAGGACTTCCTGGACCGCTCCTCCGCGCTTTCGGTGCTGGCGGACCAGAAGAACCGCGCGCTCGGTGACTACACCGGTGCCGTGCAGGCGGCCGCCGCGGCGCAGGCGCAGGCCAACGACGCGAAGAACCGCGCGCAGTCCGCTTCGGACGCTTCGGCCCAGCTGCTGAACGACCTCAACTCCCGCAAGGCCGCGCTGGACAAGCAGGTCGCCGACCTGGCGCAGCTGAGCAACCGGCTGAGCGCTTCGGACAAGGCGGCGCAGAAGGACACCGGCGGCGCGAACCCGAACCTGCCCGCCCCGTCGCAGGCCGCGCAGACCGCGATCAACGTCGCGCTGTCCAAGCTGGGCAGCGACTACGTGTGGGGCGACACGGGTCCGAGCACGTTCGACTGCTCGGGCCTGACGATGTACTCGTACGGCAAGGCCGGGATCACGCTCCCGCGGACGTCCTCGGCGCAGTCCACCACCGGCATGGCCGTTTCGCGGTCCCAGCTGCAGCCGGGTGACCTCGTGTTCTTCGGCAGCCCGGTGCACCACGTCGGGATCTACCTCGGCGACGGCAAGATGGTGCACGCGCCGGACACCGGCGACGTGGTGAAGATTTCGCCGCTGCAGAACGACTATTCGGGCGCTCGCCGGGTCGCCTACTGACCTGCGCGACTCCCACGGGAAGGGCGGCACCCCAGCGGTGCCGCCCTTCTCGTTTTCCGGGGCCGGTAATCTCCCACCGTGCCTCGGACCCTGCTGGTGACCAACGATTTCCCGCCGCGGCCAGGGGGGATCCAGAACTACCTCGACTCGCTGGCCCGGCGGCTGCCGCCGGACGAGCTGGTGGTCTACGCGCCTTCGTGGCACGCGTCCTCGGGCTCGCATCCCGAGTTCGACGCGGCGGCGCCGTTCGAGGTGGTCCGGCACCCGACTTCGCTGATGTTGCCGACGCCGGACGTCTTGCGACGGGCGAAGGACATCCTGCGCGCCCGTGAGTGCGAGTCCGTGTGGTTCGGCGCCGCGGCGCCGCTGGCGCTGCTCTCGAAGCCACTGCGGGCCGCCGGGGCACAGCGGATCGTCGCGTGCACCCACGGGCACGAGGTGGGCTGGTCGATGCTTCCGGCGGCGCGCCAGGCGTTGCGGCGCATCGGCGACACCACGGACGTCGTGACGTACGTCAGCAAGTACACGCGGCGCCGGTTCGCTTCGGCGTTCGGCCCGATGGCCGGGCTGGAGCACCTGCCGTCCGGAGTGGACACCGAGCTGTTCCGGCCCGATCCCGCCGCGCGCGAGGAAATCCGGGCCCGGCACGGGCTCGGCGACCGGCCGACGGTGGTGTGCGTGTCGAGGCTGGTGCCGCGCAAGGGGCAGGACATGCTGATCCGCGCGATGCCGGAACTGCGCAAACTGGTGCCCGGCGCGGCGTTGCTGATCGTGGGCGGCGGCCCTTACCGCAAAAGGCTTTCCCAGCTGGTGTCTTCGCTCGACCTCGAGGGTGACGTCGTGATCACCGGCTCCGTGCCGTGGCCGGAGCTGCCCGCGCATTACGCGGCGGGCGACGTCTTCGCGATGCCCGCGCGCACGCGCGGCAAGGGGCTCGACGTGGAGGGGCTCGGGATCGTGTACCTGGAAGCCTCGGCCACCGGGCTGCCCGTTGTGGCGGGGCGTTCCGGCGGTGCGCCGGAGACGGTGCTGGACGAGGTGACCGGGCATGTCGTGGACGGCCGCGACGTCGAGCAGCTGGTGGACACTCTGGCGCCGCTGCTGAACGATCCGCCGCGCGCCCGCAAGATGGGCGAGGCGGGCCGGACGTGGGTGCGCGAGCACTGGCGCTGGGATCTGCACGCTCGGCGGCTCACCGAGCTGCTCACGCCCTGATCAGGCGGCGACGGCCGGATGGCGCGGGTCGTCGGCGCGCACGAGCACGTCGGCGGTCTCGGCGGGGTGCACTTCTTGTTCGTAGCGCTCGAAAGCGGGCAGGGCCCAGTGCTCCGCCTCGGGCAGCCGGCGGCGCAGCGCTCCGGTGGACAGGGACAGGTGGACGGTCAGTTCGAAGGGCAGGCCGCGGCCGAGGAGTAGCTCGCCGTCGGCGATGAGCACCCCGCCCGGCGGCAGTTCCACGCGGTCCGCGCGGGTGGCGCGATCCCGTTCCGCGTCCCAGAGCGCGGGCAGCACCAGGCCGGTGCCGCCGGGGGAGAGCGGGTCGAGGACCTCGCGGCGGAGGGCGTTTTCGTCCAGCCAGTCGTAATAGCGCGCTTCGGGGTCTTCCCTGCCTTTCTCGAACCGCAGCGACGCCGGCTTCAGGAAGTCCACAGTGGACACCCGCTGGGCCGGTCGCCCGTTGACCCGCAAGGGATCCACCATCGCGTCCGCCAGCGACGCCGTGCCGGCCGCACCGTCGACCGCGATCCGCACCCACGGCGTGCCCGGCAGCGCGAGCACGCGCTCGACCAGTTCGGCGGCGAGCAGCTCGAAGGAGATCGGCCGGTACCTCATGGTCCCCGATCCTAGGGTGCCGGAATTGTCGTACCCCGCCGCTGCCGCGCTGAGAGAACGCTGAGCCCGGGCACGATCCCGGGCGGCGATCCGTTGTCGGTAGGTCAACCGCGCCACTGGGAGGCCGAAGAATGCGGGTGCTCGACGAACCCATCACGTTCGACGAAGACTTCGTGAACCAGCCGCACGCGATCTACGAGCAGCTCCGGGTGCAGGCGCCGGTCCGGCGGGCGATCATGCGCCGCGGGCTGGCCGTCTGGCTCGTCACGGGATACTCCGAAGCGAGGTCCCTGCTGTCGGATCCCCGGCTGAGCAAGGACAACCGCAAGGCGAGGGAGCTGTTCGAAACCAGGATCACGGCCACCGGCACGCCGAACGCGTTCGAGTCTTCGCTGGCCTCGCACCTGCTGAACATGGACCCGCCGGATCACACCAGGCTGCGCAAGCTGGTGAACAAGGCGTTCACCGCGCGGACGGTGTCCCGGCTGCGGCCGCGGATCGAGCAGATCGCCGACGAGCTGCTCGATTCGATCACCGCGCCGGGATCGGTGGACCTGCTGGAGGCGTTCGCCTTCCCGCTGCCGATCACGGTGATCTGCGAGCTGCTCGGGATCCCGGTCGCCGACCGGGACGACTTCCGCACCTGGTCGAACTCGATCGTCTCGGCGAGCGCGCCGGAGGTGCTGCAGGAGCATTCCGCCGCGCTGGCCGGGTACCTGAACGCGCTGATCGCGGTCAAACGGTCCGAACCGTCCGAGGACCTGCTCTCGGATCTGGTGCACGTCTCCGAGGAGGGTGACCAGCTCTCCGACGTCGAGCTGATCTCGATGGCGTTCCTGTTGCTGGTGGCCGGGCACGAGACCACGGTCAACCTGATCGGCAACGGCGTGCTGGCCCTGCTCGAGCATCCGGACCAGCTGGCGGCGTTGCGCGAGGATCCGTCGTTGCTGCCGGGCGCGGTCGAGGAGCTGCTGCGCTACGACGGCCCGATCAACATCGCGACGCTGCGCTTCACCACCGAGCCCGTGGTGGTCGGGGAGGTCGAGATCCCGGCCGACGAGTTCGTGATGGTGTCGCTGCTGGCCGCGAACCGCGACGGTGCGCGCTTCGAGGATCCGGACCGGCTGGACGTGCGCCGTCAGGCCGGCGGGCATCTGGCGTTCGGGCACGGCCTCCACTACTGCGTCGGGGCTCCGCTCGCGCGGCTCGAGGCCGAAATCGCGCTGGGCAAGTTGTTCGGCCGGTTCGGCACGCTGGAGCTGAACGGCGCCGCCACGTCGCTGCGCTACCGGGACAGCACGCTGGTGCGCGGGCTGGAGAAGCTGCCGGTGAAGCTGGCCTGAAGCCGCCGCTGTCCGGCCGGTCCCGTGTCGTTCCCGGGGTCGGCCGGGCAGTGTCGCGCCGTTCGCGGCGTCGCGCAGGGCGTGAATTCGAAGTTCACCGGATGTGGTGTGACGGCGGCCACGGCGCCGCGGCCCGTGACATAGTGTTGATCTTGGTTCCGCGTGGCGACCGGATCGGATGAGAATGGCCGCGTGCAGCCCCGGTCCGGCGTCACTGCCCGCTGTGGCGGGAACGTGAGCATGATCCACATACACGACTTTCGTCCGGTTTTTCGGTATCCCTGGGTGGTCCGGCGAACACGCCGGGTCGCGAAACCCCTGGGAGACCAAGATGATCGACCTGTCCGCGCGTGAACGCGAGCACGCGCCACCGGCACGGGCGTGGCTGACGAACCTGCGCCACGACGTTCCCGCTTCGCTCGTCGTTTTCCTTGTCGCTGTACCGCTTTCGCTCGGCATCGCGCTCGCGTCGGGCGCGCCCGTGGTCGCCGGGCTCGTCGCCGCCGTCGTCGGTGGCCTCGTCGCCGGCGCGCTCGGCGGTTCCCCGTTGCAGGTCAGCGGTCCCGCCGCCGGGCTGACCGTGATCATGGCCGAAACCGTCGCCCAGTTCGGCTGGGCCACCACCTGCGCCATCACCATGCTCGCCGGCGCGCTGCAGATCCTGCTCGGGCTGAGCCGGATAGCGCGCGCCGCGCTCGCCATCTCGCCGGCCATCGTGCACGGCATGCTCGCCGGGATCGGCCTGACCATCGTGCTGGCCCAGCTGCACGTGGTTTTCGGTGGCACCGCGCAGAGTTCTCCGCTGGACAACCTGCTGCAGCTGCCACACCAACTGCTCAACGCGCACGGCGCGGCCACCGCGCTCGGCCTGGCCACGCTCGCGATCCTGATCGTCTGGGGCAAACTGCCCGCCGCCGTCCGGAAGATCCCCGCTCCGCTCGCCGCGATCGGCGTGGTCACCGGCGCGTCCGTCCTTTTCGGACTGAACGTGCCGCGGGTCGAGGTGCCCGCGAACGTACTGGAAGTCCACTTCGTCCCGCTGTTCCCGAACGGCGGCTGGATGAGCTTCGCCGTCGCCGTGGTCACCGTCGCGCTCGTGACGAGCGTGCAGAGCCTGCTTTCGGCGATGGCGACCGACAAGATGCACGGCGGCCGCACGAACCTCGACCGTGAGCTGACCGGCCAGGGCGCGGCGAACGTCGTCTCCGGCGCGCTGGGCGGGCTGCCCGTCGCCGGGGTGATCGTGCGCAGCTCGGCCAACATCGCGTCCGGCGCGCGCACCCGGATGTCGGCGATCCTGCACGGGGTCTGGATCCTGCTGTTCGTCGCGCTGCTCGCCGGTGCGCTGCGCGCCATCCCGCTCGCCGCGCTCGCGGGGCTGCTGGTGCACGTCGGCGCGAAGCTCGTGAACTTCGGCCAGATCAAGGAGATCCGCCGCCACGGTGACCTGTCCGTGTACCTCGTCACGATCACCGGGGTGGTCGTGCTCGACCTGCTCACCGGCGTACTGCTCGGAATCGCGGCCGCCGCGTTGCTGATGCTGCACCGCGCCCTGTGGTCCGGAATCCACGCCGAACAGGACGGGGACGGCTGGCGGGTGGTGGTCGAGGGCGCACTGTCGGCGTTGTCGATTCCGCGGCTTTCCGCCGTGCTGGGCGGAATTCCGCGTGGCACGAGGGTCGCACTGGAACTGGTCGTCGACTACCTCGACCACGCCGCGTTCGACACGCTGTCGGCCTGGCAGCATTCGCACGAGGGCTCCGGCGGCACGGTCATCGTCGACGAGATCGGGCATCCCTGGTTCGAGCGCGGCAAGTCCGGCGCCCCGACCGTCCACAAAGGACAGGCGAGGCGGGTGCTGCCGCGCTGGTTCGCGCCGTGGTCGGAATGGCAGCTCGCGCACGAGGAGCCCCGCATTCCCGCGCAGCGCACGGACAGTTCGATGCGCCGTGGCGTAGCCGAGTTCGAGCGCCGCACCTCGGAGCTGGTGAAGCCGATCCTGGGCAGGCTGGCCGACGTGCACGAGCCGCAGACGCTGTTCCTCACCTGCGGTGACGCGCGGATCGTGCCGAACCTGATCACCAGCAGCGGCCCCGGTGACCTGTTCACCATCCGCAACATCGGCAACCTGGTGCCGGATCACGCGACCTGCGCCGGCGGCGCGGACGCCTCGATCGGCGCGTCACTGGAGTTCGCGGTGGACGTGCTGAAGGTGCGGGAGATCGTGGTGTGCGGGCATTCCTCGTGCGGGGCGATGAAGGCGTTGCTCAAGGGCGCGCCCGAGGGGGCTTCGGCGCTGCAGTCGTGGTTGCGGCACGCGGAGCCGAGCCTGCGCCGCGCGAGGCAGAATCCACCGCTGTCGGTCGAAGGCAGGCTGCCCGCGTCGGATGCCGACCAGCTGGCGCTGCACAACGTGTTGCAGCAGCTGGAAAGGCTGCGTGAGTACCCGACGATCGCGCGCGCCGAGGCGCGTGGGGACGTCGAACTGCTCGGGATGTACTTCGACGTCGGCGCCGCCAGGGTGCATTTGTACGACGCGGAGAGCGGAGCGTTCGGGGAGGCTGATCGCGTGCTGGCGGACGACTGAGGCCGGAGTCGTCCGGTGGGCCGCGTGTGGGAGGCGGGTGAGGCAGTCGGCGGGCGCGGCGAACCTGCTGGTCGAGAACGGGTTCGAGGCGGTCGGCCTGAGCAGTTCACCACCTGCTGAGCGGAGCGGGCCACAAGCCGGTGTCGGGGTCGCGCCGGGGTGCGTACTACCGTTGAGTTCCGTGACCATGCTCGTGCTGACGGGGACCGGAACCGGGGTGGGCAAGACCGCCGTCACGGCCGCGATCGCCGCGCTGGCCGTGGCCGGGGGCCGTCGGGTCGCCGTGCTCAAACCCGCGCAGACCGGGCTCGCCCCCGGCGAGCAGGGCGACGTCGACGTGATCTCGCGGCTCGCGGGCCCGGTCACCACGCGCGAACTGCGGCGCTATCCGGACAGGCTGTCCCCGGAGGCGGCGGCGCGGCAGCGCGGCCTGCCCACGGTGAGCCCGGCCGACGTCGCGTCCGCGGCCACTGAGCTGGACGAGACCCACGACCTGGTGCTGATCGAGGGCGTCGGCGGGCTGCTGGTGCGGTTCGGGCCGGATGGCAGCACGCTGGCGGACTCGGCCTGGGCGCTGGGCGCGTTGCTGATCGTGGTCGCCGACGCCGGTCTCGGCACGCTGAACGCGACCGCGCTGACGGCCGAGGTCGCCAACGCGCGCGGGTTGCACGTGGCGGGGCTGGTGATCGGTTCGTGGCCGGAGGAGCCGGATCTGGCGAGCCTGTCCAACGTCGCCGACTTGCCCGTCGCGGCCGGTGCGCCGCTGCTCGGAGCGCTTGCCGCGGGCGCGCCGGGCCGTGCCCCGGCCGAGTTCGTCGAGCACGCGCGCGCCGGGCTGTCGCCGTGGTTCGGCGGCGAGTTCGACCCGGACAGCTTCCAGAAAGCGGCCGCGGCCCGGACCTGACGCGCGACGCGCTCGACACGGTGCGTGCACGAGCGCGGGCACCGGCTAGTCTCCCCTTGGCCAGGCAGGGTTGGCGGCGAACGGAGACGGAGTGGCTGAGGAAGCGGTCGGAGCCGGCGGCGCTTCGCGGCACGGCGACGAGCCGGCGTTGTCCAGGCTCGTGTTCAACCTTCCCCGCCCGCGCCCGCGAGTCGTGGTCAAGGCCGATCTGCTGCCGTCGGTGAGCGTGCTGTCGTTGATCGGCCTGGTCGGGATCCCGCTGGGCTGGCTCTGGTCGCGGCTCGCGCCGGGGCAGCGGGTGCGGGTGTTCGACGGCGGGCAGCTGATCCCGCTGCAGCTGGAAAGCTGGCACCGCTTCGACGCGCTGGCGATCTACGGGCTGCTCGGGATGGGCGCCGGGGTCGTGACCGGTTCGGTCGTCTGGCTGATGCGGGAACGCCGCGGCCCGGTGATCATGATCGCCGCCGTGCTGGGTTCGCTGCTGTCGGCCTGGCTCGGCGTCACGATGGGCGGCGCGTTCGCGGGCGGGATGTACACCGTGACCGGGTCGCCGAAGGTCGGCGACGTGCTCACCAAGGCGCCGGAGATCGAGTCGTGGTGGGTGCTGGTGGCGCAGCCGCTCGCCACCGCGCTCGTCTACGGACTGCTGGCGGGCTGGAACGGCCGCGACGACCTCGGCCGGAGACTGGGCTAGGAAGTGTTTCAAATGTGGTTTGCGTGGCGGTGCGGGTAGGGCCCCTCCCGTCGCCCGCCACCACCCTCAACGGACGCGCTCCCGCGCGGCCAGCCCGATTCAAGGCGGCCCCTGGCTGTGGGATCTCCTCCTCCAGAATTCCCACCCGCCAGCCCGACCACCACCCCCGGCGGACACGCTCCGCGCGACAG
>NZ_VMNW02000065.1 GCF_007713735.2 Amycolatopsis acidicola | reverse complement strand
GTGCGGGAGCGGCGAACTCGCCAGCGCGAGTGGCCAACACGCCGACGGGAGGGGCAAACTCGCCAACGGGAGCGGCCAACTCGCCGACGCCAGCGGCCAACACGCGAAAAGCGCCGCGGGCCCCCGTGCGGGAGCCCGCGGCGCTTTCGGTCCGGAACGCCTCAGGCGTTGGTCATCTTGCGCAGCACGTACTGCAGGATGCCGCCGTTGCGGTAGTAGTCCGCCTCACCGGGGGTGTCGATGCGGACGACCGCGTCGAACTCCACCTTCGAGCCGTCGCCCTTGGTCGCGGTGACGTGCACCGTCCGCGGGGTCTCGCCCTCGTTCAGCTTGGTGATGCCCGAGATGTCGAAGGTCTCCGTGCCGTCGAGGCCCAGCGACGAGGCCGACTCGCCCTCCGGGAACTGCAGCGGGATCACGCCCATGCCGATCAGGTTCGACCGGTGGATGCGCTCGAACGACTCGGTGATCACCGCGCGCACGCCCAGCAGCGAGGTGCCCTTGGCCGCCCAGTCACGCGACGAGCCCGAGCCGTACTCCTTGCCGCCCAGCACGACCAGCGGGATGCCGGCCTTCGCGTAGTTCTGCGCGGCGTCGTAGATGAACGCCTGCGGGGCGCCTTCCTGGGTGAAGTCGCGGGTGTAGCCGCCCTGCACGTCGTCCAGCAGCTGGTTGCGCAGCCGGATGTTGGCGAAGGTGCCGCGGATCATCACCTCGTGGTTCCCGCGCCGGGAGCCGTAGGAGTTGAAGTCCTTGCGGTCGATGCCGTGCGCGGTCAGGTACTGCCCGGCCGGGCTGTCGGCCTTGATCGCGCCTGCGGGCGAGATGTGGTCGGTGGTCACCGAGTCACCCAGCTTGGCCAGCACGCGCGCGCCGGAGATGTCCTCCACCGGCGACGGCTCGGCCCGCATGCCCTCGAAGTACGGGGGCTTCCGGACGTAGGTGGACTCCGCGTCCCAGGCGAAGGTCTGGCCCTCCGGGGTGGGCAGCGACTTCCAGCGCTCGCCGCCGTCGAACACGTCGGCGTAGTCCTTGGTGAACATCTCCTGCGTGATCGCGTGGTCGATCGTCTGCTGGATCTCCTGCGGGGAGGGCCAGATGTCGCGCAGGAACACGTTGTTGCCGTCGGTGTCCTGGCCGAGGGGCTGCTCTTCGAAGTCGAAGTCCATCGTGCCGGCGAGCGCGTACGCGATGACCAGCGGCGGCGAGGCCAGGTAGTTCATCTTGACGTCGGGGTTGATCCGGCCCTCGAAGTTCCGGTTGCCCGAGAGCACCGAGACCACGGTGAGGTCGTTCTCCTGCACCGCCGCGGAGATCTCCTCCGGCAGCGGGCCCGAGTTGCCGATGCAGGTGGTGCAGCCGTAGCCGACCAGGTGGTAGCCCAGCTTCTCCAGGTACGGCCAGAGGCCGGCCTTGTCGTAGTAGTTGGTGACGACCTGCGAGCCGGGGGCCATCGAGGTCTTCACCCACGGCTTGACCGAAAGGCCCTTCTCCACCGCGTTGCGGGCCAGCAGGGCGGCGCCCAGCATGACCGACGGGTTGGAGGTGTTGGTGCAGGAGGTGATCGAGGCGATCACGACGGCGCCGTGGTCCAGCACGAACTCGCCGCGCTCCTCGGACTTCACGGTGACCGGCTTCGACGGGCGGCCCGAGGCGCCGTTCGCCGCGGAGTGCACCGGCGCCGCGTCCTCGTCCGCGAACGACAGCGCGGGGGAGTCGCTGGCCGGGAAGGACTCCTCGACCTTCTCGTCGACCTTGGTGTGCGGAGCCGGGTACTGCTCCTCCACGTAGTCGTGCACCGACTTGCGGAACGAGGACTTCGCGTCGGTCAGCTCGATGCGGTCCTGCGGGCGCTTCGGCCCGGCGATCGACGGGACGACCGTCGAGAGGTCCAGCTCGAGGTACTCCGAGTACGTGGCCTCGTGCGACGGGTCGTGCCAGAGGCCCTGCTCCTTGGCGTACGCCTCGACGAGCGCGAGCTGCTCGGGGGAGCGGCCGGTGAGCTTCAGGTACCGCAGGGTCTCCTCGTCGATCGGGAAGATCGCCGCGGTGGAGCCGAACTCGGGGCTCATGTTGCCGATGGTGGCGCGGTTGGCCAGCGGCACGGCGCCGACGCTCTCGCCGTAGAACTCGACGAACTTGCCGACCACGCCGTGGCGGCGCAGCATCTCGGTGATCGTCAGCACGACGTCGGTGGCGGTCACGCCCGCCGGGATCTCGCCGGTCAGCTTGAAGCCGACGACCCGCGGGATGAGCATCGACACCGGCTGGCCGAGCATCGCGGCCTCGGCCTCGATGCCGCCGACGCCCCAGCCCAGCACGCCGAGGCCGTTGACCATGGTGGTGTGCGAGTCGGTGCCCACGACGGTGTCCGGGTACGCCTGGCCGCCACGGGACATCACGGTGCGGGCCAGGTACTCGATGTTGACCTGGTGCACGATGCCGGTGCCGGGCGGGACGACCTTGAACTCGTCGAAGGCGCCCTGGCCCCAGCGCAGGAACTGGTAGCGCTCGCGGTTGCGCTCGTACTCGATCTCGACGTTGCGCTCGAAGGCGTCCGCGCGGCCGAACACGTCGATGATCACCGAGTGGTCGATGACCAGCTCGGCCGGGGCGAGCGGGTTGACCTTGTCCGGGTCGCCGCCCAGGTCGGTCACCGCCTCGCGCATGGTGGCGAGGTCCACCACGCACGGCACGCCGGTGAAGTCCTGCATGACCACGCGGGCCGGGGTGAACTGGATCTCGATCGACGGATCGGCGTTCGCATCCCAGTTGCCGAGCGCGCGGATGTGCTCGGCCGTGATGTTCGCGCCGTCCTCGGTACGCAGCAGGTTCTCGAGCAGGATCTTCAGGCTGTAGGGCAGGCGGCCGGCGCCCTCGACCTTGTCGAGGCGGAACACCTCGTAGGAGGCGTCGCCCACCACGAGGGTGTCGCGGGCGCCGAAGCTGTCCTTGCTGGCAGGTGCGGTCACGTCAAATCTCCAGGGCGTGGACGCCGCCGCGCGGTGTGCTCGCCGCGGTGTCCCGGTCGTCAGTTTCGGGTGTGTAAGGCGAGTCTGGCGCACACGCGTGCGGTCCGCAGACGC
Source organism: Amycolatopsis acidicola (assembly GCF_007713735.2). GTDB lineage: Bacteria > Actinomycetota > Actinomycetes > Mycobacteriales > Pseudonocardiaceae > Amycolatopsis_E > Amycolatopsis_E acidicola. The sequence goes on along the minus strand of NZ_VMNW02000065.1, from coordinate 48,698 downwards.
GGGGACGGCGCAGGCTCCCTCCAGCCCAAACAGTACGCTTGTCCTTTTTTGAGGGCAAGCACGACACGCCCTGGGAGCGGTGTGACCTACCTGGCGGCGCGCAGGAGCGCGGTGATGTCACCCGGCTGCAGCGCGCGCAGCACCGTGACGCCCTGCTCGACGAGCGTGCGCAGCGGGCTCACGTAGTACTTCCCGCCGGATTCGGTGACGATCACGCCGACGCCCTGGGCCAGCACCCCGGCGGACAGGTGCTCCAGCACCTGCTCGACGGAGCCGGGCAGCGACGACCCGGCCTCGTCCGCCAGCTGCTCGGCGAGATCCTGCGCGCACAGCGACCGGGACTCGCCCTCGACGGTGGCCTCGTAGCAGGAGCCGTTCTTCTTGAACGAGTAGGTCTCGCCGTCGGGGCCCTGCACCACGAGCGAGGTGAGCGTGGCCCGCGTGCCACCGTCCACAGTGGAGCTTTCGGTCTGCAGGTCGACCACCTTGGCACCACTGGGCTCGGCGTCGGAGCCCAGCGCGTCGACGATCGCGGGGCCCGCGTCGTGCAGCACCGCCATCTCGTCCGGTGGCAGCAGTTCGATCACCCGCCGTACGTCGGCGTCGAGCACCGCCTGCACGGTCTCCTTCACCGCGTCGTTCACCGAGCCGGCGCCGTTCGCGGGGATCGAGGTGGACGGCCACTTCTGGCCGGACTCCTGCAGCGCGTAGTCGGCGATCGTGTACAGCAGGCTCGGGTACCACTCGCCGTCGACCTGCACGGTCGCGATGCGGATCGGCTCGCCGCTCTGGCGGACTTCCTGGCCGATGTCGATGGTCTCGGTCTCCGGGCCGGAGCTGTCGAGCCCGCCCGGCACGGCGTCGAGGAACCCCTTGGCCAGGGGGAGCTGGGTCGGGTCACCGGTGACGGTGATCGTGCCGCCGGTGAGCTTGGTGATGGTCACGTGGTCGTTGACCTGCTCGGCGCCGGCCTCGTCGAACGTCAGGTTGGCGGTGCTGATCTTCAGGCCGCTGAGCTTGTTCGGGTCCGCGGAGGCGTCGAGCACCTGGAGGCGCTTCAGCTCGTCGGTCACCGCCTGCACGGGATCGGTGAACATCGACGCTTCGGCCGGGGCCAGGCTGCCCAGCACCCCGACCACGTCGGCGTTGCCCAGCGAACTGGCCAGCGTGAGCGCCGCTTCGGTGGGGGTGTCGGAACCGCCGCTGCTCTGCGACAGGGCGATCCACGTGGCGCCGCCGCCGACCGCGACGACGAGCGCCGCGACGAGACCGATGATCAGCCCACGCCGGCGCGGACGCCGGGGCTGCCGCGGCGGGTACCCGGGCTGCGGGTGGTAGGGCTGGGTCTGCGGCCACTGCCCGGTGGGCTGCTGCCACTGCTGCGGCGTCGGCTGCTGCTGCCACTGCTGCTGTGCCCATTGGCCGGTGGGCTGCTGCGGTTGCTGCCATTGACCGGTGGGCTGCTGGGGTTGCTGCCATGCGTCCCCGGGCTGCGGGGGTCGCTGCCACTGGTCCGCGGGCTGCTGCCCTGGCTGCTGTCCCTGCTGCCAGCCCTCGGGCCGGTCGGACCACGGGTCGTGCGGGCCTGGAGTGCTCACGGTCGTCCCCCTCTTCTCGAATACACCGGCTTGCGGGTGCGCCTCGGGCCGGCCACCAGTCCGCCGAGTGCTCCGGCCAGCGCGACGACCGCTCCGGCCAGCGTCGTGGCGGGGCCGGTCGCGGTGATCCCGACCAGCCCACCGCCGCTTTGGACGAGCGCGAGCAGCGCGATGGTTCCCACGGATATCGCGAACAGCGTGGTCAACGTTGCACCCGTCCTGCGGAAACCCAGCACGAGCAGCCCCGCGCAGAGCGCCGCCAGCAGCGGGACCGCGATCCAGCCGCGCAGCATCGCGGCGGCGAACCCGTTGTGCAGCAGCGAAAGCCGGCCGGCGAGGCCCGCGGCCTGGTAGCTGTGCCGCTGCACGTTCCCGGAGTGGAACCAGGGCAGGAACGTGCCCGCGAGCAGGACGGCCAGTCCGGTCGTCGTCGCGAGCAGGGTGATCAGCCGGGCGGCGCGCATGGCGGGGGCTCCTCGGGCTCGGGATCTCAGGGGTGTGACGCCGGAAACGGTGAAAAGGGTCCCCCGAACGGGGAATTGTTGCTCTGGTGATGCAAGTGTCACGTGGTGTATCTGGTACACCTGTGACAGGAGTGTCTCGGGCGGCACCCGTGTCTGAGGGGAAGGCGGAGCTGTGACCAGGCGAAACCGGGCGTCGAGGTGGGTGGCCGTCGTCGCTTTGGCCCTCGCGGGCGTCTTCGGTACGGCCGGCACCGCGAGCGCCGTCCCGCCCCCGCCGCCCAACCCCAGTGACAACGAGATCAGCTCCAGCCAGGCCGAGGCCAACGCGAAGGCGGGCCAGGTCGGGCAGCTGACCAACCAGCTCGCCGAGGCCGAGTCCCGGCTGTCGGACCTGCAGGCCGACGTCGAACTGAAGATGGAACAGGCCAACAAGGCCCTGGTCGACCAGCAGACCGCGGAGGACGCCGCCAGCCAGGCCCAGGCTGACGCGGACGCCGCGCGCCGCGAGTCCGACGCCGCCGCGGGCCAGATCGAGGCCGCCCGCCAGCAGCTCGACGCGTTCATCGCGGGCAGCTTCCAGCAGGGCAGCACGATGGGCTCCATCTCGGCGTACATGGGGTCGACCAGCCCGAAGGACATGCTCGCCCGCGCGCAGCTGCTGTCCTCGGTCAGCGGCAGCCAGCTCAACGCGCTTCAGATGATGCAGCAGGCGCAGACCGAGAAGTCCAACAAGGACGCGGCGGCCAGGGCGGCGCTGGAGGTCGCGCAGCAGAAGCAGGCGGCGGCCGAGCAGGCGAAGCGCAACGCCGATTCGGCGCAGGAAGCCGCGGAACAGGCCCAGCAGGGCCAGGCCGCGCGCACGGCCGAGCTGCAGTCGAGCAGGGACAGCGTCGAGCAGGCGCTTTACCAGGCGCAGCAACAGGTTTCGGGTCTGCAGGGGCAGCGGCAGCGCTACCAGGACTGGCTCGCGCAGAAGCAGCGTGAGGACGAGGCGCGCGCCCAGCAGGCCGCGCTCGCCGCGAGCAAGAACACCGGCGGCAGCAACGGTGGTGGCGGCGGTTCCGTCAAGCCGGCCACCGGCGCGACCGGGTCGATCGTCGAACGGGCGATCGCCAGGGCGATGTCGCAGCTGGGCATGCCGTACGCGTGGGGCGGCGGCAACGCCAGCGGGCCCACGCGCGGCATCCGGGACGGCGGGGTGGCCGACTCCTACGGCGACTACCGCAAGATCGGCTTCGACTGTTCCGGCCTGATGGTCTACGCCTACGGCGGCGCGGTGTCGCTCCCGCACTACAGCGGCTACCAGTACACCTCGGGGCGGCAGGTGCCGCTTTCCCAGATGCGGCGCGGAGACCTGCTGTTCTACGGGCGCAGCGGCATCCACCACGTGACCATGTACCTGGGCAACGGGATGATGATCGAGGCACCCGAATCCGGGATGGTGGTACGGGTGACCGCGGTCCGCTACGGCGACATCCTCCCGTACGCCACCCGCCTCGTCGGCTAGCCGGAACCCGGCCCAGACGGCGCGCGCTCGAGTCCTCGCGCGCCGCCCGGGCACCTCCGCTCAGAGCAAGGGGGAGCTACCGGCCCCGCCCGGTCACTTCCGCCAGAAGAAGTGGTGCGTGACGCCACTGCGGCTGGGCACCACGTCGACCTCGAACCGGTCACGCAGTTCGTCGGGCGACTTCCACAACCGCACGCCGTGCCCGAGCTCCACCTGCGACACGGCCACATGCAGGGTGTCGACGAGGTCGGCGTCGAGGAACTCGCGGATCGTCGTGGCGCCGCCACCGAGCCGGACATCCTTGCCCCGCGCGGCTTCCTTCGCCCGCTCGAGCACCGACGCGGGGTCGCCGTCGACGAAGTGGAACGTCGTCTCACCGAGGCTGAACGACGGGCGCGGGTGGTGCGTCAGCACGAATACCGGCGTCCGGAACGGCGGCTCGTCGCCCCACCAGCCGGTCCAGCTCTCGTCGGCCCACGGGCCGCGGAGCGGGCTGAACTTGTTGCGCCCCATGATCTCCGCGCCGATGTTGCGGTCGTAGTCGCGGGTGATGTAGTCGTCCAGCCCCCGGCTGCCGCCCGGTTCGGTGCGCATCGGCCAGCTCGCCGTGGCCCCGGCCCACACGAACAGCTCGCCGGGATCGGCGTGGCCGAACGGCCGCTCGAGGCTCTGGTCCTCCCCGGCGCCGAAACCGTCACGGGAGACGGTGAAGTTCTGGACTCTGAGTAGCTGACCCACTGGGTTCCTCCTGATGCCGTGCTGACAGTACAGAGACTCCCCGGGCCGGGCCGACTCATCGGTCAGCCGTTGAGCCAGACGCGGGCTTCATCGTAGAAGCGGGCGGTTTCACCCGGCCGGTCGTCTCCATAGAGGTCGTCGCCGACCGGATAACCTCGACACGAGAACACGTACGAAAGGAACCGGTACGGCGCGCGGAACTGCTCCACGTCCGCCGGGCCCACGTCGAGGGTGACACCGGGATGTACGGGCGCGAGGGTGTCGCGTTCGTACACCGGGTCGAGCGCCATCACCAGCCAGCGCCCGCCGCGCCGCTCCACGCGGTAGTTGAGCCGCGCCGCCGAAGTGAGGTCCACCTCGACGCCGTCGAGCGAGGTGCGCATCTCGATCAGCGAAGGCAGTTCGACCAGCGCCCGCTCGCCCCGCCGATGCACCGCCGGCGGCGAAAGCCGGTGTACGGCGGTGTCGCCGCGCGCGGACATCCGCTCCGAGGCGGCCACGAAATCCGGGCCGCTGCCGCGGAACCAGCTGAGCCGGACGGTGGCCTCTTCGGCGAAGCAGGCGCGCATCTGGTCCCACCAGCCCCGGTCCCTGCCTTGGCGCTCCCGCAGGACGAGCTGCGTGATTTCGGTGGTCTCGCTCATGAATCCCCTTCAGGCGTGACGGGCCGTCCGGCGCACCAGACCTGCCGGATCGCGCGGGCGGCGGTGACATCGGCGGCAGGATCACCGTCGACGAGGACGAGATCGGCGCGCAGGCCGGGTGCCACCGCGCCCCGGTCGGTGAGGCCGAACGCGCGGGCGGGCAGCACGGTCGCCGCGCGCAGGATCTCCACGGCGCCGAGCCCGGCCTTGGTGAGTAGTTCGAGTTCCCGGTGCAGGCTTTCCCCGTGTGGCACGAGGAACGGCGCGCCCGGCTGGGCGTTGGCGTCGGTCCCGGCGAGGATCTCGACCCCGGCGCGGTGCAGCGCGGCGACGTTGTCCACCGCCACGGTGGCGGGCGCGCCACGATGGGCCAGCACGCCTTCCATCATCGTGAGCGTCGGTATGGCGGTCTGGCCCGCGGAGCGCATCTTCGCGATCGTCTCGTCCGGGATGGGCCCGTTCACCGGCACGTGCGTCACGAACTCCGCGCCCGAATCCACGGCCAGCATGTAGGCGCCGACGGTCGCGGCGTGCACGACCGTCTTGAGCCTGTGCTCGCGCGCGGCCGCGACTAGGGCCTGCAGCGTCTCGGCGGACGGGCCGCCGTCTCCCGGCGCTTCGGCTACGCCCTTGATGTAGTCGACGCCTTCGGCAACGCGCGCCTCGACGTGAGCGCGCGCTTCGGCAGGTGTCGTCACAATCGCTTCGGGCGGCATCCCCGGCATCCGGGCGTGGTTCCCGCCCGGCCCGATCGCGGGCGCGCCCGGGGTGCGGAAGTCGGCCGCGCCGGGCACCGCGGCGCGCGACCCGCTCCGGTGGCCAGCACGCCATGTCGAGCCCGGTGGTCACACCCCAGGAAGCCAAGGCGCGCAACGTTTCCGCGCCGTGCAGGTGGACGTGGGCGTCGATGAGACCGGGCAGCAGCACCGCGCCGGACGCGTCGATCTCGTGCGCTCCCGAGGCATCGGTGCCGAGTACGTCGCCGTCGATGACGACCGTGCGGGCTTCGGTGACGCGCTCGCCGTCGAAGACACGGACGCCGGTCAGCGCGGTTCTGGTGATCACGTCCGCCAAACTGGCACTCCCGGCCGCATCACGGCAACTCGGCGCCGCGGAATTGTCGGGGTGCGCGGTTAAAGTCCGGCCCGTGCAGCAGAGAACAGGCCCGTTCTGGGATTTCCTCGCGGGCCGCGTCCCACCTCCGCCCGCGGCGCGCACGCTCGGCTGGGAGCTGGAGTCGGTCGAGCCCGAAGCGGGCACGATCGCGGTGCGGTTCACCGCGGGCCCGGAATTCCTGAACCCGTGGGGAAAAGTCCAGGGCGGCTTCCTCGCTGCCATGCTGGACGACACGCTCGGCGCGGCGCTCGTCGCCACGCTGGGCCCGGGGGAGTCGGCACCGACGCTGGAGCTGAAGGTGAACTACCTGCGCCCGGCCGGGCCCGGCGTGCTCCACGGGCGCGGCCGCGTCGTGCATCGCACCGGCTCGACCGGTTTCCTCGCGGGCGAACTGGTGGACGACGAGGGGAGGGAGCTCGCCACGGCAACGGCCACCGCGCGGATCTTCCGATCCCGGCAATTCCGTTGCGGCCCGCGCCGCGGACCGCCTAACCTGGAAGCCATGATCACCGGGATGGCGCCGAGCCTCGCACGGAAAGGCGACCCGGTGGACGACTGACGCCCCGGCCGCGTGGACCTCCCCCGGCGGTGTGCGAACACCGCCGAGAAACCAGGTTCACCACCACGCCGAGGAGCAGTCATGTCAGCCACCTTCAACCACACCATCATCGCCAGCACGGACAAGCACGCGTCCGCGCGGTTCTACCGCGAGCTGCTGGAGGCGGCGGAGGCGCCGTCCTGGGGCCCGTTCGCCAACATCCGGCTCGCCGACGGCGTGCTGCTGCAGTTCGCCGAGCCACCGGCGGAAATCCAGCCGCAGCACTACGCCTTCCTCGTCGACGACGAGTTGTTCGACCGGGCCTACGCGCGCCTGCGCGACGAGGGCATCGAACACTGGGCCGACCCGCGGCGGACGCGCCCGGGGGAGACCAACACCGAGCACGGCGGGCGCGGGGTTTACTTCCCCGACCCGTCGGGGCACGGGCTGGAGATGATCACGCGGCCCTACCTGTAGTGCCCGCCCGTCACCCCTTAGCCTGGGGAGATGGCTGAGCTCGCCGGGATCGTGCTGGCCGGTGGCGCCGCCCGCCGGCTGTCCGGAGTGGACAAACCGATGCTCGAGATCGGCGGAAAACCGTTGCTGCGCAAGGTGATCGACGCGCTCGCGGGCGCCTCGCCGGTCATCGTGGTCGGCCCCGAGCGGGCCGCGATCACCGGCGTGCGCTGGGCGCGGGAGGAGCCGCCGGGCGGCGGCCCCGTGGCGGCGCTCGCCGCGGGGCTCGCCGTGCTGCCACCGGAAGTGGGGACGGTGGCTGTGCTGGCAGGGGATCTCGCGGCCGTGCGCCCCTCCACAGTGGACAGGCTGGCGGCCGCGGCCGAGGGCGCCGAAGGGGCGCTGCTCGTCGATCCGGACGGGCGCGAGCAATGGCTGATCGGCGTATGGCGGGCCGGCCCGCTGCGCGCCGCCATGCCCGCGCGGACGGCGAATTCCTCACTGCGCCAAGTGTTCGGCGCGCTGGAGTACCGCACCGTCCCGGCCGGACACGGGGAGAGCGAGGACATCGACACCCCGGATGACCTCGGCCGCCACCGGGACAGCTCACAGCCCTCACACCGGCCGTGAGGTTGACTACCGATACGGTCGCAGGAGGACGCGAACGTGAACGAGGAGGGAACCGTGACCGAGCCCGGCTACGCCGCCGACGGCACGAACGGGCAGCAGGCCGCGACCCCGGCCCGCGACGGCCAGCTGCTGGAACGCACCGTGTTCGAGGTCAAGCGGGTGATCGTCGGACAGGACAGGCTGGTGGAGCGGCTGCTGGTGGGCCTGCTGGCCAAGGGGCACCTGCTGCTGGAGGGCGTGCCCGGCGTGGCGAAGACCCTCGCGGTGGAGACGGTGGCGCGCGTCGTGGGCGGCACGTTCTCGCGGGTGCAGTTCACCCCCGACCTCGTCCCCGCGGACATCCTCGGCACCCGGATCTACCGCCAGGGCAGTGAGAAGTTCGACGTCGAGCTGGGCCCGGTGGTGGCCAACTTCGTGCTCGCGGACGAGATCAACCGCGCACCGGCCAAGGTGCAGTCGGCGATGCTCGAGGTGATGGCCGAGCGGCACGTGTCCATCGGGGGCAAGACCTTCCCGATGCCCGACCCGTTCCTCGTGCTGGCCACCCAGAACCCGATCGAGAACGAGGGCGTGTACCCGCTGCCCGAAGCCCAGCGCGACCGGTTCCTGTTCAAGATCGTCGTGGACTACCCCACGGCCGAGGAGGAGCGGGAGATCATCTACCGGATGGGCGTCGCCGCGCCGGAGCCGCACGAGGTGCTCAGCCCGGCCGAGCTGGTCCGGCTGCAGCAGGTGGCGTCGAACGTCTTCGTGCACCACGCGCTGGTCGACTACGTGGTGCGGCTCGTGCTGACCACCCGCACCCCGGCCGAGCACGGGCTCACCGACGTCGCGGGCTGGGTCTCCTACGGTGCCTCGCCCCGCGCGAGCCTCGGCATCATCGCCGCGGCGCGCGCCCTCGCGCTCGTCCGCGGCCGGGATTACGTGCTCCCGCAGGACGTGGTGGACGTGGTGCCGGACGTGCTGCGGCACCGGCTGGTGCTCTCCTACGACGCGCTGGCCGACGCGGTCCCGCTGGACCACATCATCAACCGGGTCCTGCAGACGGTGCCGCTGCCGCAGGTGTCCGCCCGGCCGCAGGGCGGCCCCGGCCAGCCCGTCTCGATGGGGGCACCGGGGCGGTAAGTGACTGACAAGAACGAGAAGCGGCCGCCGTGGGCCCCGCCGATCCTGCGGGGCGACCGGCTCGAAGCGGGCCTGCGCCAGCTGGAGCTGGACGTGCGGCGCCGGCTGGACGGGCTGCTGCAGGGCAACCATCTCGGCCTGGTGCCGGGCCCCGGTTCGGAGCCGGGGGAGGCTCGCCCGTACCAGCCCGGTGACGACGTCCGCCGGATGGACTGGGCGGTCACCGCCCGCACCACCGTCCCGCACATCCGGGAGACGGTGGCCGATCGCGAACTGGAGACGTGGGTGGCCGCGGACCTGTCGGCGAGCCTCGACTTCGGCACGGCGCTGAGCGAAAAGCGGGATCTGGCGCTGTGCGCGGTCGCCGCGATCGCGTACCTCACCGGGGGCGGCGGCAACAGGCTGGGCGCCATCCTGTCCAACGGCGCGGAGACGGTCCGCATCCCCGCGCGCGGCGGCCGGGCGCACGCCCGCAGCCTGCTGCGCAAGTTCGCGCAGATGCCGCGCGCGGCCGAAGGCACCCGGGGTGACCTGGCGGCCATCATCGAGCAGCTGCGGCGCCCGCCCCGGCGGCGCGGGCTCGTCGTGGTGGTCTCGGACTTCCTCGGCGGTACCGAGTGGCAGAGGCCGCTGCGGGCGCTGTCCGCGCGGCACGAGCTGATGGCGGTCGAGGTGCTCGACCCGCGGGACATCGACCTGCCGGAGGTCGGCACCGTCGTCCTCGCCGACCCGGAAACGGGGAAACAGCGCGAAGTGCACGCTTCGGCCTTGCTGCGCCGCGAGTTCGCCGCCGCCGCGCAGGCCCATCGCGATCAGGTCGCCCGCGCGCTGCGCCAGGCCGGTGCCGCGCATCTGGTGCTGCGCACGGATTCCGACTGGGTCGCCGACACCGTCCGCTTCGTGGTGGCCCGTAAGCGCCGCTGGTCTGGGGGAGCCGCGTGAGTCTGAGCGGGTTCAGTGCCCCGTGGTGGTTCCTGCTGTTCATCGTGGTGGCGGCCGTCGTGGCCGGCTACGTGCTGGTGCAGCGGGCGCGCCGCAAGCGCACCCTGCGTTTCGCGAACCTGGCGCTGCTGGACAAGGTCGCCCCGCGCGCGCAGGGCTGGCCGCGGCACGTGCCGGCGGCGTTGCTGATCGTCGCGCTCATCCTGCTCACCGTGGGCCTGGCCGGGCCCACCGCCGAGCAGAAGGTGCCGCGCAACCGGGCCACCGTGATGCTGGTGATCGACGTGTCGCTGTCGATGGAGGCCACCGACGTCAAGCCCACCCGGATCAAGGCGGCGCAGGACGCGGCGAACTCCTTCGCCAGGGCGCTCACCCCGGGCATCAACCTGGGGCTGGTGTCCTTCGCGGGCACGGCGACGGTGCTCGTCGCGCCCACCACGGAACGGCAGAACGTGGTCACCGCGATCGACGGGCTGAAACTGGCCCAGTCCACCGCCACCGGCGAGGGGATCTACGCGGCGCTGCAGTCGATCGACGGGTTCTCGTCGATGGTCGGCGGGGCCGACGGGCCGCCGCCGGCGCGGATCGTGCTGATGAGTGACGGCAAGCAGACGGTGCCCGAGGACCTCTACGCGCCGCGCGGCGCGTTCACCGCGGCGCAGGAGGCGAAGAAGCAGCAGGTGCCGATCTCCACGATCTCCTTCGGCACCAACCACGGCAGCGTCACCATCGACGGCCGCGAGGTCCCGGTGGACGTCGACGACGGTTCCCTGCAGGAGGTCGCGCGGCTGTCCGGCGGGGACTTCTACCAGGCGGGCTCGGCCGAGCAGCTCAAGCAGGTCTACGACGACCTCGGCGAGCAGATCGGATACGAGCTCAAGGAAGCGGACGCGAGCAAGCCGTGGTTCGTGCTCGGCACGCTGTGTCTCATCGTCGCCGCGGGCAGCTCGCTGTTCATCGGCCAGCGCCTGCCCTGAGCAGGCTCTAGCCTGGGCCGATGGTCGAGGTCACGGCGTGGGAACGGATGCGGAGCTGGTCCGCGGAGCTGCTCGAGCGGCGCACCGGCGAAGGCGTCGACGAGTGGAATCGCCGCGTCGCGGGGACGGGCATCGGCACTGAGGCCGAGCTGCGTGAGTGGCTCGCGGGCCAGGGCGTCACCGGGTACGCGCAGATGCTGCTGGTGATGGAACGCTTCGGGTACCCGGATTTCCTGACCGCGGACGCGAGCGCGCTCGTCGACGGTCAGTACGCCGACAGGCCCGCGCTGCGCCCGGTTTACGACAAGGTGGTCGCGCTCGCCGCGGCGCTCGACGAGGTCGAGGTCGGCGCCCGCAAGACCTACGTCACGCTGTCCACGCCGCGCCGCAAGTTCGCCGTCGTCAAGGCCACCACCAAAACCCGCGTCGATCTCGGCCTGCGGCTCGACGGGATCGAGACCACGGGCAGGCTCGAGTCGCCGCAGGTGCTGCGCGACGACGCGCTCACGGCCCGGATTCCCTTGCAGGCGCCCGAGGACGTGGACGAAGAGGTCGCGGACTGGCTCGCCCGCGCGGCCGAGCTCAGCCGCTGAACGCGAACCCGTGCTGGCGCCACGCCTCGTAGATCGCGATGGACGTGGTGTTGGCGAGGTTCAGTGATCGCGACCCCGGCCGCATCGGCAGCTTGACGCTGTCGGTGATCTCCGGCGCCGCCAGCACCTCCGGGGGCAGGCCGACCGACTCGGGGCCGAACATCAGCACATCACCGGACTGGTAGGCGACATCGGTGTACCAGCGCTTCGCGTGCGCGGTGAACGCGTACACGTTCGCGGGCAGCAACGCCTCCCACGCCGAGGCCAGATCGGGGTGCACCCGCACGTGCGCGAGGTCGTGGTAATCGAGCCCGGCGCGGCGCAAATGCTTGTCCTCGAAGGCGAAACCCAGCGGCTCGACCAGGTGCAGCTCCACCCCGGTGTTGGCGGACAGCCGGATCGCGTTGCCCGTGTTGGGCGGGATCTCGGGGCGGTAGAACAGAACGCGGAACATCCTGCTGCTCTTCTTCCCTTCACCTGGAAGTGGATCTTAAGTCGGGCCGTGGACACTTCGGGCGCACAGCATCCGGGAACACCATCCCACCACAGGAGGTTCTCGCATGGTCGCGCCCCCGAACGGCCTGTCCCGCCGCCGCTTCCTCGGATTCGGGAGCGCGGGCGCCGCTGCGGTCCTGCTCGGCACCGGGGCCTGGAACTCGGCGAGCGCGTTCGCGAGCCCGGTCAAGGGCACGTACCCGTTCACCCTGGGCGTCGCGTCCGGCGATCCGCTGCACGACGGCGTGGTGCTGTGGACCCGGCTGGCGCCCGAGGTGTTCGCCGCCGACGGCAAGGGCGGCATGCCCGCCACGCCGGTCCGCGTGGAGTACGAAGTCGCGCTGGACGAGGGATTCCGCTCGGTCGTGCGCCGGGACAGCGTGGTCGCCACGCCGGAGCTGGCGCATTCGGTGCACCCCGAGATCTCCGGGCTGCTGCCCGACCGCGAGTACTTCTAGCGGTTCCGCGCCGGTGGCGAGCTTTCGCCGGTCGGCCGTACCCGCACCGCCCCGCTGCCGTGGTCCTCGCCGCGCGAACTCAACTTCGCCTTCGCCTCCTGCCAGGCCTGGCAGGACGGCTACTTCACCGCGTACGAGCACCTGGCCGAGGAGGACCTCGACCTCGTCGTGCACCTCGGCGACTACATCTACGAATCCGGCGTGGGCACCAACAAACGCGGCGTGACGGTCGACCCGAAGTTCACCACCGAGGCGATGGACCTGGCCCGCTACCGCCTGCAGTACGCGCTCTACAAGGCCGAAACCCCGCTGCAGCAGGCACACGCGCGCTTCCCGTGGATCCACACCATCGACGACCACGAGGTCGAGGACAACTGGGCGGGCGATCACTCCAAGGAGGACACCGAGCCCGACCAGGACCCGGTGATCTTCCGGCAGCGCCGCGCGCAGGCGTTCCAGGCCAACTACGAGCACCTGCCCTACCGGCACGCGCAGATCCCGTCCGGCCCGGACTGGGGCCTGCACCGCCGCCTGCCCTACGGCACGCTCGCCGACTTCACCGTCCTCGACACCCGTCAGTTCCGCGACGACCAGCCCTGCGGCGACGGCTCTTCGGCCACCTGCACGGAGCGGTTCGACCCCGGCCGCACCATCCTCGGCGCCGAGCAGCGGGACTGGCTGATCAACGGCTTCTCCGCCTCGCGGTCACGCTGGCAGGTCCTCGCGAACCAGGCACCGATGGGGCAGACCGACCAGGACGCCGGGCCCGCCGTGAACGTGTTCCTCGACCCGTGGGACGGCTACGTCGCCGACCGCGACCGCGTGCTCGCCGCCGCGCAGGATCGCGGCGTGCGCAACCTCGTGGTGATCACCGGCGACCGGCACCAGAACTACGCCTGGGACCTCAAACGCGACTACGGCGACCCGGATTCGGCGACGGTCGGCAGCGAGTTCGTCGGCACGTCGATCACCAGCGGCGGCGACGGCGCGGACATGACCGACGGCGGTAAGACCTTCCTCGCCGCCAACCCGCACCTGAAGTTCTTCAACAGCCAGCGCGGGTACGTCCGGGTGAACGTCGACCGGCAGCGCTGGCGCAGCGACTTCCGCGTGGTGCCCTACGTGACCACGACCGGCGCGCCGGTCGGCACGCGCGCGAGTTTCGTCGTGGAGGACGGAAAACCCGGCGTGCAGGAGGCCTAGAGCAGCGCGGCCAGCTTCTCCCGCACGTCGTCCGGGGGAGCGGCCTTGGCCAGGCTTTCGGCGTCCACGAAGACGTAGCGGTTCGTGCCGGCGGTGACGACCTCACCGTCGCGCACGATCGTGAACACCAGGATCAGCGACGTCCGCCCGAGGTGCTCCACCCCGACCTCCACCACGATGTCGTCGTCGTAGCGGTTGGGCGCGCGGTAGGTCAGGTTCGATTCGGCCACCACGGTGTCCACGCCGCGGGCGCGCAGGTTCTCGTACGAGCCGAAGACTTCCCGGAAAAACTCCAGCGAGGCCATGTCGAAGTAGGCGAGGTAGTGGGCGTTGAACACGATGCCCTGCTGGTCGCATTCGTGGTAGCGGACCCGGATGGGCAGCCGCGCGATCGTCTTGGCCATCAGCGTGACGATAGCGCGGAGTGTCGATCACCAGCGGCGCGCCGGGGGTGTGATCCGGCTCCCGGGAGGTCACCGGCCCTACCGCCGGGTAGCGGTGGCGGGTGCGGACAAGGCTCCGGCCAGCGGTTAACCTCAGCGCGAAAGCCATGCTGGACGAGCAGGAGGAGCAGGCACGTGGGACGGTCCGTACTGGTCACCGGAGGCAATCGCGGCATCGGGCTGGCGATCGCGCGGGGCCTGGCCGAGCAGGGGCACAGCGTGGCCGTCACGCACCGGGGCTCCGGGGCGCCCGAGGGGCTGTTCGGCGTCCAGGCCGACGTCACCGACTCCGAGGCCATCGACGCCGCGTTCAAGCAGGTCGAGGAGCACCAGGGGCCGGTCGAGGTGCTGGTGTCCAACGCGGGCATGAACGACGACACGCTGCTGATGCGGATGAGCGAGGAGCAGTTCGCCAAGGTCGTGGACGCGAACCTGACCGGCGCCTACCGCGTCGCCAAGCGCGCCTCGCGCGGGATGCTGCGCGCCAAATGGGGCCGGTTCGTCTTCATCTCCTCGGTGGTCGGGCTCTCCGGCAGCGCGGGGCAGACCAACTACGCGGCCAGCAAGGCCGGGCTCGTCGGCTTCGCCCGCTCGCTCGCGCGCGAGCTCGGTTCGCGCAACATCACGGCCAACGTGGTCGCGCCGGGGTTCGTGGTCACCGACATGACCAACGCGCTGACCGAGGACCAGCGAGCGGCCACCCTCGCCCAGATCCCGGCCGGCCGCTACGGCGACCCCGCCGACATCGCCGCGGCGGTCGGCTTCCTGGCGTCGGACCAGGCGGGCTACGTCAACGGCGCGGTGCTGCCCGTCGACGGCGGCCTCGGCATGGGCCACTAGTTTTCCCGTTGAACCCTTGGCGAAAGGACTCGTTTTGCCCGGACTGCTCGAAGGTAAGCGGCTGCTGATCACCGGCGTGATCACCGACGCGTCGATCGCGTTCCACGCGGCAAGGGCCGCGCAGGAACAGGGCGCGAAGGTGGTGCTCACCGGGTTCGGCCGGCTGTCGCTGGTGGAGCGGATCGCCAAGCGGCTGCCCGAGCCCGCCCCGGTGATCGAACTGGACGTGCAGAACCAGGAGCACCTGGACACGCTGGCCGACCGGGTCCGCGAGCACGTGGACGGGCTCGACGGCGTGCTGCACGCGATCGCGTTCGCCCCGCAGTCCTGCCTCGGCGCGCCCTTCCTGGACGCGCCGAAGGAGGACGTGTCGGTGGCGGTGCAGGTGTCGGCGTATTCGTTCAAGTCGCTGGCGGTGGCGTGCCTGCCGCTGCTCTCGCGCGGCTCGTCGATCGTCGGCCTGGACTTCGACGCCCGCGTCGCGTGGCCCGCGTACAACTGGATGGGCGTGGCGAAGGCGGCGCTGGAGTCGGTCAACCGGTACCTGGCGCGGGAGCTCGGCCCGGAGGGCATCCGGGTCAACCTGGTCTCCGCGGGGCCGGTGAAGACGATGGCCGCCAAGTCCATCCCCGGGTTCGGGGAGCTGGAAGGCGGCTGGGGCGACCGCGCCCCGCTCGGCTGGGCCGCCGAAGATCCCACGGCGGTGGCGAAATCGATCTGCGCGGTGCTGTCCGATTGGCTGCCCGCGACCACGGGCTCGATGATCTGGGTCGACGGCGGGGTGCACGCGCTCGGCCTGTGAGCCCGGCCGCCGTCACGCCGTTCCGGCGGCGTGACGGCGGTGTTTTTCCCGGGGTGTCCCCGGCCGGGCGTGGCGGCGGCCATAACGGCAAGATGAGGACCGTGAGTTACGACGCGGTGCTGTGGTTGTCCTTCGGCGGGCCCGAGGGGCCGGACGAGGTCATGCCGTTCCTGGAGAACGTGACGCGCGGGCGCGGGGTGCCGCCCGAGCGGCTGGCCGAGGTCGCCGAGCACTACCAGCACTTCGGGGGCGTGTCGCCGATCAACCGGCTCAACCGCGAGGCGATCGGCGCGGTGGAGAAGGAGCTGGCGGCCCAGGGCCTGGAGTTGCCGGTGTACTTCGGCAACCGCAACTGGCGGCCGATGGTCGAGGACACGGTGGCCCGCATGGCCGCGGACGGTGTGCGGCGCGCGCTGGTGTTCCCGACGAGCGCGTATGGCGGGTATTCCGCGTGCCGTCAGTACGACGAGGACATCGAGCGCGCCCGCGCGGCGGTGGGGGAGAACGCGCCGGAACTGGTGAAGCTGCGGCAGTTCTTCGACCACCCGCTGTTCGTGTCTTCCTTCGCCGACGCGGTGCGCGCGGCGCACAGCGGTCTTGAGGGCGCGCGCACGGTGTTCACGGCGCACTCGGTGCCGGTGAGCGCCGATGCCGCCGCGGGGCCGCCTTCCGAGGGCGGGTACCGGTATTCGCGCCAGATCGCCGAAGCCGCCCGGCTCGTCGCGCTCGAGGCGGGTGTTCCGGAGTACGACGTGGTGTGGCAGTCCCGGTCCGGGCCGCCTCGGATTCCTTGGCTGGAGCCGGACATCGTCGACCACATCGATGTCCTGCACGAACGCGGGGAGCGCGCCGTGGTGGTGTGCCCGGTGGGGTTCGTGTCGGATCATCTCGAGGTGATCTGGGACCTGGACAACGAAGCGGCCGAGCGCGCGGCGGAACTGGGCATGGGCTTCGCCCGCGCCGCGACCCCGAACAGCGACCCGCGATTCGCCGAGCTGGTGGTGGAGTTGGTGCGGGAGCACGTGTCCGGCGCGCCGGCGCGGAAGCTGTCGGAGTTCCCGGCGGCCGGCTGCACCGTGAACGGCGCCGTCTGCGCGCCGGGTTGCTGCGAGCCCGCCCGGCGCCCGGCACGGTAGCGAACCTGCCTGCGCGAGCGGCCAACTTGGCGGGTTGGGGGCGAACTTGCGTGCGGGGAAGGCGAACATGCCCGAGGCGAGTTGGCCGCCGCCGCGGGCATGTTGGCCCCTCCCGCGCGCGGGTTTGCCGTCCAGGGCGGCGAGTTGGCCGCCTGCGGGAGCCGCGAACTCGCGCGCGAGCGACAAACTCGCCGCCCCGGACGGCCAACTCGCCTTCCGGAGAGGCCAACCTGCGGGAGGGGCCAACTCGCCGCCCCGGGCGGCAAACTCGCCCGCCCGAGCGGCAAACTTGCCGCCCCGAGCGGCCAACTCGCCCGCCCGAGCGGCAAACTCGCCCGCCCGAGCGGCAAACTCGCCCGCCCGAGCGGCAAACTCGCCGCCCCGAGCGGCAAACTCGCCTGCCGGAGAGGCCAACCTGCGGGAGGGGCCAACATGCCGCCCCGAGCGGCCAGCTCGCCGCCCCGGGCGGCAAACTTGCCCACCCGAGCCGCCAACTCGCCCGCCCCGGGCGGCGAGCGCACCGCTCCGGGCTACTGAGGCCGTTCCGCCTGGTCGCTGAAGATCCGCACCGCCTCGTTCACCGCGGCGTACCGGGCGACCCGCACCGCGTTTCCCAGTGGCCGCAAGGCATCCGCGCGCAGCAGGGCCGCCGAAGCGGACACCGCGCCACCTGGTTCGTCGCTCGCCGCCAGCGCCAGGATCGCGCCGATCTCCTCCGCCCGCTGCAACACCCGCAGCGCGCGCCCCGGCATCCCGGCGGGCCAGTCCGCGCGCGGCCGCGCCCGCAGCCAGGCCGAAAGTTCCGCCCGCACCCCGGGCCGGTCCTTCGCCACGTCCAATGCCTTCAGCGCTCCCGCGGAATCGCGGATCGCATCCGTCAGGCCGTGCTCAGCGTCGGCCAGGCCGACGTACTCCGGCGTCGCCGAAGTGTCCACTTTGTACACAGTCCACCGGACGAGGCCCTCCGCGATCGGTTGCGGCACAAGGCCGAACCCCGCGTCCGGTAGCAGCATCGCCTCGCCCGCCTTCAACGCCGCCTCGGCGAACGGGCCACCGCCGCCGAGCCCGCGCACGTCGCCCGGCACGGGCAGCAGCAGCTGGGCCGCGCCGACTCCGTTCGCCCGTAGCGAAGCCAGCAGCTGCACCGGGGTCGCGGGGAAGTCACCGGCCAGCGGGAGGTCCAGCGCCACCGCGGACTCCGCGTCGCCGGTGACGACTTCATGGGCCTCACCCCACGCCAGCAGGGCATCGAGCACGTCGTCCGGCGCCGCGGCACCGGAAAGCCAGGCCGAGGTCCACACCGTCAGGGTCGCACTGGGACAGCACACGGCGATCCAGCGTACGGCAGTCCTCCGGACGGCGTACCAACGCCGGGTCAACCTGGAGCTACTCCACGTCGACGATCGGCTCGCGGATCAGTAGCGTCGTAAGGGTGAACCCCGTACCCGAACACCTTCCCCGCACCGCGGGGGAGCTGCGCGCGGCGGGCTACCAGCCGCGCGGGATCAAAGCCGAAATCCACGACAACCTGCTCGCCGCGCTGCGGTCCGGCCGGGACCCGTGGCCGGGCATCGTCGGGTTCTCGCGCACGGTGCTGCCGCAGTTCGAGCGCGCCCTGCTGGCGGGGCACGACGTGGTGCTGCTCGGCGAGCGCGGCCAGGGCAAGACGAGGCTGCTGCGCACGCTGGCCGGGCTGCTCGACGAGTGGACCCCGGTCATCGAGGGCAGCGAGCTGTTCGAGCACCCGCTGGAGCCGATCACCCCCGCCTCCATCCGGCGCGCGGCCGAGCTCGGCGATGAGCTGCCGGTCACCTGGAAACACCGCAGTGAGCGCTACACCGAGAAGCTCGCCACGCCGGACACGAGCGTCGGTGACCTGATCGGCGACGTCGACCCGGTGAAGGTGGCCGAGGGCCGCAGCCTCGGTGACCCGGAGACCATCCACTTCGGGCTCGTGCCGCGGGCGCATCGCGGCATCGTCGCTATCAACGAGCTGCCCGACCTGGCCGAGCGCATCCAGGTCGCGCTGCTGAACGTGATGGAGGAGCGCGACATCCAGGTCCGCGGGTACACCCTGCGGCTGCCGCTGGACGTGCTCATGGTCGCCACCGCGAACCCCGAGGACTACACGAACCGCGGCCGGATCATCACCCCGCTCAAGGACCGCTTCGGCGCGGAGATCCGCACCCACTACCCGCTCGACGTGGCCGCCGAGGTCGACGTCGTCCGCCAGGAGGCGCACCTCGTCGCCGAGGTCGGCGAGCCGCTGCTGGAGGTGCTGGCCCGGTTCGTCCGGAACCTGCGCGAGTCCACCGTGATCGACCAGCGTTCGGGCGTTTCGGCCCGGTTCGCGGTGGCGGCGGCGGAGACGGTCGCGGCGGCCGCGCTGCGCCGTTCGGCGCTCACCGGCGAAGAGCCCGCGGTGGCGCGCCCGGTCGACCTCGACGCGGTGCCCGCCGTACTGCGCGGCAAGATCGAGTTCGAGCCCGGCGAGGAAGGCCGCGAGCACGAGCACCTGGTGCACCTGCTGCGCCGCGCGGTGGCCGAGACGGCGCGGGACCGCTTCGGCGGGCTGAACCTGCGCCCGCTGGTCGAGGCCGTCGCGGATGGGCATCTCGTCGCCACGGGCGAGAAGGTGCCCGGTTCCGACGTGCTCTCCGCACTGCCGGAGTTGC
Source organism: Amycolatopsis acidicola (assembly GCF_007713735.2). GTDB lineage: Bacteria > Actinomycetota > Actinomycetes > Mycobacteriales > Pseudonocardiaceae > Amycolatopsis_E > Amycolatopsis_E acidicola. The sequence continues at coordinate 29,318 of NZ_VMNW02000065.1, read as the reverse complement.
CGGTGCTGCACGAGGTCGCGGTCCGTGCCGGGGTGTCCTCGGAGGACCCGCCGGGCCGGATCGCCGCGGCGGTCGAGCTGGCGCTGGAGTCGCTGTACCTGGCCCGGCAGCTGGCCAAGGATTCCGACGACGCGACAACGGTGTACGGGCCGTGACTGCCGTCCCCGAGGGCTACTCGTACGGCCCCTGGCACGACGGGCCGGATCCGCTGGCGCCGCCGATCGACCTGCGTGACGCGCTCGACGAGATCGGCGAGGACGTCATGGGCGGTTCCTCGCCGCGCTCGGCGCTGGAGGAGCTGCTCCGGCGCGGCACCCGCGACACGTCGGGCCTGGACGAGCTGACCCGCCGCGTGTGGCAGCGCCGTTCGGAAATCCAGCGCCGCAACAACCTCGACGGCACGCTGCAAGAGGTCCAGCGGCTGTTGAACGAGGCGCTGGACGCCGAGCGGCGGGCGCTCTTCCCGGACCCGTCCGACGACGCGCGCCTGCAGGAGGCGGAGCTCGACGCGCTGCCGCCGGGCACCGCGGCGCAGGTGCAGGAGCTGGCGGACTACCAGTGGCGGTCCGAGCAAGGCCGCGAGAACTACGAGAAGATCCAGGACCTGCTCGGCCGCGAGATGCTGGAGTCGCGGTTCGAGGGCATGAAGCAGGCCCTGCAGAACACGAGCCCGGAGGACGTCGAGCGCATCAACCAGATGCTCTCGGACCTCAACGCGCTCCTCGACGCGCACGCGCGGGGCTTCGACGACATCGACGAGCGGTTCGAGGAGTTCATGCGGCGGCACGGGGAGTTCTTCCCCGAGAACCCGCGGAACGTCGAAGAGCTGATCGACGCGCTCGCCGCCCGCGCGGCCGCCGCGCAGCGGATGATGAACTCGATGACCGACGAGCAGCGGGCAGAGCTGGCCGGGCTCGCGCAGCAGGCGTTCGGTGACCCGCGGATAGCGCAGCAACTGTCCAATTTGGATGCTCAGCTGAAGTCGCTGCGGCCGGGGGAGGACTGGACGTCGTCCGGCCGGTTCCGTGGCAAGAACCCGCTCGGGCTCGGCGAAGGCGCGCAGGCGATGCAGGATCTCGGCGAGCTCGACGCGCTGGCCGAGCAGCTCGCCCAGTCCTATCCGGGCGCCCGCCTGGAAGACATCGACATGGACGCGCTGGAGCGTCAGCTCGGCCCGGATGCCGGGGTGGACGCGCGCCGGTTGTCCGAGCTGGAGCGCGAACTGCGCAGGCAGGGCCTGTTCGAGCGCGCGCCGGATGGCTCGCTTCGCTTGTCGCCCAAGGCTTTGCGGCGGTTGGGCGAGACGGTGCTCGCCGACGTGGTGAACTCCTTGCGCGGCAAGACGGGCGAGCGCGAGCAGGAGTCGGCCGGCGCGGCCGGGGAGCCGACGGGTTCGAGCCGGCCGTGGCAGTTCGGGGACATGCAGCCGTGGGAGGTGTCCCGCACGGTGCGCAACGCGGTGCTGCGGACGGCTTCCACGGGCGGCGGCCGGGTGCGGCTCGATGTGTCCGATGTGGAGGTCGTGGAGACCGAGCACCGGTCGCGCGCGGCCGTGGCGCTGCTGGTGGACACGTCCTGGTCGATGGTGCAGGAGGGTCGCTGGCTGCCGATGAAGCGCACCGCTTTGGCACTGCACCAGCTGATCTCGACCCGGTTCCGCAACGACGCGCTGCAGCTGATCTCGTTCGGGCGGCACGCGGCGACGGTGGAGCTGGAGGAACTGGTCGGCCTGGAAGGCGTGTGGGAGCAGGGCACGAACGCCCACCACGCGCTGCTGCTCGCGGGCAGGCACCTGCGGCGGCATCCGGACGCGCAGCCCGTGGTGCTGATGGTGACCGACGGTGAGCCGACCGCGCACCTGGAGCCGGACGGCGAGGCTGTCTTCGACTACCCGCCCCAGCCCAGGACGCTCTACAAGACGATGTCCGAAGTGGACAGACTGGCGAAGCTGGGCGCGTCGGTCACGGTGTTCCGGCTCGGGGACGACCCGCGCCTGGAACTGTTCGTGGACCAGATCGCGCGGCGCTCCGGCGGCCGGGTGATCGCCCCCGACCTCGACGGCCTCGGCGCGGCCGTCGTCGGTGACTACCTCCGGACGAGGCGCCGCTAGTGCCGTGACCGCGGCGGTCACAGGTTGTTCGTATAGAAGTCCGTGAGTCGTTCGACGGCGGCGTCGACGTATTCGGGTTCGTCGTACATCTCGTAGTGGCCGGCGCCGTCGATCACCATGAGGTCGACGGGGTTGGGGGCCAGCTTCCACAGCCGCATGCCGGCGTCGTAGGAGCCGGTGTTGCCGAGGCGTCCGGCGAGGATGACCTGCAGTGGCTGGGTCATGAGCTGATCGGCCAAGTGGAACGCGTCGTAGCCCAGCAGGAGGGAGTCGCTGCGCGAGAGGCGCCGGTTCGTCGAGTGTGCGTTACCGCCGCGCTCGGTGCGGTAGTAAGTGATGGCCTGAGTGGTGTCGATGTCGGTCAGGCCCGCCGCTTTGGCGTCTTCGAGGGTGTCGGGCAGCCAGTTCACCCTCGTCATCACGCCGGAGCGGGCCTCTTCGATACGGGCGTCCGCGAGGGCGTCGAGTGCCGCGACCGGGCCGTCGGGCTGGAAGCCGCGGAACGAGGTGCCCATGTCGCCGGGGACGACCGTGCCGACCGCCTTGATGCGGTGGTCCGTGCGGGCGGTGTGCACGGCGTAACCCCCGCCGGCGCAGATGCCGAGGACGCCGATGCGCCGCGGGTCGATGCCGGGGATCGTGGTGAGCAGGTCGATGGCGTAGGAGATGTCCTCGCCTCGGCGGTAGGGGTCTTCGAGGTCGCGGGGCTCGCCCCCGCTCTGGCCCTGATGGGCGGGATCGAAGACGAGCGCCGCGATGCCGCGGGCCGCGAGACGGGAGGCGTAGTTGGCGCCGATCTGCTCCTTCACGCTGCTGCCCGGAGTGGAGACCACCACCGCGCGCAACGGTGCGTCGGCGTCGTCAGGCAGGTGGAGATCGGCGGCGAGTTCGAGGGGACCGCGCGGGATCGTGAGGTGCTGAAGCATGCGTGGCTTCCTTCGTGAGGTCCTAGGGGGCCGGTGCGGAACGGCAACTGGTACAGTTCGGAACTAATACGAAACGGTACCACCTCGGACGGAGGCTCGGGTGTCAGTCGACGGGGCGCGGCTGTGGAGGCTGAACCAGCGGCTGCTGGGCGTCGTGCTGGATGCCTGCGCGCGGGAGCTGGCCGAGCTCGGGCTGGAGACGAAGGAGTTCTTCGTCCTGGCCGAGGTGGAGGCATCGCCGTACCCGGCGGAGATCGCGACCGCGCTGCTGCTGCCCAAGGCGAGCGTGACGGTCTACGTCCGCAACCTCGTCGCCAAGGGCTTTATCCGCCGTGAGATCGACGAGGCGGATTTGCGGCGTCATCGGCTCGTGCTGACCGCGGAGGGCGCGCAAGCACGCGATCGGGCGCTCGCGGCCCTCGCGGCGGAGTACGACCGCAGGCTGGCGAGGGTCACCCCGCGGGATCGCGTTGAGCTGCAACGCATCCTCGAAGCGATGCTCGCTCCATAGGGTGTGAAAACAGCCCTAGCGCGGGCGCACGGAGATACGCGCGCCCCGGCCGGGCACCATCGTGATGTGCCGGGGCCGTGCGCGTTCCGGGCGGCGGCGTTCGGGCGCGAGGTGGTAGCGCGAGAGCACCGCCTGCAGCACGATCGTGGCTTCCAGTAAGGAAAATCCCGCGCCCAGGCAGCGCCGCGCCCCGCCGCCGAAGGGGAACCACGTGCCGGTCGCCGGGCCGCCGTCCTCCAGGAACCGTTCCGGCCGGAAGACCTGGGGCGCGGCATGGTGCGCGGGATCCCCGTGCACCATGCCGATCGACGGCATCACCGTGTAGCCGGCCGGGATGCGGTACCCGCCCAGTTCGATGTCTTCGGTCAGCCGCCGCGCCACCTCGGAGATCACCGGATGCAGGCGCATGGCCTCCTTCGCGATGGCCTCCAGGTACTTCTCGTCGCCGTCGTCGGCGGCCGCCAGCGCGGCGGCGTGGTGTGCCGGGTCGCGGGCCAGCTCGTGGAAGCACCAGGCGAGCGTGGTCGCCGTGGTCTCGTGCCCGGCCAGCAGCAGGGTGACGAGCTGGTCGCGCAGTTCGGCGTCGGTGAGGTGGTCGTCCTCGGCGGGCACCGTGAGCAGCCGGGACAGCACGTCGGTGCGTTCGCCGAGATCCGGCGCCGCCCGCCGTTCGGCGATCTCGGCGTAGATCAGCACGTCGATGCGTTCCTGCGTGCGCGCCGCGCGCTTCCACGGCCCGTACTGGCGCAGCTTTTCGTTGTGCCAGCCCAGGATGTCGAACACCCCGATGTCGACGGCGCTGGTCAGCAGGCGGCGCAGCTCGTCCAGCCGCGGCCCCTCGGCGACGCCGAACACGACGCGCAGGATGATCTCCAGCGTCAGCGCCTGCATCCGGGCGTGCGAGCTGAACACCCGCCCGGCGGGCCAGCGGGCGACCTCGCGCTCGGCCAGTTCGGTGATCATGTCGCGGTAGCCGCGCAGCGCCGAGCCGTGGAAGGCGGGCATGAGCAGCTTCCGGGCGCGCAGGTGCACGTCCTCGTCGGTGAGCAGCACCGAGTGCTCGCCCATGATCGGCTTGAGCACCACGTTGCCCTCGCCGGCGTGGAAAGTGGTGACGGGCCCGCTGAACACCGTCTTGATGTGCTCGAGGTTCGCCAGCTGCACCACGTTCCGCTCGGGGTAGAGGTACAGCTTGATCACGTCGCCGTAGCGCCGCCGCAGCAGCGGCATGAGCGTCTGCCGGAAATTGCCGAACAGCAGGCTTTGCACCGGCCCGGGCAGCCGTGGGCCCGGCGGCAGCGGGGCGGTGGTGCTCGCGCGGGGCAGCGCGTCGGCGGTCGTCATCCCGGAGCCTCCTCGGCCGTGAGGTGGACGCGTCCTGTTGGCAATCCGGCCAGAAGAAGGCGGACACAAACCTGCGGTGGCCCACCTGGCCTCGATTCCGCCGTGGCTGTGGTCGGATTGGCAACTGAAGACGAGTTATACGCGCGTATAAGTCCACTGTCCAGTTGCTAGCCTCACCGGGTGGGTCATCGGGAAGAGCTGCTCGCCGCCGCGCGCCGCCTGCTGGAGGACAAGGGGTACGCGCACATCACGGCGCGGGATCTCGTCGCGGCCTCGGGCACGAACCTGCATTCCATCGGCTACCACTTCGGGTCCAAGGCCGGGCTGCTCAACGCCGCGATCGGCGAGGTGTTCGAGGAGTGGACCGACACCCTGGCCCGGATCGCGATGGCCGACCCGAGAGCAACGCCGATCGAACGCGGCCGCCGTGCGTGGGCGGCGATGCTCGACAACCTGCCCACCACCCGGAACCTCCTGCTGTCCTATGTGGAGGCTCTCGCGCAGGCGGAGCGCACGGTCTCGTTGCGGGAGCAGTTCGCCGAGCAGTACCGCCGCTGCCGGCAGAAGGTGGCGACCCTCGTCGCGGAGTCCCTCGACGGCGGCATCGCGCCCGAAGACCGGCGCTGCCAGGCCGTGGCCAGCTTCGTGATCGCGATCTGCGACGGGCTTTCCGTGCAGTGGCTGCTCGACCCCGAAGGTGCCCCGACTTCGGAGGAGCTGATCGCCGGGCTCGAGGCCACCTGGTCGGCTTCGCTCGGAAAATGATCACCCGATCGGTCGGTAACACGCACGTCGGGCGGCTGTCCCGGCGAGGCTGATTTAGCGTTCCGAGCGTGATTCGGATTGTGCAGCGCGTAGCCGTCGTCGTCGCCCTGGCCGTCGGAGCAGCGGTGATGCCCGCGGTCGCCGGGGCCACCGAGGCGGCGAGCCTGGCCGGGTTCGACATCAGCGAGTCCCAGGGAGTGCCCGACCTGAACGCGGCGAAGGCGGCGGGCGCCACATTCGCGTTCGTCAAGGACACCGCCGGCGTCGGCTACGCGAACCCGAACTACCTCGCCCAGTTCCGCGCGGTCAAGGCCGCCGGGATGATCCGCGGTTCCTACCACTACGCCCGCCCGGACAAGTCGACCGGCGCCGCGCAGGCGGCGTACCTGCACGACCACGACGGGCGCTGGTTCTCCGACGGCATGACGCTGCCGCCGGCACTGGACATGGAGGACACCCAGGGCGCGCCGCCGTGCTACAACCTCTCGCCGCAGGACATGGTCAACTGGATCCGCGACTTCAGCACCACGCTCAAGGCTCGCACCGGGCACACGCCGATCATCTACACCACCACGCTGTGGTGGAAGCGGTGCACCGGGAACAGCACGGCGTTCTCTGGCGACCACGTGCTCTGGCTGGCCCGCTTCAACACCAGCATGGGCGAGGTGCCCGGCGGCTGGAACGCGACGTTCTGGCAGTCCGGGGTCACCGGGCGGCTGCCGGGCAACCAGGACACCTTCTACGGCACGCAGGCTCAGCTGAAGGCGCTGACGATCAGCGGTTGAGCTGCGGATTCCCACCGGCCGGGAGGGCGGGGCGAAGCGGGACTTAGGGTTGGGTCATGCAGACCTGGTCATCCGTCACCCTGCCCCGAGTCCCGGGAACCCCGCGTCCGCTCCGGTTGTACGACACCTCGGCCGGGCAGGTGCGCCCCACGGCACCAGGTGAGACGGCGCGGATGTACGTCTGCGGCATCACCCCGTACGACGCCACGCACCTCGGGCACGCCGCCACGTACCTCGCCTTCGACCTGGTGAACCGGCTCTGGCGCGACAACGGGCACGACGTGCACTACGTGCAGAACGTCACCGACATCGACGAGCCGCTGCTGGAGCGCGCGCAGCGGGACCAGGACGACTGGATCGTGCTGGGGCTGCGCGAGACGGCGCTGTTCCGCGAGGACATGGAGGCGCTGCGGGTGGTCCCGCCGCGTGAGTTCGTCGGGGCCGTGGAGGCGGTCCCGGAGATCGTCGAGGTGATCGCGAAGCTGCTGGCCTCCGGCGCCGCGTACCGTGCGGACGACGCGGAGTACCCGGACATCTACTTCGACCGCGCGGCCACCGGCCGGTTCGGCTACGAGTCGAACTACGACGCGGACACCATGGCGAAGTTCTTCGCCGAGCGCGGCGGCGACCCGGACCGCGCGGGCAAGCGCGACCCGCTGGACGCACTGTTGTGGCGGATGGCACGGCCCGGTGAGCCGTCCTGGGAGTCGGAGCTGGGCGCGGGCCGCCCCGGCTGGCACATCGAGTGCAGCGCGATCGCGGTGAACCGGCTCGGCCTGGGCTTCGACGTGCAGGGCGGCGGCTCGGACCTGATCTTCCCGCACCACGAGTACAGCGCGGCGCACGCCGAGGCGCTCGCCGACTCGCATCCCTTCGCGCGGCACTACGTGCACGCCGGGATGATCGGCCTCGACGGCGAGAAGATGTCGAAGTCGCGGGGGAACCTGGTGTTCGTGTCGCGGCTGCGGGCCGACGGCGTGGACGCCGGCGCGATCCGGCTCGCGCTGTTCGCGGGGCACTACCGCGAAGACCGCGCGTGGACGCAGGACCTGCTGACGGCGGCGGAGCACCGCCTGGCCCGCTGGCGGGAAGCCGTCGCGCTGACCACGGCGCCGCCCGCGGAGGACGTCATCGGGCGGCTGCGTGATCACCTCGCCGACGACCTGGACACCCCGAGGGCACTCGCCGCGATCGACGGCTGGGCCGAGGAAGCCTTGCGCGGCAACGGAACCGACGCCGACGCGCCGGGGCTCGTCCGCACGGCCGTCGACGCTCTGCTGGGTATCGAACTGTAGAACTCGGAGTCGGCCACCTTCTGGGGTGGCGCGCATCCTGCTATTACTAAGGTGTGCGTACTAAAATACTCGCGCCGCGCTGGGGGGTGCCGCTGACCGGAGACCTGCTTTCCGGTGCGCTCGGTTGCCGGTGTGGTCACGGCGGCGGCGGTGGTCTCGGGGCTGACCGGGTTCAGCCGGGCGTCGCTCGAAATCGCTACGCGTTCGCTTACTTTTCTGGTCATCACGACGGGACTGTCGATGGACGGCGTGGGCTGTGGTCGTGACACTGGTGCTCGTCGCGAGCACCGAGCCGCTGCCGGTGCCGCGGTTCCGGCTGTGGTGGAAGTCCTTGCGGCGCTGGAAAACCTGGCAGTACTCGGCGCGGCTGACACTGTGCCTCGCGGTCGCGGGGGCGCTCGGCCAGTTGTGGCATCAGCCGAAGGGCTACTGGATCGCCGTCACCGTCGCGATCGTGGCGCGCCGGCAGTTGGACGGCGCGTTGCGCCGGGCGGGGGAGCGCGCGCTGGGCACGGCGGCGGGTGTGCTCGTCGGCTCGCTGACCGTGTGGTGGGTCCCGTCGTCGTGGTGGCTGGTGGGCACGGTGGGGGCGCTCGCGGGCTTGCGACCGTTCCTCCGTGACCGGTCATACACGTTGTATGCACTGTGTATGACGCCGCTCGTGGTGCTGCTGCTGGACTTCGGTCAGGCCACGACGTGGGAGACGATCGGCTACCGGCTCGCCGACACGGCCGCGGGCTGCGCGATCGCGTTGGTGGTGGGGTACCTGCCGTGGGTCCGGCGCGAGAAAGCGCTTCCCGCGGCGGTGTGATTCGCGAAGGTCTTGACAGCCGGTGAGCCGGGCGCAACTCTGAAAGAAGTCTTTCGAAAGACTTCTTTCAGAGTTGGGGGGAGTCATGGCCGAGCTGCCGCCGCGCAGGCGGGTCCGGGACGCGGAGCTGATGCGGGCGCTCGCCCATCCGCTGCGTTCGGCCCTGCTGGGGTACCTGATGTCCGTCGGCCCGCGGACCGCCAGCGAATGCGCCGCGGCGGTGGATTCGACGGCGTCGAACTGCAGCTGGCACCTGCGGCAGCTCGCGCAGTGGGGGCTGGTCGAGCGAGTGGAGGGCACGGACGGGCGGGAGCGGCCGTGGCGGGCGAATCCCGTGGGGCTCGACTTCGGGGAGCTCGACGGCAGCTCCGAACGCCTCGCGCTCGCCGGAACCTGGCTGCGTGAAGCCGAAACCCTCGCGCAGCGGTTCCTCGACAGCGCCGACACCCTCGAACCGGAATGGCGCGGTGCCGTCGGCATGAACACCTACGCCCTGCGCCTCACCCCGGCCGAACTGGAGGAGCTGAACTCCGCGATCGACGCCCTCGTCCGGCCGTACGTCGGCAACATCCGCGAGAACGCCCCCGCGGACGCGAGGGTCGTGCATGCGGATTGGCGGGCCTTCCCCCGGATCGACGCGGACGGGAGCCCGAGCTGATGAGCTCCCCGTTGCGGGAGCCGGGTCTCGCCAGGTTGTGGGTGGCGGGGCTGTTCGCCGAAAGTGCCGAATGGATGCTCCAGGTCGCGCTCCCGGTGTTCATATACCAGGCGACCGGCTCGGTCGGGTCGACCGCGCTCACGATGGTCGCCGGGGTGCTGCCGATGGTCCTCGCGAGCCCGCTCGCCGGGCTGGTCGCCGACCGCTACGACCGCCGCCTGGTGCTGTGCCTGGTGTGCGTCGCCCAGGCGCTGGTCTCGGTCCCCGTGCTGTGGGCAGGCGGCGCCGCGATCTACCTCCTCATGGCCGCGCAGTCGGCGCTGGCGTCGGTGTTCGAGCCCGCCCGCAACGCGCTGGTGCCCGCGCTCGTCGGCCCGGAGCGCGTGACCGCGGCCAACGGGTTGATGGGCATGAACAGCAGCGTGGCCCGGCTCGGCGGCAGTTCGCTGGGCGGGGTGGTGCTGGGCTTCGCCGGTCTCGGCTGGGTCGTCGGGATCTACCTCGCGTTCCTGCTCACCGCCGCCGCGCTGCTGCTGCCGCGGTTCGACGCGGCCGCCCCGTCCGGAGGTCCCGTGCGCTGGCTCGACGGGATCGCTGACGTGGCGCGCAGCCCGCGGCTTCGCGTGACGGCGGGCGTCGCCGCGCTGATTTCGGTGGCGCAAGGGATGTTCCTGGTGCTGTTCGTCGTCTTCGTGACCGGGCCGCTCGGGGGAGGGGACGCCGGAGTCGGCCTGCTGCGGGGAGTCCAGGCTGTCGGCGGGTTCGCGGCGGGCTTCGCCGTGGCCACCGTCGCCCGGAACGTGGCGCCGGCCCGGCTGCTCGGCTGGGGGTCGGTGGCGCTGGGCCTGACGTCGGCGCTGATCTGGAACTCGGCCTACGTCACCACGGCGTTCGGTGTCTACATCGGACTGTTCGTTGTGGTGGGCGCGCCCGCGGTCGTGCTGGCATCCGGGCTGTTTTCGGTGATACAGCGGGAATCCCCGCGAGCCGGGGGAGTGTCGGCGGCGTTGGGCGCGGGGATGGCGGCCTGTCAGGCGGCCGGGATGCTGGCCGCCGGGGCGCTCGCCGGGCACGGCGTCGCCATGCTCCTCGACGTGCAGGCGGCGCTCCATGTGACTGCCGGAACGGTCGCCTTGCTCGGGCTGCGGAGGCGGATGGTTACGGTTGAGAGGTGCCCAGCCTCTACGCCACCAGTGACCTCCACGTGACCCACCAGGGCAACGCGCCGCTCCTCGACGAGGTCCGGCCAGGCTCCCCGGACGACTGGCTGCTCGTCGCGGGCGACGTCGCCGAGAAGATCGCGAAGGTGGTGGAAACGCTGGCCACCCTGCGCGAACGCTTCGCCCGCGTGGTGTGGGTGCCCGGCAACCACGAGCTGTGGAGCACCGGCCGCGAGGAGAACGACCCGCGCGGCGAGCAGCGCTACCTGCACCTCGTCGAGCGCTGCCGCGAGCTGGACGTGCTGACCCCGGAGGACGAGTACCCGGTGTGGGAGCACGCCGCCCGCCCGCTCACGATCGCGCCGATGTTCCTGCTCTACGACTACAGCTGGCGCACCCCGCAGGCCGAGAACGTGTCCCTCGAAGAAGCCCTCGACCAGGCGCGCGAAGCGGGTGTCGTCTGCACGGATGAGTACTTCCTGCAACCAGACCCGTACCCCTCCCGCCAGGACTGGTGCGCCCAGCGGATCGAGTACACCGAGCAGCGACTGGCCCGGATCCCCGAAGACCACGGCACGATCCTGATGTCGCACTGGCCGCTGCACCGCCATCCGACCGCGCCGCTGTACTGGCCGGAGTTCGCGATGTGGTGCGGCACAACGAAGACAGCGGACTGGCACGTGCGCTACCGCGCCGAGGTGGCGGTCTTCGGGCATCTGCACATCCCGCGCACGACACACGCCGACGGGGTGCGCTTCGAGGAGGTCTCGCTCGGCTACCCGCGCGAATGGCGCAAGCGCGCCCGCGGGCCGGTGCCGCTACGGAAGATTCTTTGACCGCACCGCCGCCAGCGGCACGGTCGCGGCCAGCACGGCGGCGGGCACCACGAACCCGAGCACCGGATCGTGCCGGTACAAGCCGGTGAAAGCCGTCGGCGAGGCGGACATCCCGAGGAACCGGAGCGCCGTGACCACCGAGATCGCGCCGCCACCGCCGTCGGCGAGCACCAGCGCGTTCACCCCCACCAGTACGAGCTGGCCGCACACCCCGGCCACCGCCCACGCACCGACCACCACCGGCAGCGTGGCGAACAGCCCGATCGCGGCGATCGCGCACGCTCCGGCGGCCAGCCCGGCCCCGATCGCCAGGCGCGAGCCGAACCTGTCGGCCACTCCGCCGGCGAGGCGCGCGGCGACGAACCCGGCGCACCGAACGCCGTCAGCGCCAGGCCCCGCATCCCGGGGCTCAGCCCGAACAGGTCGTCCAGCCGGAACGCCACCAGGAACGGCAAACCGGCCAGCGCCGCCCACGCCAGGAAGATCATCGACCCGGTCCACAGCACGGCCGGCCGCCACGCGTCGCGCAGCCGCACCCGATCCTGCCGCGCTTCGTCAGCAGGCAGCGGGCTCGCCGTCAGCACGGCGGCGACCGCGGCGATCCCGGCGAACGCCCACTGCCACGAACCCTCCGCGGCCAGCCCGCCGACGAGCGGCGCCGAAGTCTGCCCGATCGACTGCATCGCGCCGTAGGTGCCCAGCGCGCGGCCCAGCCGCTCCTTCGGCGTGATCGCCGCGAGCTTCGTCATCAGCAGCGGGGTCGTGAACGCATTGCATACACCCTGCATACCGCGGCTGAGCTGGAACAACCAGAACCACGGCGCGACGACGGCGAGCAGCGCCACCAGCACGTACCCGGCGTAGGCGAAGCGGATGGTGCGCGCCGGGCCCCACCGCTCGCCGAGCGTCCCGGACACCAGCATGGTCAGGGCGAACGGCAGCAGGTACGCGGTCAGCGAGGTGGCCGCCGTGGACTCCGAAACGCCGAAGCTCGCGCCGAGCTCGGGCAGCATCGACGAGACCACGCCGGCCCCGAAGGGCCCGAGCAGGCCGCCCAGATACAGCGCGGCCCGCGAGATCATTTGGCGGCGGAACCCGGCCCTTCCTGGCCCGGGCGACGGCGCCGCAGGTACCGCTCGAACTCGGCGGCGATCTTGTCCCCGCTGGACTCGTCGACCGACATCTCCACTTCGGCGTCCCCGCGCTCTTCGAGGGTGCGCACGTAGTCGGCGATCTCCTCGTCCTCCTCGGCCATCTCGGTGACCGTGCGCTGCCATTCCTCGGCCTGCTCGGGCAGCGCGCCGAGGGGCACCTCGACGTCGAGCACGTCCTCCAGTTTGTGGAGGAGCGCGAGCGTGGCCTTCGGCGACGGCGGGTGCGACACGTAGTGCGGCACCGCGGCCCAGATGGAGATCGCTGGGATCCCGGCCTGCACGCAGAAGTCCTGGAAGATCCCGACGATCCCGGTCGGGCCCTGGTACCGGCTGCGCTCGAGGCCGAACTGCTCGGCCGCCTCGGCGTCGTACGCCGTGCCGGTGACCGGGACGGGACGGGTGTGCGCGGTGTCGGCCAGCAGGGCGCCGAGCGTGACCACGGTGGCGACGTCGAACTGCTCGATGTGCTCGAGCAGCTCCTGGCAGAACGCGCGCCAGCGCATGTTCGGCTCCGGGCCCTGCACCAGCACGACGTCGCGGTCGTACCCGGGCGGGCGGCAGATGGACAGCGTGGTCGTCGGCCACTCGACCCGCCGGGTCACGCCGTCCACCATCCGCACGGTGGGCCTGCTGACCTGGAAGTCGTAGTAGTCGTCGGGGCTCAGTTCCGCCAGTGGCTTGGCGTCCCAGCTCAGCTGGAGGTGCTCGAGCGCCGTACTGGCCGCGTCCCCGGCGTCGTTCCAGCCTTCGAAGGCACAGACCAGCACCGGGCGTGTCGGCTGGTCGGCGTCTTCGTCGGCGTGCTTGGGTCGCTGGATCGCGTCGGCTGGGTCACTCACCGCACCAGCCTACGACCCACCGGCCTCCCCCGAGACCGTAGCCTGGACGACATGCCGGAACGCCTCTCGTCGCCACTGCTGGACGCCCTGGCCGCCCGCGTCGTCGTGGCCGACGGCGCGATGGGCACGGCGCTGCAGGCCCACGACCTGACCTTGGACGACTTCGCCGGGCTCGACGGCTGCAACGAGATTCTCAATGTCACTCGCCCGGACGTCGTGCGCGGCATCCACCGCGGCTACCTGGAGGCCGGGGCCGACGCGGTCGAGACGAACACGTTCGGGGCGAACTTCGCCAACCTGGCCGAATACGACATCGCGGACCGGATCTTCGAACTGGCCGAAGCCGGCGCGCGGCTGGCCCGCGAAACGGCCGACGAGTTCGGCGAGCGCTTCGTGCTGGGCTCGGTCGGCCCCGGCACGAAGCTGCCGACGCTCGGCCACGCTCCGTACGCGAAACTGCGCGACGCCTACTACGAGCAAGTGCGCGGGCTGCTGGCCGGCGGCGTCGACGCGGTGCTCGTCGAGACCACCCAGGACATCCTGCAGACCAAGGCTTCGATCGTCGCCGCGCACCGCGCGATGGCGGCCGAGGGCCGCCTGGTCCCGGTGATCGCGTCGATCACCGTGGAGACCACCGGCACGATGCTGCTGGGCACCGAGGTCGCCGCGGCGCTGGCCGCGCTGGAGCCGCTGGGCATCGACGTCATCGGGCTGAACTGCGCGACCGGGCCCGCCGAGATGAGCGAGCACCTGCGCACGCTGTCGAAGTCCGCGCGCGTCCCGCTGTCGGTGATGCCCAACGCGGGCCTGCCGGAGCTGGGCCCGGACGGAGCGGTGTACCCGCTGAGCCCGGAGGCGCTGGCCGAGGCGCTGTCGGGGTTCGTGCGGGAGTTCGGCGTCGGCCTCGTCGGCGGCTGCTGCGGCACCACCGGCGAGCACATCCGGCAGGTGGCCGAAGCCGTCCGCGGAGCAGAGCGCGCCGAACGCCGCCCGCGGCCCGAGCCCGGGGTTTCCTCGCTGTACCAAGCGGTTCCGTTCGAGCAGGACGCGTCCGTGCTGATGATCGGCGAGCGGACCAACGCCAACGGCTCCAAGAAGTTCCGCGAGGCGATGCTCGAAGGCCGGTACGAGGACTGCGTGGAGATCGCCCGCGAGCAGACCCGCGACGGCGCCCACCTGCTCGACCTGTGCGTGGACTACGTGGGCCGCGACGGCGCCGCCGACATGACGGAGCTGGCGAGCAGGCTGGCGACCGCGTCGACCCTGCCGATCATGCTCGACTCCACCGAGCCCGCGGTGATCCAGGCCGGGCTGGAACGGCTCGGCGGCCGGTGCGCGATCAACTCGGTCAACTACGAGGACGGCGCGGGCCCGGATTCGCGGTTCCAGAAGGTGATGCGCCTCGTCCGCGAGCACGGCGCCGCCGTCGTCGCGCTGTGCATCGACGAAGAAGGCCAGGCCCGCACCGCGGAGTGGAAGGTCCGCGTCGCCACCCGGCTGATCGAGGACCTGACCACGAACTGGGGGATGCGCGTCTCCGACATCATCGTGGACTGCCTGACCTTCCCGATTTCCACCGGCCAGGAGGAGGTCCGCCGGGACGCGATCGAGACCATCGAGGCGATCCGCGAGCTCCGGCGCCGCTACCCGGAGGTCCAGACCACCCTGGGCGTGTCGAACGTGTCGTTCGGGCTCAACGCCGCCGCCCGCCAGGTGCTGAACTCCGTGTTCCTGCACGAATGCGTCGAGGCCGGGCTGTCCACCGCGATCGTGCACGCCTCGAAGATCCTGCCGATGGCGCGGATTCCGGACGAGCAAAGGGAAGTCGCCCTCGATCTGGTCTACGACCGGCGCCGCGAGGGCTACGACCCGCTGCAGAAGCTGATGGAACTGTTCGAGGGCGTCTCGGCGGCGTCCTCGCGGGAGTCGCGGGCCCAGGAGCTGGCCGCGCTGCCGCTGTTCGAACGGCTGGAGCGGCGGATCGTCGACGGCGAGCGTACCGGCCTGGAGGCCGACCTCGACGAGGCGATGGGGGAGAAGCCGCCGCTGGAGATCATCAACGACACCCTGCTGTCCGGGATGAAGACCGTCGGCGAGCTGTTCGGCTCCGGGCAGATGCAGCTGCCGTTCGTGCTGCAGTCCGCCGAGGTGATGAAGGCGGCGGTGGCGCACCTCGAACCGCACATGGAGAAGGACGACTCCGGCGGCAAGGGCCGGATCGTGCTCGCCACGGTCAAGGGCGACGTGCACGACATCGGCAAGAACCTGGTGGACATCATCCTGTCCAACAACGGGTACGAGGTGGTGAACCTCGGCATCAAGCAGCCGATCACCACGATCCTCGAGGCCGCGCGGGAGCAACGGGCGGACGCCATCGGGATGTCCGGGCTGCTGGTCAAGTCCACGGTGATCATGAAGGACAACCTCGAGGAGATGAACTCCCGCGGGGTCGCGGAGCGGTGGCCGGTGCTGCTCGGCGGCGCGGCGCTCACGCGTTCGTATGTGGAAAACGACCTGACGGAGATTTACCACGGCGACGTCCACTACGCCCGCGACGCCTTCGAGGGCCTGCGCCTGATGGACACGATCATGGCCGTCCGGCGCGGCGAAGCCCCGGCCGTGGATCCCGAAGCCGAGGCGAAGAAGGCCGAGCGCAAGGCCCGGCGCGAACGGTCCCTGCGTATCGCCGAAGCCCGCAAGGCCGCCGCTGAGCCGGTCGAGCTGCCGGCGCGCTCGGACGTGGCCACCGATGTGCCGCTGCCCACGCCGCCGTTCTGGGGAACCCGGGTGGTCAAGGGCATCGCGGTGGCCGACTACTCCGGCTATCTCGACGAGCGCGCCACCTTCCTCGGCCAGTGGGGACTGCGCGGGGCGAAGGGCGGACAAGGGCCGTCGTACGACGAACTCGTCGAGACCGAAGGCAGGCCGCGGCTGCGGTACTGGCTGGAAAAGCTGGCCACGGACGGAATCCTGGCCCACGCCGCGCTCGTGTACGGCTACTTCCCCGCCGTCGCCGAGGGGGACGACCTCGTGGTGCTCACCGAGCCGAAGCCGGACGCGCCCGAGCGCTGCCGGTTCACCTTCCCGCGCCAGAAGCGCGACAGGCACCTGTGCCTGGCCGACTTCTACCGCCCGCGCGAGTCCGGCGAGGTCGACGTGCTGCCGCTGACCCTGGTCACGATGGGGCAGCCGATCGCCGACTACGCCAACGAGCTGTTCGCCGCCGACGCCTACCGCGACTATCTCGAAGTGCACGGGCTCGGCGTGCAGCTCACCGAAGCGCTGGCCGAGTACTGGCACCGCCGCATCCGGATGGAGCTGCACTTCAGCTCCGGCGCGGCGGTGGCGGACGAGGACCCGGCGGCGATCGAGGAGTACTTCAAGCTCGGCTACCGGGGCGCGCGGTTCTCGCTCGGCTACGGCGCCTGCCCGAACCTCGAGGACCGCACGAAGATCATCGACCTGCTCGAACCGGAGCGGATCGGCGTGAAGCTCTCGGAGGAGTTCCAGCTCCACCCCGAACAGTCCACCGACGCCATCGTCTGCCACCACCCCGAGGCGAAGTACTTCAACACGTAGGAGTCTTTGATAAGTGGTTTGCGAGGCGGTGCGGGTAGCGGAACCTGAGGCGGCCCCTGGCTGTGGGATCGCCTCATCATGAATGCCAATTCACCACTTCGGCGCTGTCCTCGCCAGGAACCACCTCAGAACCCGCGGCGGTGCCAGCGCACGGCCCACCGCAAGCGGCTCCGCCGCTTATAAAACTCAGGAGGAGAACTTGACTGGACCGTCCATTGAGGACACCCCGGCAGCCGTGCTGTGGGACATGGACGGCACCCTGGTCGACTCGGAGAAGCTCTGGGACGTCGCGCTCTACGAGGCGGCGGACTGGCTCGGCGGCACGCTCAGCGAGGAGCAGCGCCTCACCCTCGTCGGTTCCAACATGGATGCCACTGCCCGTTACCTGCTCGAAGTCACCGGCTATGCCGTGACGCCCGGACGCGTCGCGGAGACCGGTGCGTGGATCCGCGACCGGACAGCGGACCTGTTCGACGACGCGCTCCCGTGGCGTCCCGGCGCCCGCGAAGCGCTGGCCGCCGTCCGCGCGGCCGGCCTTCCCTCCGCCCTGGTCACGTCCACCGAGCGCGCCCTGACCGAGCTCGCGCTGAACACCATCGGGCGGGAGTTCTTCGACATCACGGTGTGCGGGGACGAGGTGGACGGGCACAACAAGCCCCACCCCGAGCCGTACCTGCGCGCGGCGCGGCTGCTCGGCGCGGACCCGGCCCGCTGCGTGGCGGTGGAGGACTCCCAGCCGGGCACCGCATCCGCCGTCGCCGCCGGATGCGTAGTGCTGGTGGTGCCGAACGACGTGCCCGTCGAGGCCGGTGAGCGGCGGGTGTTCCGCACGTCACTGACCGGCCTCGACGCACCCGCGCTGCGCGCGCTCTTCGCGTCCGGGCGCGCGTGAGCGAATTCGCGGGTGGATTAATCGAGGAATTCCGCCGGGATGTCGCGGTGTTTCCGGCCGACCAGCGCCACGTAGTAAAGCGGTTCGCCGTTGACATTCCGGCGATGCCGATAACGGGAGGAGCTCAGCAATTCGAGCACTCCTTCGTCCCGCAGCCGCCGGATGAAGGTGGCGAAGCCGGAGGTGTCCTCGTCCGAAAGGAAACGATCCTTGATGTTGAAGGCGATCCAGCCGCGGTCGGAGATCAGGTTGAACGCGGCGCTGAAGGCGGCGGGCGGGATGTCGGCGTAGCCCAGCGCGGCGACGCAGCACAGCGTGTTGAAGCGGGCACGGGTCAGCTCACCGAGCAGATCCGCCGGGAGGTTCGTCAAGTCCGCCACGTGGTAGGCGTCGTAGACGTCGGGGCGGTCCCGCAGCGCGGCTTCGCGCGCCTCGGGGATGATGTCCACGCCGACGAGGTGCGCCGGGCCGACCCGCCGCAGTTGCTCGCCGACGAGCCCGTTGCCCGCGCCGAGATCGAGCACCCGCAGGCTTTCCGGCTCGTAACCACCGGTCTGCAGCTCCTCCTTGAGCACCTTCCCGATCACGTCGGGTGACTGGCAGTCGAGGACGTCATGGAACAGTTGCTCGTACAGCCCCGGAATGCGGTAAATGCGCGCGTAGTCGTGAAAACGGATGTCCTGCCACACCCCGTTCACCAGAACGGAGCAATGTTCGGCGTCCTGGTCGACCTGGTCGGAACGCTGGGGAAGCCTGATCTCCAGCGAGGTTTCGGGGAGTTTTCCGGCGGGGAAATCGTGGCTGGCCATCTCACTTCTTTCCATTCTCGTCGGTTTCGTGCGTGGCAATTCAAGGCAAGTGGAGTTCGGCCCCGGTGTCAACCTTTGCCCGCGCGGATGGAAGGATCTACAGACCGTGAAGACCTTCGATGAGCTGTTCGCCGAGCTGACCGAGCGCGCGCGGACCCGTCCCGCCGGGTCGGGCACCGTCACCGCGCTGGACGACGGCGTGCACGCGCAGGGAAAGAAGGTGCTCGAGGAGGCGGGCGAGGTGTGGATCGCCGCCGAGCACGAATCGGACGAGCGGCTGGCCGAGGAGATCTCACAGCTGTTGTACCGGGTCCAGGTGCTGATGCTCGGCCGCGGGCTCACCACCTCGGACGTCTATCGTTATCTCTAGGGAGTTGAAGGGCATGCTGCGGGTTGCGGTGCCGAACAAGGGCGCGCTGGCGGAGCCGGCGTCGGAGATGCTCGGCGAAGCGGGCTACCGCCGCCGACATGACCGCGACCTGACCGTGCTCGACCACGCCAACGAGGTCGAGTTCTTCTTCCTGCGCCCCAAGGACATCCCGATCTACGTCGGCAACGGCGAGCTCGACCTCGGCATCACCGGCCGGGACCTGGCGATCGACTCCGGCGCCGACGTGGAGGAGACACTCGCGCTCGGGTTCGGCGCGTCCACGTTCCGCTACGCCGGGCCCGCAGGCGCCGACTGGAAGCCCGCCGATCTCGCCGGCCGCCGGGTGGCCACGTCCTTCCCGAATCTCGTGCGCGAGGACCTGCGCAAGCACGGGGTGGAGGCGCGGGTGATCCGGCTGGACGGCGCGGTGGAGATCTCCGTGCAGCTCGGCGTCGCCGACGCGATCGCCGACGTGGTGGAGACGGGGCGCTCACTGCGCCAGCACAACCTGGTGCCGTTCGGGGACCCGATCTGCGTGTCCGAAGCGGTGCTCGTGCAGCGCGGCGGCATCGAGGCCTCGAAGCGGCAGTCCCAGCTCACCGCTCGCCTGCGCGGTGTCGTGTTCGCGCAGCAGTACATGATGCTCGACTACGACTGCCCGCGTGAGCTGCTGGAGCGCGCGATCGCGATCACGCCCGGCCTGGAGTCGCCGACGGTGGCCCCGCTGGCCGACGAGGACTGGGTGGCGGTGCGCGCGATGGTGCCGCGCAAGGAGGTCAACCGGATCATGGACGAGCTGGCCGACGCCGGCGCCAAGGCGATCCTGGCCTCCGACATCCGCTCCTGCCGACTTTGACGGCGCCGGGCCCGCCGCGTCCCCCGCGGCGGGCCCTCACCCGCTTACCCGGTCAACGCCGCCCGCCAGCGGTCCCGAACATCGCGGCGTCGAGACTCCGGGGATCCGGCCCAAGGCGCGGGTGATCGCCTGGAAAGCCTTGGGCGCGCCGCGGCCGGTGGCCGGGCGGGCGAGTTCGATGGGGTCGGCCCACCGGGCTTCCGGCACGTTCAGCAGCTTGCGCCAGACATTGGCCAACGCGCCCTAAGACGCGCTCATGGGGGAGACGACCACCTGGCGCGGGCTCGACCGCAACGCCGTGTGGCGCAACGTCGCCCGCCTGCCGTCGCGCGTCGTGCACACCGAGCAGGAGCAGGCCGAGCACGAGGCCCGGCTCGTGGCGGACCTGCGCCTGACAGCTTCGCGCTACCCGGCCGACCGTGCCCTGCGGCGGTTGATCGCCGAACTCGCCTCGCGCGGCCCGCGGCTCGCCGGGCTCTGGGAGGCGGAAAGCCCGCTGCCGCTGACCGACCCCTCCCGGCGCAAGACCATCGCCCACCCGGCCGCCGGCATGATCACCCTGGACTGCGACACGCTGTTCGCCGCGCTCGACGACCTGCGCATCACCGTCTACACCGCCGAACCCGGCACCGAGGACGCCGAGCGCCTGGCGCTCGCCACCGTGCTGGGCACCCCGTCGCTGGAACTGTGACCGGGCGCGTCAGCCCTGCGGCTTCTTGGGCAGCAGGTCGTAGAGCTTCTTGCGGGCGCCGTTGTCGTTGGTGCTGCGGGTTTTCGAGACTTCCTTGATGAAGTCCTCGAACACGAACTCGTCCGCGATGGGAACCGGGGACGGGTTGGGGCGCGTCACGAAGTGGTGGTCGAGCACCTCCGCGATCTGCCGGAACGCCACCGCCTGCGTGGTTTCCGGGGCGAAGGTGGTGACCGGGACGCCGTGCGCGGCGGCCTCGTTCATCACCACGCCGAGCGGCACGTGCGAGAGCAGCGGATAGCCGAAGCCCTCCAGTTCGGTCAGCGCCGCGGCCGCGTAGGTGGACATCGGCCGCCGGTACAGCCCGGGCACCACGCCGAAATAGGGGATCGGCTCCCGGTTCACGGCCTGCTGCACGTACACGATCTGGTCGTTGAGCAGGCGCAGCGCGCGGATGCTGGTGCGATCCGGCTGGACCGGCACGAGGATCCCGTGCGTCGCCGCGAGCGCGTTGTTCGTCAGCACGTCCAGCGCGGGCGGGCAGTCGATCAGCACGTGGTCGTAGTTGGCGAACTGGATCACCCTGGCCAGCTGCCAGCCCGGCACCCGGAACGCGTCCAGCCTGCGGATGAGGTCGAACATCCCGGGCGAGGTGGGGATGACGTCGAACGCCCCGCCCGGCCCGATGTTGCTGCGCGGATGCGGGACGACCAGGTCCTCGACCGGGCCCTTCCACACCTTGGTCAGCGCCTTGGCCAGGCTCGGCGCCTGCGCCGTGGCCTCGGGCAGACCGAGCATTTCGGTCGTCGCGTGGCCCTGCGGGTCCAGGTCGATGAGCAGCACCCGGCGCCCGCGTTCGGCGAGGGCCGCGGCGGCGCCCACGGACAGCGCGGTCTTGCCCACGCCGCCTTTCTGGTTGACCACCGAGGTGATCTGCACTCGAGAGCTCCCAGGATCGTCGTTGCGGGCCAGGTTACTGATCCGGCCGAAAGCAGGCGGATACGGTCCGCAGCCGACTCACTGATAGCACTCCGTTTCCGCCGTGGCTGTGGTCGGATCGGTAACGAACTGCACAGTAATGGATCTCGGGACCGAGCCGGGGGAGGCCGGGGCGCGTGTCAGCGGGTTCGCACCATCAGGGCCTGCGCCCCCGAGGCCACCGGGCCGCCGAGATCACGAAGCGTGCTCTCCGCGGTGCCCACGCCGCGGGGCCCGATCGTGGTGACGGCGTCGAGCCCGACCCACTCGCCGGCGGGCGCGCGCTGCAGGTGCACCGTCAGCTCGCTGTTGATGAACCACCAGCTCCGCGCGTCGAGCATGTTCGAGATCCCGTTGCCCGAGTCGGCCACCGCGAACAGCCGCTGCAGCGGGCTCGGCTCCTCGCCGTCGACCAGCTGGACCCGCTGCTTCGCCCATACCGCGGCCGGGCCCGGCGTGAGGACATCGCCCGCGACGGTGCGCCATTCCATCGCGTCGAGGTAGCCGCCGTGCCAGTCGGCGGGCCACTCCGAGGGCGGGCAGTGCTCCGGCGGCGGCCATTCCTCCGGATCGAGATTGGCCACCTCCGTGGTGTCCGTCGCGATCACGCGCCACGCCGACGCGCGCGCCACGGTGCGCTCCCCGGCGGCGAGCTCGGCCACGAGCTGCTCGACCGAACGCCCGGCACGCTCGACCCGCGCCCGTACGGACAACTCCGAGAGCGGGGCCGGGCCGAGGATCTCGACGGTGACCCGCGCGATATCGCCGTCCCAGGCGCGTGGCAGCCCTTCGAGCGCGCGTACGAGCAGCGAGGAAGGCGGCCCGAAATGCTGCGCGTCCGGGGTCCACGGGCCGGCGGTGTGCGCCGTCGGCAGGTAGCGGCCCTCGCCGCGGGGCAGGTAGAAAGCGTTTTCAGCCATGTCAGTCCGCCCTGTCGAGCGGGCTCTCCTCTCCTGGGTCCGGTTCCGGCCAGCCGGGGTACTCGGGCGGCGTGCCGCCGAACGACGGGCAGCGGGCCTGGTGCGAGCACCACCCGCACAGCTTGCTCGGGTTGGGCCGGAAGTCCCCCGTCTTGCCTGCCTTGAGGATGGCCTGCCAGATCGCCTCCAGCGTGCGCTCGAAACGGCGCAGCTCCGGCTCGTCCGGCGTGTAGGCCAGGGACTGCCCGTCGGTGAGGTACATGAGTTTCAGCTGGCGGGGCACCACGCCCCGCAGCCGCCACAGCACGACCGCGTAGAACTTCATCTGGAACATCGCCTTCGCCTCGCCGATTTCGCGCGGCGCGGCGCCGGTCTTGTAGTCGACCACCCGGATCTCCCCGGTCGGGGCCACGTCGAGCCGGTCGACGTAGCCGCGCAGCCGGACCCCGGAGTCCAGCTCGGTCTCCACGTGCAGCTCGCAGGCCTCCGGCTCGAGCCGGCGCGGGTCTTCCAAGGAGAAGTAGCTGTCCAGCAGCTTTTCCGCGCTGCCGAGCCAGTCGGCGACCTTCGCCTGGTCCTCGCCCGCGAACAGCTCCGTCCACTCCGGACGTTCCGCGGACAGCTCCGACCACGCGGGCTCCACCAGCTCCTTGGCGCGCTCCGGCTGCCGCTCGGGCTGGGGGAGCGCGAACAGCCGCTCCAGTACCGAATGGACCAGCGTGCCGCGCAGCTGGGCCTTGGTCGGGGGCTCGGGCAGCCTGTCCACCGCGCGGAAGCGGTAGAGCAGGGGACATTGCTTGAAATCGCTCGCTCGGGACGGGGACAGCGCCGGCCGGCGCACGGGCCGCTCGCCGGCGGGCTCCGCGGGGGAGTCACCGGTCTGCGGTTCGGTGGCGGTCTGTGCCATGCCCAGCACACTAGGGCAGCACACCGACAGTTCCGGCCGGGGCACGCGGGAGACGATCACCACGCGTGAGCGCGTCCGTCACGGAAGCCCCACATCCGGCGTTCTACTCTTTGTCCATGTCCGCGACCAGCCAGCGCCAGCCGAGGCGGTTCTTCACCGCCGCCGACGGCGGGCTGCTGCTGTTCCGCGTCCAGGACGTGCCGGTGCTGCTGGCGCCGTCGTGGTGGATCGGCTCGCTGGTGGTCGTCGTGCTGTACGAGCCGCTGGTGGGCAGGCTGCTGCCGGACGCGGGAGCGGGCACGGCGTGGACGCTGTCGGCCACGTTCGCGATCCTGCTCGGGCTTTCCGTGCTGGCGCACGAGCTCGGTCACTGCGTGGTCGCGCTGCGGCTGGGCATCCCGGTGCGGCGGCTGCGGCTGTTCCTCCTGGGTGGACTGTCCGAAGTGGCCAGAACGCCCCGCGAGCCGCGCCAGGAAGGTCTCGTCGCGGCGGCAGGGCCGATCGTGTCGGTGCTGCTGGCCGCGTTGTGCGCACTGCTGCTTCTCGCTGTGCCGGGCGGCGGGGCGGTGTGGCTGCTGGTCGCCGAATGCGCGGTGGCCAACCTCGCGGTCGGCGTGTTCAACCTGCTGCCGGGGCTCCCGCTCGACGGCGGGCGGATGCTGCGCGCCGGGGTGTGGGCGCTCACCGGCACGAGGGCGCGCGGCACCAAGGCCGCCGTGTTCGGCGGCGGGCTCGTCGCCGCCGGGCTGCTGCTGTGGGCGATCTTCGGGATGGTCTCCGGCAGTGAGGACCGCTGGCTGCGGCTCGGGGTCTGCGTCGTCACGGCGTGGTTCGTCGCGATGGGCGCGGGCGGCGAGCTGGCGGCGGAAACCAACCGCAGCTGGCCCGACGGCCTGGAGATCGCCGACATCGTCCGCCCGGTGCTGCAGCTCCCGGCGGAGAGTCCGGTGTCCGATGCGCTGGCGGCCTCGGCCGGGCGTGGCGTCGTGCTGGTGCGGGCCGACGGCGTCGCCGCGGGTTTGCTCGACGAGACGGAGGCGCAGCGCCTGGCCGCGTCCTCGCCGCAGGCGCCCGCGGAACTGGCGGCGGAGCCGATCCGTGCGGAGACGGTGCTGCTGTCTTCGGAGTCCGGAGAGGACGTCGCCGAACGGGTCCGCGAGACCCCGGCCTGGCAGTTCCTGGTGGTCGACGACGAGGGCAGGCCCGCGGGCGTGCTCCGCAGGGAAGACCTGCGCGCCGCGCTCGGCCGCCGTCCCCACTGAACCGCTCCAGGCGTGATCTGACAGGATCGGACGCTGCTTGGAGTCACGATGATGGAGGTTCAGTGTCGGCTAGCGGGCCGTTCGTTCCCGGCGACCGGGTGCAGTTGACCGACCCGAAGGGGCGGCACTACACGCTGGTGCTCGCCGAAGGGGAGGAGTACCACACCCACCGCGGCGCGCTGAAGCACGACGAACTGATCGGGAAGCCCGAGGGCTCGGTGATCTCGTCCGGGGGCGGCACCTCGTACCTGGCCCTGCGGCCGCTGCTGCCGGACTACGTGCTGTCCATGCCGCGCGGCGCGCAGGTGATCTACCCCAAGGACGCGGCGCAGATCGTGATGTGGGGCGACATCTTCCCCGGCGCGCGCGTGCTGGAGGCCGGCGCCGGATCCGGGGCGCTGACGTGCTCGCTGCTGCGGGCGGTCGGCCCGGAGGGCACCGTCACGTCCTACGAGGTGCGCGACGACCACGCCGAGCACGCGGTGAAGAACGTCGAGAAGTTCTTCGGGGAGCGCCCGCCGAACTGGGACCTGCACGTGGCCGACCTCGCCACGCACACCGGCGAGGTGGACCGCGTGGTGCTGGACATGCTGGCACCGTGGGACATGCTGGAGACGGTCTACGAGAACCTCGTGCCCGGCGGCGTGCTGGTGATCTACGTGGCGACCGTGACGCAGCTGTCGAAGGTCACCGAGGCGCTGCGCGAGCAGAAGTGCTGGACCGAGCCCGAGGCGTGGGAGAGCCTGGTGCGGCCGTGGCACGTCGTCGGGCTCGCGGTACGCCCGGAGCACCGGATGATCGCGCACACCGCGTTCCTGCTCACCACCCGCCGCCTCGCCGACGGCGTCACGCCGCCGCGCCCGCAGCGGCGGCCCACCCGCGGTTAGCGCTTTCCGGTAAGCGCTTCCTGAAAGCAGAAAGCCCCGGCTCTCGCGGGCCGGGGCTTCCTGTACGCGCCAGGGTCAGCTGGTCTTGTCACCCGCGTAGCACCAGACGCCGCCCTCGTTCTTGAGGCCGATCTCGAAGTCCTTGGTGCCGCCGGGGCCCTTCGCCGTGGCCGGGACGAGCGCGGTCTCTTCGTCGACCTGCTGCGCCGAACCGGTGATCGTCACGGTGATGCCGGCCGGGATCTGCGGCGCGGTCTGGCCGGTGCTCAGGCACACCGTGTCCTGCAGTGCCTGCTGGTCGGCCTTGCCGTACGCGTCCGCCACCGCCTGCGCGGTGGCCTCCGGGGTGTCCTTGCCGCCGACGGCGGGCGTGCCCGAGCTGGCGCTCTTGGAGCTCGTCGGGCTGCTGGACTTCTTGCTGCTGCTCGGCGCCTTGCTGCTGCTGCTGGCCGGGGCGGGCGGCGGCGAAGCCTGGTTGTTGTCGTCCTTGCCGGTCAGCAGGATCAGCGCGGTCACGCCACCGCCGACGAGGATGACCACCGCGACGATCACGCCGATGATCAGCCCGGTGCGCTTCTTCGGCGGCTCACCGCCGGGGCCGCCGGGGAAACCCGGGTAGCCGCCGCCGGGCGCGCCGAACTGCTGGGTGGGCCCGCCGTAGCCGGGCTGCGGCTGCGGCCCGCTCGGCGGGTACCCGCCTCCGGGCTGCTGGCCGTAGGGGCCCGGCTGCCCGGGCTGGCCGGGACCGTACGGCCCGGGTTGCCCCGGACCGCCCTGACCCTGGCCACCCTGGCCCCACGGGTCCGGCTGGCCTGGCGGCTGCGGCGGATAAGTCATCGGTGGTTACCCCCTCGTGCTGGGCTGCTGATCCGGGTGCTCGTCAGTCCTCGTCGATGCACCATTTGTCGCCTTGCTGCTTCAACGGGATGTCATTGGTCTTCGTCTGCCCGTTGAACGTGACGGTGACCGGCACCTCCGCTGTCGTCCCGGTGATCTTCGCATCACCGGACACCGCGGCGTGCAGCTCCGTCGCCGCTTGCCACGTTTTCGCGAGTTCGTCCACGTCGGACTGCTTCGGCGCGGTGCACACCAGCGCCGCGTATCCCTTGGCGTCGCGGTTGTTGAGCGTGTCGACCGCAGCCTGCGCGGTGCCCTTGGGCGAGCTGGTGTCGTCGCCGCCGGTGAGCAGCAGCAGCGCGGTGACGCCGCCGCCCACGACGACCACGACCGCGGCCACGATCCCGATGATCAGCCCGGTCTTCTTTTTCTTGGGCGGCCCGGCTGGCGCGCCGCCGGGGAAGGACTGGAACGCGCCGGGGGCCTGGCCCCACGGGTCCTGCGGCGCCTGCTGCGGCTGCCCGAACTGCGGCGCCTGGCCGAACTGGGGCTGCTGCCCGAACTGCGGCTGGGGCGCGCCGGGGAAACCAGGCTGCGGCTGCGGCCCGCCCGCGGGGAAACCACCCGAGGGCGGGCCGTACGGGCCGGGCTGGGCGGGCTGGCCGTACGGACCTGGCTGATTGAACGGACCGGCCGGCGGCTGAGTCATGAGCGGGTGCCCCTTCGTCGTGTCGGAGTGAACGCGGAGCCTTCGACGCGCCGGAGGGCGATCCGGTTCACTGCGAGGCTGAATTCAAACCCAGGCCGAGTTCTCGTTACGCGAGGATCGTAGCGTCGCCGTTACCGGAGGGACCGGCGGTACACCGACCGGAGTAGTGGTGCCGTCCGCGCCCGGCGGCCGCGCCGGGTTCACGATCCGCGCCGCGCGACACGCCGCGAGGCCGGATTCCCTTGGTTTGAACGGCTTTCCGCCAGGGAAATCCTTTCATGAAGGTTCTGTAAAGCCTTGGTTGGGTGGCCGTGACATGGGTGAATCGATCACCGTTCCGCCGCCTGCGGAACGTCGCCTGACTGCTACCGAGAGTAGTATCCCCGCCCTCTCGCCGGGCACCTTGACGGGCTCTTGTGCATCCCGGCCGTTCGTGCATTCCGCGCGACGCGCCGATCCTGTGATGCGGATAGGGCTTTTCATGTCGGTGATCGCCGGTACCGTGGATGAAAAGCACTCCGAGGAGGTGCCGACATGCAACACGACCTTCCCGGAGGTCGGCATGAAGAAGCCGACCCTTCAGAGACGACTGGAGCTGGAACGACGCCGGACGAACAGGCGCGGCAGCTGCGTTTCCTCGAGGAGGAAGTCGCACTGCTGCGGAGGAAGCTGACCGATTCCCCCCGCCAGAACCGGGTGCTGGAACAACGACTCGCCGAAGCCTCGGAACGGGTCGCCCAGCTCACCGAGCGGAACAGCAAACTGGTCGAAACCCTGCGCGAGGCCCGCGGGCAGCTGCTCGCCCTCCGCGAAGAGGTCGACCGGCTCGCGCAGCCGCCCAGCGGCTACGGCGTGTTCGTCGCGGCGTACGAGGACAACACCGTCGACGTGTTCACGGCCGGGCGCAAGATGCGCGTTTCCGTTTCCCCGGCGGTGGAGATCGAGACGCTGCAGCGGGGGCAGGCGCTGCGGCTCAACGAGGCGCTGACCGTCGTGGAGGGCGGCGACTTCGAGCGTACTGGTGAGGTGTGCGCGCTCCGCGAGGTGCTCGCGCCCGAGACCGAGGGCGGCAGCTCACGGGCGCTCGTGGTCGGCCATGCCGACGAGGAGCGCGTGGTCTGGCTGTCGGACCCGCTGGCCGCGCAGTCGCTCAAACCGGGCGACTCGATTTTGGTCGACTCGAAGGCGGGCTACGCCTACGAGCGCGTGCCGAAGGCCGAGGTCGAGGACCTGGTCCTGGAGGAGGTGCCGGACGTCCGCTACGAGGACATCGGCGGCCTGTTCCGGCAGATCGAGCAGATCCGCGACGCCGTGGAGCTGCCGTTCCTGCACGCCGACCTCTACCGCGAGTACGAGCTCCGGCCGCCCAAGGGCGTCCTGCTCTACGGTCCTCCCGGTTGCGGCAAGACCCTGATCGCCAAGGCGGTGGCCAACTCGCTGGCCAAGAAGGTCGCCGAGGCCAGGGGTGACGGCGGCGCGGCCGACGCGAAGTCGTACTTCCTCAACATCAAGGGCCCGGAGCTGCTGAACAAGTTCGTCGGCGAGACCGAGCGGTCGATCCGGCTGATCTTCCAGCGGGCGCGGGAAAAGGCCTCCGGCGGCACCCCCGTGATCGTCTTCTTCGACGAGATGGAGTCGATCTTCCGCACCCGCGGCTCTGGCGTGTCCTCCGACGTGGAGACCACGATCGTGCCGCAGCTGCTGGCCGAGATCGACGGCGTCGAGGGCCTGGAGAACGTCATCGTGATCGGCGCATCCAACCGCGAGGACATGATCGACCCGGCGATCCTGCGGCCCGGCAGGCTCGACGTGAAGATCAAGATCGAGCGGCCGGACGCGGAGGGCGCGAAGGACATCTTCTCCAAGTACCTCACCGACGGGCTGCCGATCCACGCCGACGACCTCGCCGAGTTCGGCGGGGACACCAAGGCGACGATCGACGCGATGATCCAGCACACCGTCGAGCGGATGTACGAGGAGTCCGACGAAAACCGGTTCCTGGAGGTCACCTACGCCAACGGGGACAAGGAGATCCTCTACTTCCGTGACTTCAACTCGGGCGCGATGATCCAGAACATCGTGGACCGGGCCAAGAAGTCGGCGATCAAGTCGGTGCTGGAGACCAAGCAGCCCGGCCTGCGTGTGCAGCACCTGCTGGACGCGATCGTCGACGAGTTCGCGGAGAACGAGGACCTGCCCAACACCACCAACCCGGACGACTGGGCCCGGATCTCCGGCAAGAAGGGCGAGCGGATCGTCTACATCCGCACGCTCGTCACCGGCAAGAACCAGGACTCCGGCCGGGTGATCGACACGGCCACCAACACCGGCCAGTACCTGTAGAAACTGTTTTGGGAGTGGTTTGCGTGGCGGTGCGGGTAGGGGAACCTGAGGCGGTCCCTGGCTGTGGGATCTCCTCCTGATGAA
>NZ_VMNW02000064.1 GCF_007713735.2 Amycolatopsis acidicola | reverse complement strand
CCCAGAGCCCCCGCCGCGCCCGTCGCCAACCACAACAACCGCTGGCACCCCACCAAGCCACGAGCCACGAGCCACGAGCCACGAGCCACGAGCCACGAGCCACCGTCGCCGCATTCCCGCGGTCAACACAACCCGCGACCGCCCGGCGTCGGTCGCCGCGCACATCAATCGTGGCACCGGTGCCGCCCGCTGCGGTGCGATCGCCTCAATCGCACCGCCGTGCCGCCCCGCTCCGATGCCGTCCGCCCCAGTTGCGAAGCCGTCGCGCCTCAGTTGCGCGGCGGCATCACCCGAGTTCCGGAGGGCTGCTGTTGCCGCCGCGGCACGATCTGCGTGACCGGGCCGTCCGGCGACTTGCCCGACCTGGCCAGCCACCCCTCGACCTCGCGCTGCACCGCGTTCAGCGTCGGGCGCCGACGCGGTTCGTTGTCCAGCGAGGCGATCAGCAGCCGCGCGTGCGCCGAACGTTGCGGCAAGTTGTTCGGCGGCTCCGCCCGCGCGGCCGCCATCAGCGCGGCCATCGGCGTCTCACGTGTGCCCCGCGGCGGGTAGCCGGACAACGCGTAACTCACCGTCGCCGCCAGCTGCCACGCATCCGAAGCCGGGCTCGCCGCGGCACCGGCAGCCTGCTCCGGGGCGACGAAGTCCGGCGTACCGATCATCATCCCGGTGGCGGTCATCGTGGAGTCACCACGACTGCGCGCGATACCGAAGTCGATCAGGTGCGGCATCCCGCCCGGATCCACGATCACGTTCGACGGCTTGATGTCTCGGTGAAGCACACCCTTCTCGTGCGCGGCGACGAGCGCGCCTGCCATCGTGGCCCACAGCCGCCCCGCGGCGATATCGTCGAGCGGCCCCATGTTGTCCACCGCGGTGGCGAGCGCCTGGCCCTCCAGGTACTCCATCACCAGCGCCAGCCCGTCGGGCTCCTCGACCAGGTCGTAAACCCGCACGCAGTTGGGATGGTTCACCATCGCCAGCGCCCGGGCCTCACGACGCATCCGTTCTTCGGTATCGCGGTCCGGCGCGTGCGCGATCTTCAAAGCAACAGTCCGGCCCAGCTGGTTGTCCACGGCCTGCCACACCGTGCCGAACCCACCGTGCCCGAGCCTGCGGATTCGCCGGTACCGCTCACTGCCGTTCCCCGTGGAGCCCGGCACCAGGGGAACCGGACCGGGCGCCGACGCGAGCTGCGCGGGCGCCACAGCCGTCGGCGCGTAGTTCTTCTGCGGCGGAGGCGGTGGCGGCGGGGCTTGCTGCTGAGGCTGCGGCGGAGGTTCCGGCCTGCGCTCCTGTCTCGGCTTGTTGATCACAGCCCACGGCGGCGATCCCACGAGCGCCACCGCGATCAGGCCGAGCACGCTCATCGGCAGGAATCCCAGCCACAGGTGCACCGCCGTGTTCGCCTCGACCGACACGCTGAACACGGCGAACGCCACGAACGGCACCCACAGCAGCCGGCCAGGCCACTTCTGCCCACGACGCATCGCGGTCCGCGCCTGCAGGATCACGAAGAACAGCGACGCGGCGGGCAGCCCGACCAGAGCACCGAGGTAGTAGCCATAGGCGAGTTTGTTGCCCGACGGGTAGAACAGTGTCTCGAAGACGTTCTGCCCGCTCCCCAGGTAGTCACTCTGCTTGCCGATGAAATCGCAGTAGCTGCGGTTCAGCGTGGACAGTTCGTTCGCCGAAAGCCCGGTGGTCTGCCCGGAAAACGCGGACCGGTAGATGTCGGAGATACCGTTGAACAGCAACCACGGCAGCAGGAAGACGACAACCAGCCCGACCGCACCGATCACACCGAGGGTGACCGCGTCGTAACGGTTCCCGGTGAACTTGCGCATGATCGCCACGATCACGGCGCCCGCGACCGGGAAGAGTGCGACGAGTGCGCCGGCGGCGCTGGTCGCCCACACCCAGTCACCGGGGCAGAACCCCGGCTGGAACAGGGTGTGCGCGAGAGACAGCAACCAGCTTGCGAATGTCACCGGTGCCCCTCCTGCTCGGGTTTGTGGTCCCCCACCCTATTCGTCTCTTGGACGCTGGGCCCGACCGGCGGGTTGCGGTCGGATTCCGAGTCGTCAGGAATGCTCCCAGTGAACCTGCCCACCACTCCTTCGGCCAACCCGAGCTCGGCAACCCGCACCCTCGACGTTCTCGGGCAGGCCTGCTACACCCAGATCTAGCACCTCCCTCCTTCGATTTCCGTGAACAACGACTGCCTGAACGCGCGCCCACGACGGTTGATCGGCACGGGGCTTGGTCACGGGCCTCTTGACCAGCACTTCCGATGCAGGGACCGCCACCGCGAAAATCGGCGCGCCGAACCACCGGCTGATCGGCACCAGGTGAGCCAGAATGTGGGGGCACCAGCTCGACGACGAGGAGGGACGGGTTCCTCATGGGTAGCTACGCCGAGGAGTACCAGCGCAGCCTGAGCGATCCGGAAGGGTTCTGGCTGGACGCGGCCAAGGCGATCGACTGGATCCGTGAGCCGTCCAGAGCGCTCGACTCGACGAACGCACCGCTCTATCGATGGTTCCCGGACGGCGAACTGAACACCGCCCACAACGCGCTGGACCGACATGCCGACGGAGGCCGCGGCGAACAGGCCGCCCTCATCTGGGACTCGCCCGTTACCTCCAGCACGCGCACTTACACCTACACCGAGCTGCGCGACGAAGTGGCCCGGTTCGCCGGCGCGCTTCGTTCGCTCGGGGTAGACAAGGGCGACCGGGTGATCATCTACATGCCGATGGTTCCCGAAGCCGTCGTGGCCATGCTCGCCTGCGCCAGGATCGGCGCGGTGCACTCGGTGGTCTTCGGCGGGTTCGCGCCGAAGGAGCTGGCCGCCCGGATCGAAGACGCCAAGCCGAAGGCCATCGTCGCGGCATCCTGCGGGATCGAACCGGCTCGTGTGGTGGAGTACAAGCCGATCATCGATGCCGCCCTCGCGTCGACCACGCACCAGCCGGACAAAGTCGTTGTGCTGCAACGGGATGCGGCACGCGCCGAACTCGGTCCGCGAGATGTGGACTGGCAGGAACTGATAACAGGCGCGACCCCGGTCGGCCCGGTACCGGTGGCGGCGACCGATCCGCTGTACATCCTCTACACCTCCGGCACCACCGGGAAACCCAAGGGTGTCGTCCGGGACACGGCTGGGCACGCCGTGGCGCTCGCTTGGTCGATGGGCGCGGTCTACGACATCCAGCCCGGGGACGTCTGGTGGACGGCTTCCGACGTCGGATGGGTCGTCGGCCACTCCTACATCGTCTACGCACCGCTCCTCATCGGCGCCACAACCGTGCTGTACGAAGGAAAACCCGTCGGCACCCCGGACGCCGGCGCCTTCTGGCGGGTCGCCGCCCAGCACCGGGTCAAGGCATTGTTCACCGCGCCGACGGCGTTGCGAGCGATCAAACGCGTGGATCCCGACGCGGCCGAACTCGCCAACTACGATCTCTCCGCCTTCGAAACCCTTTTCCTCGCCGGGGAACGGCTCGACCCGGAGACCTACCACTGGGCGCACGAGAAACTGGGCACCCCGGTGATCGATCACTGGTGGCAGACCGAAACCGGCTGGCCCATCGCGGCGAACCCACGCGGGCTCGAGCCGATGCCCGTGAAACCCGGTTCGGCCACCGTGCCCCTGCCCGGCTACGACGTGCGGATCCTGGACCAGTCCGGCGCCGAGCTGCCCGCGGGCCAGGAAGGTGCCATCGCGATCAAGCTGCCCTTGCCACCGGGCACTCTGCCGACGCTGTGGGGGGACGACGACCGCTACATCGAGGCGTACCTCTCGCGCTACCAAGGTTTCTACCTCACCGGCGACTCCGGTTATCTGGACGAGGACGGCTACCTGTTCGTCATGGGCCGGACCGACGACGTGATCAACGTGGCCGGTCATCGGTTGTCCACCGGCTCGATGGAGGCGGTACTGGCCGCGCATCCCGCGGTGGCGGAATGCGCGGTGATCGGAGTGCGCGACGAGCTCAAAGGCCAGCTGCCCCGCGGTTTCGTGGTACTGAAAGCCGGCGTGGAGATCGGCGAAGAGACCCTGCGGGAGGAGCTCGTGGCCGCGGTCCGGCGGGACATCGGCCCGGTCGCCGCGTTCCGCCAGGTGTCCGTTGTGGACGCATTGCCGAAGACCCGCTCGGGCAAGATCCTGCGCAAGACGATGCGCGGGATCGCCGAGGGCAGGAACGAGCCCGTGCCCTCCACGATCGAAGATCCGGCCGTTCTCGACACACTTCGCCACATCCTGCAAACCCCCTGATTTCTCGCTCCAGGAAGGACTTCCTGGGCACTTCGCAGACTGTTGCCGTGGATACTATCTCCATGTACAGTATTTGTCTATGGAGGCGACGACGGGTTTTCTGCTGTGGCGAGTCTCGACGAAGTGGCGGGCCGCGGTGGACAGAGCCGTCGCGCCGTTGGGACTCACACACGCTCAGTTCTCCTTGCTCGGCGCACTGAGCGGACTGTCGCGAAGCGGGCAGCGGCCCCGGCAACGCGAACTGGCCGAACACACGGGCCTGGAACCGATCTTCGTGTCGAAACTGGCCAGGGCTTTGGAGAAATCGGGGCTGGTCGAACGCCCCACCGACCCGGACGACCCGAGGGCCGTGCGGGTCACGCTCACCGAACACGGACAGCGGATCGCCATGGAAGCCGCCGGACTGGTACACGAGTTGCACACCCAGCTGACCGCCCCGCTCGGCGGCCCCGAGGCGCCACGAACGCTGGAGCTGTGCGAAATCCTGCTCGACCTGCTCGACGAGACCCCGGCCACCCAGCACGGAAGAAACGAAGACCCCATGACCAGAACGTTCAACGGCCGCGACATCAACGAGGCAGCCGTCGCCACCCGCGAAGTACTCACCACCCTGCTTGCCAAGGCGGGGCTCAGCTTCGCCGAATGGGCCGCGCTGCGCGCGGCCGCGGAACGGCCCGCCGTCCGGGCAGACCTGG
This sequence comes from Amycolatopsis acidicola, assembly GCF_007713735.2. GTDB lineage: Bacteria > Actinomycetota > Actinomycetes > Mycobacteriales > Pseudonocardiaceae > Amycolatopsis_E > Amycolatopsis_E acidicola. The sequence goes on along the minus strand of NZ_VMNW02000064.1, from coordinate 47,222 downwards.
TGGCCGACGTCGTCAGGCCCGGGATGGTCCTCGATGTCGAGATCGAACACGCGCTGCACCAACTGGAGGAAGGCGGCCTGGTCCAGTCCACCGACGAGGAGGAGGTCGGAGCAACCGCCAAAGGAATTGAGCTGTTCGAGCGAATAACGAGCGAGAGCGCCCACGTGGGCGATCAGCTGTTCGAGGGCATCGACGAAGCGGAAATACAGGTGGCACAACGAGTTCTGCGACAAGTCACGCAGCGTGCGACCAAGGTTCGCGCTCAGCTCGGATGATTGCGCCCCCGACATGATTGGTCTATACCTTCAGGGATCCGCTCCCCTGCCAACCGGAGTGCCCGATGCGTAGACGCGTATCCCTGGCCGCCCTGTTCGGTGCGGCCCTGCTCATAGTCACCTCACTGGCCCAACCCGCGGCGGCGGCGCCGGCCGGAAAACAACTGACCGACGTCGTTCCGTTGCCCGTACAGGCAAAACCCGATCCCCGGAGCGACTTCACCCTCACCCCCGCCACCGTGATCACCGCCGATCGCGGCGCGGCACAGGTCGCCGACTACCTCGGTGGCTTGCTACGCCCGTCCACGGGTTACCGGCTTCCCGTGGTCTCGAAAGCCCGAGCTTCGGCGATAGAACTGGAACTCGGGCCGACGGCCACGGTCGGCGATCAGGGCTACCAGCTCGATATCAAGCGTCAGGGCGTGACCATTCGCGCCAGCACCTCCGACGGACTGTTCGCCGGCGTGCAGACGCTGCGCCAATTGCTGCCTGCCGCGATCGAGTCGGCAACAGTGCAGCACACACGCTGGGTGGTACCCGGCGGACAGATCGTGGACTACCCGCGTTTCGGCTACCGGGGCGCGATGCTGGACGTCGCCAGGCATTTCTTCACCGTCGACCAGGTGAAGCTCTACATCGACCAGATCGCGCAATACAAGATCAACACCCTGCACCTCCACCTTGCCGACGACCAGGGCTGGCGCATCGAGATCAAGAGCTGGCCCCGGCTGGCGACCTACGGCGGCAGCACCGAGGTCGGCGGCGGCACGGGCGGCTACTACACGCAAGATCAGTACAAGGATCTGGTGGCGTATGCGGCCTCACGGCACATCACGGTCATCCCCGAGATCGACATGCCAGGGCACACGAACGCCGCGCTGGCCTCGTATCCCGAGCTGAACTGCGACGGCGTGGCGCCGCCCCTCTACACGGGCATCGATGTCGGCTTCAGTTCGTTCTGCGTCGACAAGGAGATCACGTACACGTTCCTCGACGACGTGATCGGCGAACTGGCCGCGATCACGCCCGGCAAGTACCTGCACATCGGCGGCGATGAGGCCCATGCGACCACACCTGCCGACTACCAGACGTTCATGAGCCGGGTGCTGCCACTGGTGGCCAAGCACGGAAAGCTCGCGCAGGGCTGGCACGACATCGCAGCCGTGAACCCGCCGGTCACCGCGGTCCCGCAGTTCTGGGATACCGACGGCCAGGACGACGCGACGGCGGCTGCCGCCGCCCGCGGCAACAAGATCCTGATGTCGCCGGCGAACAAGGCCTACCTGGACATGCAGTACAACGCCGACAGCCCGCTCGGGCTGCACTGGGCCGGCTACGTCGAGGTGCAGGACTCCTACAACTGGGATCCGGCGACAGCGGTACAGGGCGTCGGCGAGCAGTCGGTGGCCGGGGTCGAGGCGCCGCTGTGGTCGGAAACCCTGATCACCAGTGACAACATCGAATACATGGCGTTCCCGCGGCTGGCCGGGATAGCCGAGATCGGCTGGTCACCCCAGTCCACCCATGACTGGGAGTCGTACCGGACAAGGCTGGCCGATCAGGGTCCACGGTGGACGGCAGAAGGGATCGACTTCTACCGGTCACCACAGGTGGACTGGAAGTAGCACCAGTAGACACTGTCTACCACCGTTTGCTACACAGGTCTCCTAGGTGAACAAAGCGTGACGGAGACCTGAATGAAGTTCGAACGATTTGTCGCCCTCGGCGACAGCTGCACTGAGGGGTTGCATGACCTGTACCCCGGCAGCAAGCGCTATCGAGGCTGGGCTGACCTGGCCGCGGCCACCCTCGCCGCGGCCGAGCCCGGTCTTCGATACGCCAACCTCGGAGTCCGGGGACGGCGACTCGACCAGATCATCGTCGAGCAGGTTCCGACGGCGCTGGACCTGCAGCCCGATCTGATCGCGCTGTTCGGCGGCGCCAACGACGTGATGACCCGGAACTTCCGCGCAGAGACCGTCGCCCAGCGCGTGGACGCCGCGGTCCGGATCCTGACCAAGGCGGCGCCGACCGTCGCAGTGTTCACCTTGAGCGACGTGTCCAGCCGGATACCCGGACTGCTCAGGATCCGGCCCCGGATCGAAGCTCTCAACGACGCGATCCGGGCGGCGGCGCACAACTACGGCGCGAGGTTGGTGGACCTCGCGGACGAGGACGTGACCGACCTCCGGTACTTCGGCCCGGACAGGTTGCACCTTTCCGAGGCGGGACATCGCAGGCTTGCGGCGCACCTGCTGGGTGGGCTCGGTGTGCCGTTCGATCCCGCGTGGCTGCAGCCGTTGCCCGGCACCCCGCTCCACCCCGGACCAAGGGCGCATGCTCGATGGCTTTGGCAGGAAGTGCTTCCGGTCGCCATGACTCGCACCCGCAACTGGTTCGTGGGCCGTTCACCAGGTGACGGGTTCACCCCGAAGCAGCCGGAACTGCTTCCGGTCCTCACCGACGAAATGAACCAGTGGGCACCGGCGATCCCCGGCAACGTCTGATCGCCAGCGCGGTCACGCTGCTGACCGAGGAAGGAGTGGAAGCGGTCACGCTCAGGCGGATCGCTCGGACCGCCGGCGTTTCCCACGGTGCGCCGTTGCGGCATTTCGCGGGACGCACGGAGCTGCTTTCCGCCGTGGCCCGTGAGGGGTTCACCGAACTCGGCGAGGCCGAACTGCCGACAGCCACGCCGCGCGAGCGGCTGCTGGCAGCCTGCCGCCAGTACCTGGATTTCGCGCAGCGCAATCCGGCCATGTTCGAGCTGATGTTCCGGCGCGACCTGGTCGACACCGACGACCTGGTCAAGGTCAACGGCGCGGTCTTCAGCCGGTTCACCGAACTGGTGCGGGCCGCGCAGTCCGCCGGATGGCGTGCCGATACCGATACGGACGCGTTGGCCACGTCCCTCTGGGCTGCACTGCACGGTCTCGCCGCGCTCTCATTGTGGGGCGGCGTGACCCAACGCGAAGTGGCGACCACCCTCGAGGTCACCCTGTCCACCTACCTCGACTGACCAAGAACACCCCGAGCGTCGCGGATCACCTGCCAAGCATGGTCGACGTGTTCGGCTGTCGTCATCGGGGCGCCGATCGCCATCCGGAGCAGCACGTCGTCGCCAACCTTGGTGTGGCTCAGGTACAGGACCCCGGAATCGTTCACCCGCTCCATCAGCGCGAGTGTCTCCGCGGCCGAAGTCCGAAGTGGACGGAAGCAGACGAGCCCGAACGGATGGTGTTCCCACAGCTCGAACTCCGGGTCGGCGGCGACGAATCCGGCGAACCGTTGCGCGAGAGAGACGCCCGTCCGGATGTGCTCCCGCAAGCCTTCGGCGCCGTACCAGCGGATCACCGACCACAGTTTGAGCGCACGGAACCGGCGGCCGAGCGGCACCTGCCAGTCCCGGTAGTCGATCACCTCACCGGAGTCGCTGGCCTGGTTGCGCAGGAACTCCGGCAGGATCGACAGGGCGTCGATCATCGGGCGGCGGTCTCGTACCCACAGCACGCCGCAATCGAAGTTGGTGAGCAGCCACTTGTGCGGGTTGGTCGCGTAGGAGTCGGCGTACTCGGCGACCCCGTCGTTGATCCACCTCAGTTCCGGGCAGATAGCGGCCACCCCGGCGTAGGCCGCGTCCACGTGCAACCAGACGCCGTATTCGCGGCAAACCGCACCGATCTCACGCACCGGATCGATCGCGGTGGTCGAGGTGGTGCCGATCGTCGCGCACACCAAGGCCGGACGCACGCCTGCGGCCACGTCCTCGCTGATGAGCGCACGCAGCTGCGCCGAGTCCATCGCGAGCGTCTCCGGATCGACCTCGACGACGCGGACCTCGCTGCCGACGATCCGGGCGGCCTTCTCCAATGCCGAATGCGTTTGCGAGGAAACATAAATCCGCCCCGGCCTGTCGGTTTTCCCCAGCGCGGCGAGCACCGCGACGAGCGCGGCACTCGAAGCGGAATCCTGGATCACGCCGCCCGCGACGCCATCCTCACGAAAGGGCAAGTCCAGCAGTTCGGCGAGCCAGTCGACGACCACGGTTTCGAGTTCGGTACAAGCCGGACTCGTCGCCCAAACCATGCCCTGCACGCCCAGCCCCGACGAAAGCAGATCGCCGAGGATCGCGGGCCCGCTGGCGTTGGCCGGGAAATAAGCGAAGAAGTTCGGGTGCTGCCAGTGCGTGACACCTGGCAGGATCACCCGCTCCACATCCCGCAGCACGTTCTCGTACGGCTCGCCGCGTTCCGGCGGGTGCGCCGGCAACATCGACCGCACCTCGCCGGGACGCACCTGAGACCGCACCGGATAGGACTCGATCCCCGCCAGGTAGTCGGCGATCCAGTCCACAACCTGCTTCCCGTACCGCCGGAACTCGTCCGGCGACATGTGACCTGACATCCGTCCAGCGGACCAACCCGGACCGGGGTCGCGCAACCCGTGGATTCACCGCCAAGCGGACTTTCTCAGCAAGCGCAACCCGTTGAGCGCCACCACGATCGTCGAGCCCTCATGCCCGGCGACGCCCAGCGGCAGCGGCAGATCCCCGAGGAGATCCCAAGCCACCAGCGCGACGATGAAGGTCGCCGCGATCACGAGGTTCGCCAGCACCAACCGCCGGGCACGCCGTGACAACCGGATCATCGCCGGCACGGCGGTGAGATCGTCGTGCACCACGACCGCATCGGCGGTTTCCAAGGCGAGATCCGAGCCCGCGCGCCCCATCGCCACGCCGACATGGGCCGCCGCGAGTGCGGGCGCGTCGTTCACCCCGTCTCCGACGACCAGCACCCGGTCCTCCATGGCACGGACCGCCATGACCTTGTCCTGGGGGAACAGGTCCGCCCTGGTCTCGTCGATACCGACCTCGTCGGCGACTCGCCGGGCAGCCGACGGGCCGTCGCCCGTCAGCAAAACCGGCGAATACTCCCGAAGTTCGGCCACAGCCTGCCGCGCTTCGGGCCGAACCCGGTCCGCGAGGGTCACCATGCCCTGCAACTCTTCGCCCACGTGAACGGCGACCACGGTGCCGCCGTCCCGTGCCGGTTCGGTGGGACGTCCGACGGAGACCCGCCGCCCGTCGACCAGCGCGCTCACACCGAGGCCGGGAATTGAAGAAAAGTCCTTGGCGGGTAAGGGTTTCAACCCGCGCTCGGCTGCTTCGGCGACGATCGCCCTGCCCAGAGGATGTTCGCTCGAATACTCCGCAGCCGCAGCCAGTCGCAGTACGTCGTCGTGCGCCGCCACGACGCGAGGCGTGCCCTCGGTCAACGTTCCGGTCTTGTCGAACGCCACGCGGGTGGTGGTGCCGATCTGTTCCATCACGACAGCCGACTTCACCAGAACTCCGTGGCGACCCGCGTTCGCGATCGCCGACAGCAGTGGCGGCATCGTCGCGAGCACGACCGCGCACGGCGACGCCACGATCATGAAGGTCATCGCCCGCAACAAGGTGCTCTGCAAATCGGCGCCGAAGGCCAACGGGACGAAGAACAACGCCAGCGTCGCGAGCACGACACAGACCGAGTACCGCTGCTCGATCTTCTCGACGAACAGCTGCGTTCTCGCCTTCGTCGCCGACGCCTCCTCGACCATCGCGACGATGCGCGCCACCACCGTGTCCGAGGCGGCCCGGGTCACCCGGATCCGCACCATCCCGGTGCCGTTGAGAGTGCCCGCGAAAACCTCGTCACCCACGGATTTCGGCGCTGGCAACGATTCGCCGGTAATGGACGACTGATCGATATCGCTCGCGCCCTCGATCACTTCGCCGTCAGCCGCGACCCGCTCGCCCGGCCGGACCACCACGATGTCCCCGACCTCGACCGATTCGGCATCGACAACGCGTTCGACGCCGCCGACCCACAAAGTCGCCTGCTCCGCGGTCAGTTCGAGGAGTCCGCGAACCGAATCGGCCGTCCGACGCGTCGCCAGCGCTTCCAGGGCACCCGAGCTGGCGAAGATCACGATCAACAACCCGCCGTCGAGCACCTGCCCGATCGCCGCCGCGCCGACAGCCGCGACGACCATGAGCAGATCGACGTCAAGCGTCTTCCTTCGCAGCGCACGCAGGCCTTCAACCAGCGGTTCCCAGCCACCGCTCGCGTAGCAGGCCAGATAGAGCGGCCAGGCGACACAACCGGCGAGCTGCACCAAAACGGCGCCCACGAAGAAGGCGACGGACAACGCCGCCCAGCGCACCTCGGGCGGCGTGCGCCGGATCAATGCGGGCGGTTCGAGGACGGAGACCATGTCACCCATCGTACAAGAACAAATGAAGAGGTCTACATATGATCCTTGATTAGGATGGTTCTGTGGGTCACGGAGTCGAAAGCACGGACACGCCTGTCGCATCGCTGGACGCGGAAGGCGCCGCCAAGGTCGCCGCGACCTTACAAGCGCTGGCCACGCCCAGCCGCCTGCTGATGTTGACGCGGCTACGGCAGGGGCCGTGCTCGGTCGGTGAACTCGCCGAGGCTGTCTCCATGGAGCAGTCCGCGGTCTCGCACCAGCTCCGGCTGCTGCGCAACCTCGGACTGGTCAGCGGGCAGCGCACCGGCCGCAGCATCGTGTACAGCCTGTACGACAACCACGTGGCCCTGCTCCTGGACGAAGCCGTTTACCACATCGAGCACCTGCGACTCGGGAAACCGGACCGTGCTGCTGGCAAAGTGGTGACGTGACCGAACCAGTGCTGGACCTTCGCCCGCCGGCGAACCTGGTCGACAAGCGAGCAGTCCTGTTCTGGACGACGCGGGCGGCGCTGGGCTGGCTGGTCCTGCTCGTGGCCGAACTGTTGTGGCTGCTGCTGGCCGACGGCGGCACCCCGCTGCTCGTGGTGCTGCTCGTGACAGCTGCGCTCGCGGCCGCCCACTTGATCGTGATGCCGCAATGGCGCTACCGGGTGCACCGCTGGGAGACGACCCCGCAGGTCGTGTACACCCAGTCCGGCTGGTTCAACCAGGAACGCCGGATCGCCCCGGTTTCCCGGATCCAGACGGTCGACACCGAACGCGGTCCGCTGGAACGGTTGTTCGGGCTGGCGAATCTGACGGTCACCACCGCCTCCGCACGCGGACCGGTGCACATCCACGGGCTCACACTCGAGCAGGCACAACGGCTTGCGGCTGAACTCGCCACCCTGACGCAGGCCACCGCCGGGGACGCGACGTGACGGAACTGCCCTGGCACCGGCTGAGCCCGAAGATGCTCGCGGTGCATCCCGTGCAGGAGGCGATCCGGTTCCTGCCGGTGCTGATCGGCGTGCTGTTCATCGGCCGCAACGGACAGGGCCACATCTGGAGTCTGGTGGGGCTCGGCATCGCGATCGCGGGCGGGCTGCTGCGCTGGTTCACGACCACGTACCAGATCACCCCGACGCACGTGCGAGTGAAGCGCGGCTTGCTGCGGCGCCGCGAACTCTCCGTGCCGCGTGACCGCGTGCGCTCGGTGGACCTGACGGCGCACCCGATGCAGCGAATCCTCGGGCTGAGCCGGGTGGTGATCGGCACCGGCCGCTCGGATCGCAGCGACGAAGGCGTGACACTGGATGCGCTTGCGGCAGCCGAGGCGGCGCGGCTGCGCGAAGAGCTACTCCGGCGGACTGCCAAACCCGTTGTCACGGAAGAGAAACCTGCTCAGAAGGAGCTCTCCCGTCTTTCGCCGGTCTGGGTGCGATACGGCCCGTTCACGCTCTCCGGTATCGCGACCATCGGTGTCGTGGTGGGCTCCCTGGCCAACCTCTTCAACGAAACCCACCTCGACCCCGACGAGTTCGGTCTGCTGAATTCGGTGATCGGCCAGCTCGCGGCCGCGCCGCTCGCGGTCGCGATCCTGGAGGTGACCGTCGTGGCCGCCATCTTGGTCGCGGTGCTGTCGGTCATCGCCTACGTCCTGGCGTTCTGGAATTTCCGCCTGGTGCGGACCGACGGCACCCTGCACGTCACCCGCGGGCTGCTCACCACCCGGTCGACGACGATCGAGCTGCGCCGGTTGCGCGGAGTGGAGATCAGCGAACCGCTGTTGCTGCGAGCGGTGGGTGGGGCCCGGTGCATGGCGATCACAACAGGCCTGCGGGCAGGTCGCGGCGCCGAGCACGGCGGCTCCGTGCTGCTGCCGCCAGCACCGCTGGAGGAGGCCCGGCGTGTGGCCGGCGCGGTGATCGATTCGCCGCCCCCCGCCGGTCAGGACCTCCTCAGGCACGGCCCGAAGGCACATCGCAGGCGCTACACCCGCGCGTTCGCCGTTGCCACGTTCATCACCGGCGTGCTGCTTTTGCTGTGGTGGCTGGCGAAATGGCCGACGTGGCCCTGGCAGGCGGCGCTGGTGCTGTATCCCGTCGGCGCCCTGCTCGCCGAAGACCGGTTCCGCAACCTCGGTCACGCCCTCACCCAAGGTCGGCTGGTGTTCCGGCACGGCAGTCTGCTGCGCCGTCGCTACGTGCTTTCCTGCGACGGGGTGATCGGCTTCGTCATGCACAGATCGTTCTTCCAGCGCCGCGCCGGATTGGTGACGCTGACCGCGACCACCGCGGCAGGCCGTCAGCACTACGCCTGCACGGACCTTCCAGGGCACGAAGCGGTCGCGCTGGCCGACGCCGCCGTTCCCGGATTACTGGAGCCGTTTCTCGTCCGGCGCGAGTGAAGGCAGTTCGCGGATGCCGAACTCGCGGCGCAGCACGGTTTCCGCCGCGTAGTAGCCGCACATGCCGTGCACTCCCGGCCCCGGTGGCGTCGCCGCTGAGCACAGGTAGACACCGCTAAGCGGGGTGCGATACGGGTTCCACCGCGGCACCGGCCGGGCAAGCAGCTGTCGCAGGTTCACCGCGCCTGCCGCGATGTCGCCACCGACGTAGTTCGCGTTGTACTTCGCGAACTCCGGCGCCGTCGTGCTGCGAACGTCGAGCACGGTGTCGCTGAACCCCGGCGCGAACCGTTCGATCTGCCGCCGGATCCGGTCAGCCGGGTCGACCGGACTGCCGTTCGGGACGTGGCAGTACGCCCACACCGGCCGCTTATGAGGAAGCCCCCTGCCCGGGTCGGTGACCAGCGGCTCGGCCAGCAGGATGTACGGCTGCTCCGGCACTTTTCCTTGTATAGCGGCGTTTTCGCTGGCGTAGACGGCAGCCTTGTCCCCGCACACGTGCACCGTTCCGGCCCGGCGAAGTTCGTGGTTCGCCCACGGGATCGGCTCGGAAACCAGGAAATCCACTTTCGCGGCGGCAGGGCCGTAACGGTAGGAGCGCAGCGCTCGCAGGTACCCCGGCGGCATCCATTCACCGGCGAGGTCGAGGAACCCACGCGGCCCGACGTCCAGCAGGACGGCCTTGGCGCCGGCCAGCTCCCGAATGTCGTCGACCGGGCTTCCCGTGTGCAGAACTCCCCCGTGGGCAAGGAAATCCTCAACGAGTGCCTCGGCGATCCGGCGGCTCCCCCCTTGTGGCAGCGGCCAGCCGGTCGTGTGCGCGAGATGCCCCAGCAGCATGATGATCCCGCCTGCCGGGAGGCTCGGCAGACGGCCGATCGAATGCCCCGCGATCCCGGCGAGCATCGCGGGCGCCTCATCCCGGCGGAAGACGTGACGGGCCAACGTCGTGCCTTCCAACAGAATTCGCAGCGGCAGCGCGGGGAGCGCGGTCAGTTCCGGTGGGATCCGGCGAAAATCGGAGAACAGCGCATCCACCACACCTTGGCTGTGCTCGATCAACGGGCGCATCAGCCGTGCGTACCGCGCGCCATCCGGGCCGAGAGCCTCGCATGTTTGCCCAAGGCTCCGGTACGCGAGCCCGGCCCTCCCGCCGTCGAGGGGATGGCCGTACGAGATCTCCGGCTGGCACAGCTCGACTCCACGAGCCGGCAGGTCGAACTCGCGGAAGAAACGCCCTGCGGCAGCCATCGGGTGCACTGCCGAGCAGACGTCGTGCACGACGTCGCGATCGAAAAGCGCCCTCGAACGAAGACCGCCGCCGAAGTCGGAGGCGGCCTCGCGCATCTCCACGCTGAGCCCGGCGCGGGCGAGAATGACCGCGGCCGCAAGCCCGTTCGGCCCGGAACCGACCACGATCGCGTCACTGCCAGCCATGCCTCCACTATCACCTCGGCCTGGCGCGAATGCAGGGTTAACCCCACCGCCAAAGCAAGGTCAACCCCAATGACCGCGGCCGACGACCGGCGAAGACTTCTCTTCATGGTCACGGTCGAACCGAAACCCGCCACGAGGTCCCGCGCGAAGATCAAGCCCCCGCTCATCGCACTGATGATGCTGGTGGTGGCTTTTCTCGGCTACGCACTGCCGCCCTACCTGGGCCTGGATCCGGCGCAAGCCCGTACCTTGCCGCCGACAGGAGTGTCGTACTACTACCCGGCGCTGGTCACGCACATCTTCCTCGGGTCGATCGCGTTGCTCGCCGGCTGTCTGCAGCTGTGGCCGTGGCTGCGAGAGCGCTACCCGCAGGTGCACCGGTGGAGCGGTCGGGCTTACGTGTTATCCAGCGTTTTCGGTGGGCTCGCCATCCTGACGGTCTCCACGGTCACCTACTGGGGACCGAACCAGCAGGCTGCGAACACGACACTCGGCGTGCTGTGGGTGCTCACCACGATCGCCGGTTACGTCAAGGCCAGGAAACACCGGTACGCCGAGCACCGTGAATGGATGGTCCGGAGCTTCGCGCTGTGTTTCTCGATCATCCTGAACCGGGCGTGGACCACGGTGTGCACGGTCTTCCTGGTCTCCGATGGGAACGACTACGCCCAGCTGGCGCAGGCCATCGGCGTCGGTTCGTGGCTGAGCTGGATCGTGAACCTGCTGGTCGCCGAATGGTGGCTGCAGCACACGCGGGTGGCTAAGCGGGTGCGGTGACCAGTTCGGCGAGGTAGCGGCTCTCCGCACGTTCCAAGGCGAGCCGCACCGCGCCCGTCACGACAGCGTTGTGCCGCAATGGGGACGCGGCGACTTCGGGAACGGCGATCGAGAGTTCGGCCAGCCGACGGCGAATCGGCTCCATCAAGGCCTCCCCGGCGGCCGCGACCGCACCGCTGAGCACCACCAACTCGGGGTCCAGCAGCATCCCCACCGTCGCGATCACGGAGGCCACCGGCTCGATCGCCCTGCCGATCACCTCGGCGGCCGCCGGATCCCCGGCGACCAGTGCGTCGAACACCTCCGGAGCGTCCTTACCGGCGAATTTCCTTGCCAGATAAGCAACTCCTTCGCCCGCGGAGGGGTTCTGCATGAGTTTCAGGAACAGCACTCCACCCGCGCTGTTCCGATGTCCGCGCACGAGCCGTCCGTCGAGGATGATGCCGGCGCCGAGCCGTTCTCCGGCCAACAGGCAGACGACGTTGTCCTTGCCCACGGCGAGACCCCTCCACCGCTCACCGATGGCGGCGAGGTTGCAGTCGTTCTCCACCACGACATCCCAGTCGAACCCCCTGGCCATCTCGGTCCGAAGATCCAGATCGAGGAACCCGGGGATGCCGGTGCGCAGACGGACCACACCGTCTGGGCTGATCGGGCCGCTGCTGCCGACGCACACCGCGAGCACCCGCCCCGGTTCGAGCTCGGCCTCGGCGAGGGTGTCCGTGAGCAGCTCCCGGACCTGCCGGATGCGTTCCTCCGGGCCGATCTCTGGATCGGTGAACGCCCGCTCCATCGAGACGACATCCTCGCCCCGCAAGTCCGCGACTCTCGCGCGGACGGTGTGCGCGCCGATGTCGACCCCGAGCACGTAACCCGCGGTCTCCCGGAACGAGAACACCCGCGACGGCCTGCCCCGGCCCGCCTTGGAGCTGCTGCCTTCGGACGCCCAGCCGAGTTTGATGAGGTGCTCCGCCGCCGCGTGCACCGTGGGCCGCGACATTCCGGTCGCTTCCACTAGCTCGTTGGTGGACATCGTTTCGCTGCGCCGCAGCTCGTCCAGCAGACGTCCGGCGTTCAGCCTGCGCACCAGTGCGGGCCCGGCGACCTCGCTTGACACCCCTCCCACGAGGTGCGACTATACCGCACGGCATTTTAATAAATGCCCCTTAAATATAGGGCGGTCATCGATGACGGTTCATCTGCGAGGCGGAGACGCGAGCATCGTCGTAGCCGGGCTCGAAGTCCGACATTGGGGCTCGGCCTTGTCCGAAAAGTCAGTCACCGCGTTGGCCGACTGGCCCGGCGCCGCCCTGCTTCCGTTGCAGGCCAATGGACATCAGGGCCGCCCTGGCCTACGAGGACATCGGGACGGACGGACGTGGTCGCCCTCCTTCGAGCCGACCGGCGATGGTCGCGGACAGGACGAACACAGCGAGCTCACCTGGTGGACCGAGTTCGATCTCCACCCGTCCGGGATCCTTCGGCTGCGCCACGGACTCCGCAACGACGGCGCCACCGGATACCGCCTCGACGAACTGATCCCGATCCTGCCGTTGCCCGCCCGGGCGACCGAGTTGCTGGACTTCACCGGACGGTGGGGCAAGGAAAGGCAGCCGCAGCGCCAGCCGTTGAACCAGGGCAGCCGGGTCCGCGAAAGCAGGCGCGGCCGCCCGGGGCACGACAGCGCTTACCTTCTCGCCGCGGGAACTCCAGGGTTCAGCTTCGACAGTGGCGAAGTGTGGGCGGTGCACCTGGGCTGGAGCGGCAACCAGACCTATTTCGCCGAGCGCCTGCCGTCCGGGGATGCGTTCTTCGGTGCCGGCGAGCTGTTGTTGCCTGGCGAACTCGAACTCGCCCCGGGTGAGGAGTACCGGACGCCGTGGCTGTACGCGGCTTACTCCGCGCACGGGTTGAACGGCATCAGCGCCGCGTTCCACGAGTTCCTGCGGCCGGCCAAACACCGGCCCGTCGTCGTCAACACCTGGGAGGCCACCTACTTCGACCACGACCTGACGAAGCTGCGACGCCTCGCGGAGCGTGCGGCCCAGGTCGGCGTGGAAAGGTTCGTGCTGGACGACGGCTGGTTCCGCGGCCGCCGCGACGACACCGCAGGGCTCGGTGACTGGTACGTCGACGATGATGTCTGGCCCGAGGGGCTGGAGCCGCTGATCTCCCACGTCCGCGCCCTGGGCATGGACCTCGGGTTGTGGGTCGAGCCGGAAATGGTCAACGCGGATTCCGATCTCTTCCGCGCCCACCCGGACTGGGTTCTGCACGCTGCCGACCGCTTACCCCCGGAGTGGCGTCACCAGCAGGTTTTGGATCTGTCCCTTGAGGACGTCTACGCGTACCTCCTCGACCGGCTCGACGCACTGTTGTCCGAGTACGACATCGCCTACCTGAAATGGGACCACAACCGGGATCTGGTGGAGCCTGGGCACTTCGGCCGCGCGGCGGTGCACGCGCAGACCTCGGCGACGTACCGCTTGATCGACGAGTTGCGGAGCCGTCACCCGCAAACCGAGATCGAAAGCTGCGCCTCGGGCGGCGCACGGGTTGATCTCGGCATTCTGGAACGCACCGACCGCGTGTGGACCAGCGACTCCAACGACGCGCTCGAACGCCGCACGATCCAGCGCTACACCAACCTCCTGCTGCCGCTCGAACTGACCGGCGCCCACGTCGGTCCTCCGCGTACGCATGTCACCGGCCGCACCCACGGGCTGGGCTTTCGAGCGGGGACGGCACTGTTCGGCAGTTTCGGGGTCGAATGGGATCTGACCGAGGTACCCGAGGAGGAACTGGACGAACTGGCAACTTGGATCGCCCGGTACAAGCGTTTCCGGCCGCTGCTCCACTCAGGTCGCCTGATCCAGACCGACCATCCTGACCCTGCCGCGCAGGTGACCGTGGTCCTCGGTGAGCACGAGGCCTTGGTCAGCTACGCCCAACTCGACACCAGCCTTGCCGAACGTCCCGCTCCGGTACGGATCCCCGGCCTCAAAGCCGACGCGCGGTACCGGGTCGAGGGCGAGGGCTGCGAGCCGGTCGAGTATCCGGGGCAACTGCTCTCGGAGATCGGCCTTCGCCTACCCCGGATGGACCCCGAAACACTCATCGTCCTGCACGTAACGGAGGTTTCGTGATGCCACGTCAGCCCATGCGGCAGGTCGTCGCCGCCAGCCTGTCCGGTGCCGCGCTGGAGTGGTACGACTTCAATCTCTACGGCATCTCCGCGGGACTGATCTTCGGGAAGCTCTTTTTCCCCAACGTCGCGCCGATCTTCGGCACCCTCGCCGCGCTGGCGACCTTCGGCGCTGGGTTCGTGCTCCGCCCGCTCGGCGCCCTGTTGTTCGGTCATTACGGCGATCGCTTGGGGCGCAAGCGAATGCTCGTCGCGACTATGCTGATCATCGGCGGCGCGACGGTTCTGATCGGCGTGCTGCCGGACTACCGCAGTGTGGGTGTCTGGGCTCCGATTCTGCTCGTGACTCTGCGCCTGGTGCAGGGCCTCGGGCTCGGGGGCGAGCAGGCCGGCGCTGCCTTGCTGACCGTCGAACACGCTCCACCGGACCGTCGCGGTTTCTGGGGCAGTCTCCCGCAAACCGGTGGCCCGATCGGCTATCTCATCGCGGTCGCGGTGACCAGCCTGTTCGCACTGTTGCCGGATCAGCAGTTCATGAACTGGGGCTGGCGGATCCCGTTCCTGTTCAGCGCCGTGCTGCTGGTGGTCGGTCTGCTGGTGCGCCGGACTATTCAGGAAACTCCGGACTTCCGGCAGATCCGGGAGACCGGGGAACGCGAACGGATGCCACTGGTCGCCGCGGTGCGCAAATATCCGAGGACACTGCTCATCGCGTTCGGCGCACGGATCGGTGAAGCCGGCAGTTCACAGATTTTCCAGCCGTTCGCGATCTCTTATCTCACCACCACCCTCGGCTACGGCAAGGGCATCGCCCTCACCGGTGTCCTGCTCTACAACGTGGTCGGGCTGTTGCTCATCCCGGTGGCCGGCGCACTATCCGACCGCATCGGCCGGAAACCCATCTACGTCGTCGGCGCCGCGCTCGTCACTTTGTCCGCCTTCCCGTATTTCTGGTTGCTGGACAGCCATTCGGTGGGGCTCGCCTGGACAGCGACGAGCCTGGCATCGATCGGCAGCGCGGTGTGCATGTCCGGGGTGCAGGGCACGCTCTTCACCGAGATGTTCGGCGCCGGCGTGCGCTACTCGGCGCTGGGCATCGCCACCCAGGCCTCGGCCCTGCTCGCCGGGTTCGTCCCCGCGATCGCCACCTCGCTCGTGGTGGCCGCGGATGGGAGTTGGCCGGTGGCGTTGCTGCTCGCCGGTGTGGGGCTGGTTTCGCTGGTGTCTTCGATGGTCATGTCCGAAACCCGGGTAACCCGACGAGAGGTGGCCGTGCTGTGAAAAACGTGCTGGTGTTCTTCACCGACCAGCAACGCTGGGATACCACCGGCGTGCATGGCAATCCACTGGGCTTGACACCCAACTTCGACCGCCTCGCCACTCGGGGCGTCCACGTGGCGAACTCCTTCACCTGCCAGCCGGTCTGCGCCCCTGCGCGAGCCACCCTGCAGACCGGTCTCTACCCGAACACGAACGGCGTGTTCCGGAACGGGATCCCGCTGGACCGTGAGGTTCCCACCCTGGCGCGGCAGTTCGCTGAAGCCGGTTACGAAACCGGGTACATCGGCAAGTGGCATCTGTACCGGGACGAGTGCCCCGGCCCGGTGCCCGCGGAACACCGCGCGGGCTATCAGTACTGGCTGGCCGCGAACCTGCTGGAGTTCACGTCGGACGCGTACGAGACCACCCTGTACGACAAGGAAAACCAACCTCACACCTACGACGGCTACCGCGCCGACGCGATCGGCTCCGCCGCGATCGACTTCGTCTCACGCGACCGAGACAACCCGTTTTTCCTGTTCTTGTCCTTCCTCGAACCACACCACCAGAACAGCCGCGACGACTACCCGGCACCCGAGGGTTACCGCGAACGTTACGAGGACGGTTGGGTCCCGGCCGACCTCGCCGCGCTCGAGGGCAACTGGCCGGAGCACCTGGCCGGCTACTACGGGATGGTGCGGCGGCTCGACGAGGTGCTGGGAAGGCTCGTGGATGCCTTGGCGGCACGCGGAATCCTGGACGACACGATCATCTTGTTCACCTCCGATCACGGTTGTCATTTCAAGACACGCAACCGCGAATACAAACGCAGTTGTCACGACGCCTCGATCCGCGTCCCCACCCTGCTCGCGGGCGCCGGCCTGCATGGCCGGGTTGAGCAGTTGGTGAGCCACATCGACCTTCCCCCAACGCTTTTGGCCGCCGCCGGTCTGCCCACGCCATCGCACATGCAGGGCCGGTCGATCCTGCCTTTCGTGGACGGAAGCACCACAGAGCCGGACGATGTGCTGGTGCAGATCAGCGAATCCGAAACCGGCCGCGCGCTACGCACCCGGCGCTGGAAGTACGGCGTCACCGCACCTGACGCGAACCCATGGGATTCCCCATCCGCCGACGCCTATGTGGAGACTTACCTGTACGACCTGGAGTCGGATCCGAACGAACTCACCAATCTCGTCCAGGAACCGATCCTGGCCGACGTCCGGCAGCAACTCCGAGCGCGGCTGCTGGAACGCATCGTCGAGGCAGGCGAGGTGAAGCCGGTCATCGCCGCCGCACGCGCCTGACCAGACCGGCCCCGAGGACGAGCACCCACACCACCGCGAGCGCCACGAGCAGTCCGACGAGCGGGTGTCCGTCATGCAGCCCCGGGCTGGGCGGGGTGCCGAATGTTCGCCACAGCAACGGAACCGCCAGCAGAACCAGCACGCCGCTCACGGCCAACCCGGTGAGTAAGGGAACCCTCCAGCGGACCGAAACGACGTGCGACACCAAGAGCCCCACGAACGGCGCGATGAGCAGGTCATGAACGATCGGACCGCCGAGCAGCCAGCCACCGGTGACCAACTGCTGGCGGAACGCGAGCTGGGAAAGCAGCACGATGCCCCACGCCAATGCGGCCAGGCCTGGCAGAACCAGCAGGATCCGACCGAACCTCATGAAACCTCCAGCCGGGTGACCCATTTGGTCTGCAGGACGCCCGGCCGGTTCGGCGCGATGATCCGGCATGGGTATCCGTGGTCGAGGCTGAGGACCTCGCCGTTGAGTCGCAAAGCAAGCAGGGTGATCGGGTCTGCGGTGTGTTCACCGGGTAACGAACTCCGCGAGTAGAGCCCCGTCTTTTCGAGCGATGTCACGACTACGGTGGCACCCGGCCTGCTTCCCACGGCGCGCAGCAGGTCCGGCATCGCGACGCCTGTCCATGTGGCGGACTGACTCCAGCCTTCGACACACGCGATCGGAAGTTCGGCACTCGTCTGCGGCAAGGCGGTCAGTTGCTCGAGGGTGAATCGGCTGCGCCCTTCGGCAGTCAGGACTTCCAATCGCCAGCCGGCGTCCCGCGCATCCTCGATCACCCCGGCCGCGGCAGCGGTCCGGTTGACCGGCAAAGCCCCGCCCGTCCGCCACGACAACACGGAAATGTTCCGCAGCAACGGAACCGTGGCCCCTGCCGTCGCGACGACCGCTGCTCCAGAGGCGAGGAAGGTGGTCCTCAGGAGGCGGCGTCGGGAAATACCAGCCGCCGATTTCTGCTCCCGATCGCTTCCCAACGCGCGGCGCACGATGGGGAGCTTCACAGCGATGTGCACCAGGATCGAGCCGATGGCCACCCAGGCAACCGCGTAGTGGACTTCCGGGAAGTAGAAGTTCCACGGGTAGTTCTGCGCGACGTTGAACAGACCGGTCACCAGCTCGAAGAACGCAGACGCCGACAACACCAGGATGGAGACCCGCTCCAGCGCGTGGGCCAGCGACCGGATCAGCGGGCGCTCGAACAGCTTCGGGTAGACGCTCCACAATTTCCCCAGCAGCAGCGGGATAGACGCAATCCCACTGATCACATGCACGCCCTGCGTGACGCGATACAGCCACACCGGCCGACTCGGCCACAGGAACCACGACGGCGGGTGCTGGATGAGGTGGCTGATCAGTCCGGTCACGAAACAGAGACCGAAACTGACTGCCAACCACAGCCCGATCCGCGCTGTCACCCGTTCGTCGTGTGCAGCGGAGGCAGGTACGACCGTCTTCACACTTGGGACGGTAGGTCCGGGATGGACAGTGCAGAACCCTTGCGGCGCTTACCGAGTGCTTACGTCAGCTGTCATGCCTGGCGACGAGCGCGCGCAACGCCGCCATTTCCTCCGCCAGCGCCCGGCGCCCCGAGGGGGTGATGTGCACCCAGGTCTTGGGGCGCTTGCCGTCATAGCCCTTCTCCACCTCGAGCAGGCCGGCCTCTTCCAACACCGCGATGTGCCGGGAGAGGTTGCCTCCGGTCAGCTCGAGGGTCTCCCGCAAGTACCCGAACTCCACCCGCTTGACCTCTGCCGCGATCGTGAGAATGCCGAGCCGGTGTCGCTGGTGCACCAACTCGTCGAGGCCGGTGGTGGGGTGTTCACTCATGCGGCGCTCACTGCCGCTCGCCAGCCACCGGCCAGCCCTCCCAGGAGGAGGACAGCTGCAGGCACTATCAAGTTGTCAAACACCAACGCGGATCCACCGAGCACGTTCTGCATGTCGTACAGGTTGGCTAACACCGCGGCAGCGGAGAAGACCGCCGCGATCACGCCACACAGCACACTGCGTTCCACCCAGGCCAAGGCACACACGCCGACCGCGATGACCAGCAGAGCGCCGAAACCGTGCGTCGTGGCGAGAATCGCCAGCTGGTCCGCGGCCAGCACCACCGCGACCAGCCCGACGACCATGCCCGGACGCCACGACCGCCAGGCACTCACCCCGGCGACCAGGCCGCCGGCCACGCACACGGCACCGCTGACCCATACGCCCTGCGGGCTGAACCCGTCGAACAACCCAAGAACCAAATAACCGACCACTGGCACCAGCACCACGAACAACGCCAACGCGCCCAGCAGCCAGGCGACGTAGATGCCGGTACGTGCTTGGACTCCCACTCGTGAGGCCCGCCAGCGATACCAGGCGAGACTCGCCGCGGCCCCCACAGTCACCAAAGCGACCCAGTAAGCCCCCGCCTTCGTGGTGGACTCGACCACCACCCGCGTTCCGATCCCCTGGCGCACGTCGGTCTCGTACACCAATGGCGCTGCCAGCACGCCGAACCCGAACAGCAACAATGGGACCCAATAGCCACGCCTATCTTTCCTCGTCCGGCGCCGTAAGACAGCCAACTCACCCAGAACCTCAGCCGCACCCGGTTCGGCCATCACGCCCATCTCCTCGGTCGGCTTCGCATGCCAATCATGTTTGCACGGCAAACCTGACTTGTCAACAGACCGATTTGCCATTAGACTTGGCCCATGCGGCCGAGCGCGATCCCGCTCAACGTCCCGTCGCCGTTGACCGAAGTGCACGACGACCGGCTCCGTGCACGCGGGATCCGGCTCCTGCTCAAGCGTGACGATCTGATCCACCCGGAGATGCCGGGAAACAAATGGCGCAAGCTCAAGTACAACCTCGCTGCGGCGAAGGAAGGAGGACATCAACGGCTACTGACCTTCGGTGGCGCTTATTCGAACCACATCCGTGCCACCGCAGCCGCCGGCCACCACTTCGGCTTCGAGACCGTTGGTGTGATCAGAGGCGAGGAACACCTGCCCCTCAACGATTCCCTGGCGTTCGCGGTCGGTCGCGGCATGACGTTGACCTACCTCGACAGGACGGCCTACCGCCTAAAACCCGTGCCTGAGCAGTTCCGGCCGTGCTACGTCCTGCCCGAGGGCGGCAGCAACGGTCACGCTGTTCGCGGTTGCGCCGAGCTCGTTGCCGAGATCCCCGCCGATTTCGACGTGCTGTGTTGCGCGTGCGGCACGGGCGGCACGCTGGCCGGGGTCGCCGCCGCGCTGGACGACCACCAGCAAGCCCTTGGATTCGCGGTGTTGAAAGGAGCCCACTTTCTCGACGACGAGGTTCGGCGACTGCAACGGGACGCGTTCGGCTCGGCTACGACCAACTGGACGATCGACCACGATGCGCATTTCGGGGGCTACGCCAAACGCCCGCCCGAGTTGGCTGAGTTCATCGAGGACTTCCAGGTACGACACGGCATCACTTTGGACTTCGTCTACGAAGCCAAGATGATGTGCGCCCTGTTCCGGCGGATCGAGAAGGGCGATCTGGCCGGCGCCAAGATCGTCGCCGCGCTGAGTTGATTGTCGCCCTGCCGGGCCGGAATCGCTGAGCTGATTACGGTCGCACCGAGTCCATGACGCGATACCGGGATCGACGCCGCGGCCTGTCAGTGTTCGCGGAGGTATGCCGCGCCATACTGCGTCCCGCGAAAAGTGCCCTTCTGGTGGGGGCACACACTGGTCCTCGCCAGTTGCACCAACCGGGTGCGTTCACACAACTGGCGCCGGCTCCCGGTCGCGCGCTCCCCTGCCCGCGGCCGGGAGCTCCAGGCACAGAGTCCTTCATGAAGGCCAAGCCTCGAAGGCGGGTCGCGGCGCAACAGTCACACGGACGCGCCAGCAGGGGCCCGCGGCGGGACGGAAATCTGAGCCGCGAGGGCGGTGCGGCGCGGCCCGGCGCACCCAAGTCTGGATACGGCGATTCGCAGAGACGCGGACACTCGGCGCTAACAACTAAGCGCCAGGCATTCGGCCGCCGGACGCCCGGCACCTCGACACACACGACGCCGGCCCCGGAGACCCGAACCCAGACACCCCGATACACACCACGCCAGCCCCCGGCACCAGGCCTCGACACCCGGTCCCAAGCACCCAAGCACCCAAGCACCCAAGCACCCAAGCACCCAAGCACCAGAAAACCATGCCTGCCCAGCCACCTGGCCGCACCACACAGTCAGATCCCACACAAACCAGGACGACCGCCTTCGTGCCGCCATGTCCGTCCGGATCCGCGAATGTCCTCACGGGACCGTTCTTCCCACCCACGCCGCCCCCGACGAAGATGCCCGACGGACGGGAAGAAACCCGTCCACGCCATCCTCGCGAAGCCCGTACAAAAGCCCGTACGAAGTCACGAGGAGACAACCGCCAGACTGGGAAATGAAGCCGCTACCGCACCGGTCTGCTGTACGGGCATGAAAAAGGCCCTTCCCGCTTACCCGAGAAGGGCCTTTCACCTGGAGTGGAGCTGAGGGGAATCGAACCCCTGACCTTCTCGATGCGAACGAGACGCGCTACCAACTGCGCTACAGCCCCTTGGTGAAGCGATGAAAGCATAGCAACCGCCCGGAAGGCGGACGGAGAGGGGGTTACTCTCCGACCGCCCGCCGGAACGGGAGCTGGCCGGGGTCGTCCAGTTCGTGGAACGCCGGGTCCTCGTCCTCCAGGTCGACGACGACCGCCTGGCCGCGCATCCGCGAAGCGGGGGACGGGCGGCGCTCGATCCCTACGAGCTCACGCCGCGGTGGCTCGGCGACCTCGTACTCGTCGTAGTCGTCGTCAGCGTGATCGTCGTACTCGTCGGCGACGACCTCGCGCCGGGTCATCGGGCGGCGGGCGCGGCCGCTGCTCATGCGGGCGAGCCGGCGCTGCCGGATCTCGTCCTCGATGCGCACCTGCCGCCGCAGGTAGGCGAGGTAACAGACCAGCGCGACGTCCGTGATCCCGTGCAGCCACCACAGCATGCTGACCAGGAAGCCGGCGGCGGCCGCCGTGATCACCGCGAGGACGATCAGCAGCAGCACCACTCGCTGCCGGAAGGCGTACTTGGCGCGGGCCGCGATCTCGGCGGCCTCGGGGTCGAAACCGCCGCGACCAGGCCGGTACCGACGTTCGGGCTCGGCTTCGAAGTGCCGTTCGGGTTCGTACGCGCGCATCGGCTCGTCCTCGAACTCTTCGATTTCCTCGGGCTCGGGGTCGGTGAGCTTTTCCGCGGGCTCGGACATGCTGGCCTCCTGTCCCCCTTCGTCGACGCCGCTTCCGCTGCGCACGACTCTTGCGGCCATGGCCGCATCGGTGGTCCGGGCAACGGCCTGCCGCTTGCGCGCGACCATCGGCACAAGAACGACGAGCCAGGCCGCCGCAAGGGCGACGATGATCAGCGAACTGGGCATCTCCCCGTAGTCACCTCCCCCTTTGCACTGCTACATACCGTCACGCTAGTCACAGGAGTAACAGATGTGAGGGAGGCACGCCGCTTGAATCGGGAAAAGGGGGTCGCCGGATTAGGTGAATCCCGGCGGATGTGGTAACGGCGATCTCACACGTATTCGGCCCGGCCGGCCGCGATGAGCCGTGCGACGAGACCCGGGCCGGTCTCCTCCGCGGTGGTCGCGAAACACAGGTGATCCCGCCAGTCGCCAGCCACGTCGAGATACCGCTGGAACAGGCCTTCTTGCCGGAATCCGGCCTTCGTCAGGACCCGGATACTGGGCTCGTTCTCGGGCCGCACGGTCGCCTCGATCCGGTGCAGTCCGCCGGGGCCGAAAGCGTGGTCGACGACGAGCGCCACGGCGGCTGTGGCTACCCCGCCAGCCACGACCGTGGACGACACCCAGTACCCCACCCAGGCCGATCGCAGAGAGGCACGAATCACGTTACCGATTGTGATCTGCCCCGCGTATTGCTCGTCCACTGTGATGACAAACGGCAGACACTGACCACGCCGCGCGAGACCGCGCAGGGCGAACCACTGCGGCGGCCAGGACCAATAACTGTTGCGATCCCGCCACGGTCCGGGCGCTGTGGGCTCCCAGCGCTCCAGGTGGTTCTGGTCCCGAAGGCGGATCCGGCTCCAGTCACCGGCGTCCCGCAGCCGGATCGGGCGGAGCGCGACCGCGCCCGCCGGGACCCTGATCGGCCCGAGCCGGGTCGGCCAGCCGGGATGACGGGCTTCCAGGTCGTACGTCGCTGCCTGCACCGGCGTATTTAACCTTCACACACGCTGTGCGAGGAAGGTCACCCGCACCTGTTCTCCAGCCGGAAGCTCAACGAGGTCTTCGTCCACGTTCACCAGGCAGTTGGCCTCGGCCAGCGACGCGAGCAGATGCGCGCCGGACGTGCCGAGTGGTTGCACCAGGTATTCACCGGTGCTCTCGTCGCGCAGGAGCTGCCCGCGCAGGAAGCCCCGGCGCCCCTTCGTCGAGGCCAGCGGCGAAAGCAGGCGGGCGCTGACCACGCGGCGATGCGGGTTGCGGGTGCCACGCGCGGCCCTGATCAGCGGCCTGATCAACACCTCGAACACCACCAGCGCGCTCATCGGGTTCGCGGGTAACAGGAAGGTCGGCACCGAATCCGGGCCGAGCCTGCCGAACCCCTGCGCCGAACCCGGGTGCATCGCGACCCTGGTCATGTCGATGCGCCCAAGGTCGGAGAGCGCGGCGTACACCTCGTCCCCCGCCGTGCCGCCGGCACCGCCGGCGACCACCACGACCTCGGACATCAGCAGCCTGCCCTCGACGACCTCGCGCAGACGCTTGGGCTCACCGGGCACGATCCCGACGCGGCTGACCTCGGCGCCGGCGTCGCGAGCCGCCGCGGCCAGGGCGTAGGAGTTCACGTCGTAGACCTGACCGACGGACGGCGTGCGGTCGATGTCCACCAGCTCGTCGCCGACCGAGACGATCGAAACCCGCGGCCGCGGGTAGACCAGCACCTTCGAGCGTCCGACGGCCGCGAGCAGTCCTACCTGGGCGGCGCCGATCGTGTCGCCCTGGCGGACCGCGACGTCGCCGATCTGCACGTCCTCGCCCGTTCGCCGGACGTACCCGGCCGAGGGCACCGAGCGATGCACGGTGACCTTCGCGGGGTGGCCGTCCGTGTAGGAAGTCGGGACCACCGCGTCTGCCAGCGTCGGCAGCGGCGCGCCTGTCGCCACGCGCACCGCCTGCCCAGGCTGGAGCCGGCGTGGCTGCCTCGAGCCGGCCGGAATCTCGCCGACGACGGGCAGCTGCACCGGCTCGTCCTCCACCGGCCGCACATCCACGCTGCGCACCGCATACCCATCCACGGCCGCCTGGTCGAAACCGGGCAGGGCGTGTTCCGCGACGACCTCTTCGGCACAGAGCAACCCCTGCGCCTCGGAAATCGCGACACGTACCGGGCGCGGCCGCACGGCCGAGTCGAGTACGAGCGCGATCTGCTCGTCGACGGGACGGAACTCCTGCTCAGCGGTGTCGGCTGGCTCCGGGATGGGTGGGGTCATCGGCCTTCGTTCTCGATTCGCTCGGCGAGCCAGGTGCGCAGCGACGGGCCGTAATCGGGGTGGTCGAGGGCGAAGTCGACCGCGGCCCTGATGAACCCGCCGGGGTTGCCGAGGTCGTGCCGGCCGCCCCGGTGCACCACGATATGCACCGGATGTCCTTCTTCGATCAGCAGTGCCACCGCGTCGGTGAGCTGCAGCTCGCCGCCGCTGCCGGGCTCGATCCTGCGCAGTGCGTCGAAGATCGCCCGGTCAAGAAGGTAGCGACCCGCGGCGGCGAACGTCGACGGTGCGTCCTCCGGCTTCGGTTTTTCCACCATTCCGTGGACCTGCTTGACGTCTTGATCATCCGTATCAGTGACGTCGAACACGCCATAGGGCGAAATCTGGTCCTTCGGAATGTCGAAGGCGCAGAGCACGCTGCCGCCGTGCCGGACCCGGACCTCGGCCATCCGCTCGAGCACCCCGGCCGGCAGCACCAGGTCGTCGGGCAGCAGCACCGCGACCGCGTGGTCGTCCTCCGTCAGGTTCGGCTCCGCCTGCGCGACCGCGTGCCCGAGTCCGAGCGCTTCCGCCTGGATGGCGACCTCGACGTCCAGGAGGCCAGGGCCCCGGCGAACCTTCTCCAGCAACGCGGTCTTGCCCTTGCGCTCCAGGTTCTCCTCGAGCTCCGGCGAAGGACGGAAGTAGTCGACCACCGACTCCTTCGCCGGTGAGGTGACGATCACAAGCCGTTTGGCGCCCGCCTGCGCGGCCTCGGCCGCGACGATCTCGATGCCGGGAGTGTCGACCACCGGCAGAAGCTCTTTGGGGACCGCTTTCGTCGCAGGTAGAAAGCGTGTGCCCAGGCCAGCCGCGGGGACGATCGCGGTGTGGAACGAATGGTTGTCGAAGGCGCCCGTCATGGCGGTAAAGCCTAACCTGCGTTTATGTGTGCTCGGCGCAATGACGACCTGGACAAGCCGGAGTGGCGGGCGCGAATTTCCCGTGCCCGCGCTTCGATTTCCGTGCAGCAGCGCGTCAGCGAGGCGCGCGCGCTGATCGATGTCCTCGTGGCGCAGGAGCTGCCCGGCACAGTCTGCTGCTACGTACCCTTCGGCTCCGAGCCCGGCACGGTCGGGTGGCTGGATGTGTTGCGCGGCAAGGGGGTCAGCGTGTTGCTCCCGGTGATCACCGGGCCCGATGCGCTCGACTGGGCCGAGTACGCCGGACCCGCATCGCTGGAACCAGGGAAGATCCACGGAATACTGGAGCCGTCGGGGCCACGGCTCGGGCCTGACGCCTTGGCGCGGGCCGGCTTGGTGCTGGTCCCCGCCCTCGCGGTCGATCTCACCGGCGTGCGCCTCGGGCGTGGCGCGGGGCATTACGACCGATCCCTGCCGCACGCTTCGCCGGACGCCGCGCTGGTGGCAGTGGTCCGTGACGACGAGCTCGTGGAGCGACTGCCCGCCGAGGAACACGACGTGCGGATGACCGCGGCGCTCACCCCGCAGCAGGGCTTGGTTCCGTTGCCTCGTGATGAGCGTCTCACTTTGGCGAGACATCGCCCACCGCGCCCGGACCGTTGAAAGGAAAGGGAAAGCGCGCGGCACGGCAAACCGCCAGGCCACCGGCACCAACGGGCACCAGTGGACCGAATTGCTCGTGGGTGCGCTCGCACGTGATTCGCCAAAACCCCGTTTGACCTGCGGGGGAATGCCTCGGTATCGTCAGGCGTTAGCACTCTCGCGGATCGAGTGCCAATGCACGAAGGAGCAGCAGTGCCCACCTATCAGTACGCCTGTAAGCAGTGCGGCCACCGGTTCGAGGCCGTGCAGTCGTTCTCCGACGACAGCCTGACCGAGTGCCCTGAGTGCACCGGTCCGCTGCGCAAGCTGTACGGCGCCGTCGGCGTGATCTTCAAGGGCAGCGGCTTCTACCGCAACGACTCCCGCTCCGACTCGAAGTCTTCTTCCGGTGCGAGCAAGTCGTCTGCAGGTAGCACGAGTTCGGACAGCACGAAGTCGAGCGACAGCTCCTCGAGCAAGTCCGATTCGTCGTCTTCCAGCTCCTCATCGAGCTCTTCGTCCGGTTCTTCGAGCTCGACGACGACTGCCGCCGCGTCCTGACGATCCGGAGTTTTCCACAGCACCCCGGTTGTCCACAGGGCCCTGAACTGGGTCTTCCCTCTTCGCGGGCGCACTTCTAGCGTCGATGTCAGCGGTGGTGAACCACCACCGCCACATCGACGAACTGGGGGTGCGCCGCGATGTTTTCCCGGCTCCGTACATTCCTGTCCCGCCTTCGACGGCCGTTGCGCAGCCGACGCGCTGTTTTCGTTCGCCGCATTCTGGCGATCGCGTTGCTGCTGACCGCCGCGGCGCTCGCTGTCCGCCCCGAGGTCCCTCAGGTGGGGGGAACAAGGGCGAGTCCCGGTGGGTCCCCGCCGCCAGAACCTGGACAGGCCACGGTGCCGCTCCACCTCGCCGACCCCTCGGTCGCCGGTCTGCTCACCCGTGGCATGCGGGTCGACGTGGTCACCGCGGGAACGCAGGTGCAGAGCCAAAAAGTGCTGGCCAGCATGGCCACGGTGGTCGATGTCCGGTCGCCCCCGGACAGCGGCGGCCGGTTCTTGGGCGGCGCCGACAAGGGCCCATTGGTGCTCATTTCGGTGCCCGTCGAGCGCGCTGTCGACGTCGCGGCACTGTCACTGCGGAATCCCGTAGCAGTTACCCTCCGTTAGCCGAGTCCCAGCTACGACGGAGGAGTGCACATGCTCAAGGGCTTCAAAGACTTTCTGATGCGCGGCAACGTGGTCGATCTGGCTGTCGCGGTCGTCATCGGCACGGCGTTCACCGCGATCGTCACCGCGTTCACCAACGGGCTGATCAAGCCGCTGATCAACGCCATGGGCGGGACGGATGCCGCGAAAGGTCTTGGCTTCTATGTCCTGAGCGGCAACGAGTCGACGTTCCTGAACTTCGGCGACGTGATCAACGCCGCGATCAACTTCGTGCTGATCGCCGCGGTCGTCTACTTCCTCATCGTGCTGCCGGTGCAGAAGGTCCAGGAGCGCCGCAAGCGTGGACAGGAGAAGGGCCCGTCGGAACCGACCGACGTGGAACTGCTGACCGAGATCCGCGACCTGTTGCGCCAGCAGCAGGGCCTGCAGACCACCCAACGAGACGGTCAGAGCAAGGAGGGCATCACGGGTACTACTGGATCTTCGGGTTCGTCCACTCGCTCCTAGCGCCGGGCGGTCGCCTGGAACGACGGAAGCAATGTGGAGCAAAGCGGGACCGGGCAGGCTGCGGCAATCAGGCCGCCTGCGGTGATCAGGCCACTCGCGCGACGGCGTTGTCGTGCGGGTCGGCCGGGCTCAGCGGTCGTGGTGCGGCGGGCGGTTCTCGTGGTACCAGGAGTCGTTGTCCTGGGCACGGGTGTCGTCGTCCCGTTCGTCGGACGTGGTTTCCGGGAGCACCTCTCCGAAAACGGCGTCGAGGTCGCGACGGGTCCGCTTTCGGGGAGGTCTGGGCTTCGGCTCGCCGGAGGTCATCGGGTCAGTTCTCGTCGAGCCCGGACAGCTCGTCGATGACGTGCGGGACGAGGGAGGACAGCGTGGCCATCCCGTCCCGGACGGCGGCGCGGGAGCCGGCCAGGTTCACCACGAGCGTGCTGCCGGAGACGCCCACGAGGCCACGGGAAATCCCCGCGTCCACGGCACCGGCGGCGAGTCCGGACGAGCGAAGCGCCTCGCCGATGCCCGGGATCGGGCGGTCGAGCACACCTGCCGTGGCGTCCGGGGTGACGTCGCGGGGCGAGACGCCTGTCCCGCCCACGGTGATCACCAGGTCGACACCGCCGATGACGGCCGTGTTGAGCGCGTTGCGGATGGCGACGGTGTCCGCGTGCACGACCACGACGCCGTCCACGATGAAACCGGCTTCCTCCAGCAACTCCGTGACAAGGGGGCCCGAGGTGTCGTCGTGCTCACCATGCGCGGCGCGGTCGTCCACGATCACCACGAGGGCGCGGCCAAGCCGCTGTGCACTGCGTTCCATGAGCTAACGGTATCCCGTTGTTACGGGAGTCTGACGGCCGCGTCCGGGGTACTGCGGGGTCACTGGCAGTGCCTTTAGCGTGGCGGGGTGCGAGTACTCGTGACAGGCGGAGCCGGGTTCATCGGCTCCCATGTGGCCGACGCGGTTGCCTCCTCCGGCGGGGAGGTGATCGTGTTGGACAACCTGCTCCCTCAAGCGCACGGATCGGCGGCGATACCCGGGTACGCCGGTGTGCATCGGTTCGTGCGTGGCGAGGTCACGAACGTACCGTTGCTGCGGGAGCTGCTGTCCGAAGTGGACCTTGTCTGCCATCAAGCGGCAGTGGTCGGGCATGGGCTCGATCCGTCGGATGCGCCGTTGTACGCATTCAACAACGACTACGGCACGGCCGTCCTGCTCGCGGAGATGCATGCGGCTGGGGTGCGCAGGCTTGTGCTCGCCTCGTCGATGGTCGTGTACGGGGAGGGGCGTTACTCCTGCGGCCTGCACGGCGTGGTGCCGCCCGCGCCGCGCAAGCAGTCCGATGTGGACGCTGGACGCTTCGAGCCGGACTGTCCGGAATGCGGACAGGAGCTGAGCTCGCTGCTGGTACCTGAGGACGCGCCGTTGCGTCCGCAGAGTATCTATGCCGCGACGAAGCTGGCGCAGGAGAACCTCGCCGCGGCTTGGGCGCGGCAGACCGGGAGCGCTGTGTGGGCTTTGCGGTACCACAATGTCTACGGGCCGCGGATGCCGCAGAACACGCCGTACGCCGGGGTCGCCTCGCTGTTCCGGTCCGCGCTGGAACGTGGCGAGGCCCCGACTGTGCTCGAGGACGGTCGGCAGCGACGGGATTTCGTGCATGTGCACGACGTCGCTCGCGCCAACCTGCTCGCGTTGCAGACGCCGGGGCCGGCGGGTGAGTTGACGGCGGTGAACGTCTGCTCGGGAACACCACACACGGTCGGCGAGCTGGCCGTGGAACTGGCGAGGGCCTGCGGCGGACCTGAGCCGCGGGTCGTGGGTGGCGCGCGCCCGGCCGACGTCCGGCATGTCGTGGCGGATCCGGCTCGGGCGGACAAGCTGCTGGGGTTCCGGGCCGAAATGGAGTTCGAGGCCGGAATCGCTTCGTTCGCCCGGGCCGAACTACGAGGCTGAGGCAAGGCACGAGGAGATCGGCGATACGCCGCGAGCAGCGGGCGCGCGGCGGGGGTGGGCAGCTCCGGCGCGGCAGACCTGGCGCGGGAGGGCCGGGGACCTGATGCGAGACGGGTCCGGCAGGAGAGCTCGCACCGTAGGGTCGCGGGGAGCGCGGGTGCGGGAAGGCTCGCGCGCGAGGACTGGCGCGGCACGCTGAAGGCACGACTCGACCGGCGCCACGCTGCTAGCGGGACGCGACCTCCGGGACTCGACCGGCGCCACCGGGCCAGAGTCACCCGGCCACCGCCACCCGACCCGCGCCACCCGGCCAGAGTCACGCGACCGGCGTCGCTCGGGCCGGAGCAGGTGGCCACCGCCACCCGACCCGCGCCACTCGGGCACGGAGCAGGTGGCCAGCGCTACGCGGCTAGCGGGAGGCGGACCTCGAAACGGCAGCCGGCGCCTTGGTTGCGCACGTCGATCCGTCCCCGGTGTGCCTCCACGAGGCCCTTCGCGATGGCGAGGCCCAGCCCTCCACCGGTGGTGCCGG
This sequence comes from Amycolatopsis acidicola, assembly GCF_007713735.2. Taxonomy (GTDB): domain Bacteria; phylum Actinomycetota; class Actinomycetes; order Mycobacteriales; family Pseudonocardiaceae; genus Amycolatopsis_E; species Amycolatopsis_E acidicola. The sequence goes on along the minus strand of NZ_VMNW02000064.1, from coordinate 17,144 downwards.
AATGGTCGGGGGTACGGGCCTGCGTGCCGCGGTAGGCGACCTCGAACACGCGACCGATCTCGTCCTCGGGGATGCCGCCGCAGCCATCGGCGACGGAGACCACCGCGTTGTTGCCGTCGATGCCGACATGCACCTCGACGGTGCCGTCGGGAGGCGTGTGCCGGATCGCGTTGGACACCAGGTTCCGGACGATCCGCGCCAGCTCGGGGTCGCTGCCGCTGACCACGGGCCAATCGTGCGCTGCCGTGCGGACGTGAACCTTTTTCCGCTCGGCGACGGCCGTCTGCGCTTCGAGGGCGTCGCTGATGACCTCGCACAGCGGCACGGCGGACATGGTCAGCCGGAGCGCGCCCGCTGTGATCCGGGACAGCTCGAACAGGTCGTTGACCATGTCCGACAGGCGCGCCGTCTCGCCGCTGATGCGGTGGGCGTAGGCGGAGACCTCCCGTGGCTGGGCGACGATGCCGTCGGCCAGTGCCTCGGCCATCGCGCGGATGCCGGCCAGCGGACTGCGCAGGTCGTGGCTCATCCACGCAACGAGATCCCGCCGCGCGGCCTCCCCGGCCCGCTCCCGTTCGCGGGCTTCGCGCTCCCACACACTGCGCCGCGCGATCGCCCGGCCGAGCACGATCGCGGCCGGCACCGTCACCACGGCGACCAGGAAACAGACCAGCAGCATCGTGGTCAGCGCCGGCGTGAACATGAACCCGCTGATGCCGAGCACCCCGGCGAACGTCGCCAGCATCGGGATCAGCACAAGCACCGTCAGCGTTGTCGCCAGGGAACCGCGCCGCAGCCAGTAGAGCACCAGCCCACCGACGGCGGCGACCGGCAGCGCGAAAGCCAGCGCCAGCGGCAGAATGTGCCAGACGTGCGTGAGCATTTCACCGAACGACTCGCTGGGCTCGATCATCGCGTCACCTCCCGGCCCCGGTCACCGCTCCGCCGGGTCATAGCGGTACCCGACGCCCCACACGGTCGCGATCCGGACGGGTTTCGCCGGGTCGTGTTCGATCTTTTCCCGCAACCGCCGGACGTGCACGGTCACCGTGGACTGATCGCCGAAATCCCAGCCCCAGACCTTTTCCAGCAGGTCGGCCCGCGAGTACGCGACGCCGGGATGCGCCAGGAAGAACGCGAGCAGATCGAACTCCCGCGAGGTCAGCGGCAGCTCGGCACCGTCCAAAGTGGCCTGTCGGGCGCCGGGCTGCATGCGGAGGCCGCCGTCGGCGACAGCGGCGGGCGCCGGAGCGCTCGGCATCCGCGCGCGCCGGAGCACCGAGGCCACCCGCAGCGCCAGCTCGCGCGGGCTGAACGGCTTGGTCACGTAGTCGTCGGCGCCGAGTTGCAGGCCCGCGATCCGGTTCTCCTCCTCGCCCAGCGCGGTCAGCAGCACCACCGGCACCTCGCTCACCTGCCGCAGCCGCCGGCACACCTCCAGCCCGTTGATCCCGGGCATCATCACGTCGAGGACGACCAGATCCGGCTGCCGGTCGGCGAAGCGGCGCAGGCCTTCGTCCCCGTCACCGGCGACGTCCACCGTGAACCCGCCCGCTTCGAGATACCGCCGCACGACATCGCGCACCGTCTCGTCGTCGTCCACGACGAGCACCCGGCCTGACTCACCCACCGCCACCTACCAGTACGTCAAGACAAGAGAATTCACCGCGAGCGCGGTCGCCGCCTGGCCCGCCAGCCACCACCGCCGGGACGGCACTGGCAACAACGACACCGCGGGCAGCAACCACACCGTGAACGGTAACCAGATTCGCTCCGTTTCGGCCTTGGAAAGCCCGGAAAGATCCGCCAGCGCCAGCACCACGACGGCCGCCGCGACCACGAGCAGCACCGGATCAGGCCGGCGCCACCGTTCGAACACCCCACGGCCCGGCCCCACCAACTCCACCACGCTTCGCCGCGCCCCGGCGACCAGAGCGGGGCCGGCGCACAGCACCAGGCACGCCAGGTTCGCCCAAACCCAGTACGCATACGGCCGTTCCGTCGCGATGCCCTGGTAGTACCGCTCAACGACCAGGTGGTACCCCTCGAACCACCAGAACCCGCCCAGCGTGAACACCGCGACGACGGCCAGCGCGCCCAGTACGGCGAGCGGCAGCGCCCGGGCTGTGCTCCGCCCCGCGAAGGCCACCGCGAGCGCGATCAGCCCCACCAGCACGAGCCCGTACGAAAGGTAGATCCCGAAACCGAGCAACACCCCGCTCAGCAGCGAGCACGGCACCGCGCTCCGGAGTCCCGTCCGGAAACCACGCGCCACCACCGCGGGCAGCACGCCGTACAGGCCACCGTAGCCGCGCCCCGCCTGGAAACCACGCGGGGCCACCGCGGACAGGACGCCGTTCGGGCCACCGCGACCGCGCCCCGCTCTGAAACCACGCGCCGCCACCGCGAGCAGGGCGACCCCGCTCGCCGTGATGCCGGCGAACAGCCCGTCCGCCGACGCCCCGATCCACACCGCCCCCGGGAACAACGCCGCGAACGGGACCGTCGCGCGCGCCGCCTCGGGCCGGTCCAGCGCCCACAGCGTGACCGGCACGGCCACCGCCACGAGGCTTCCGACCAGCACGCACACCACTGCCGCCCAGGCTCCGCCCGAGAGCCCGACGCGGTCGAGCCAGACGAAGACCAGGGTGGCGCCGGGCGGATGTCCGGACACGTGTGTCGTCCACGAGTCGGGCTGGAAATCCAGGATGCGCGAGGAAAACGTCCGCAGCATCGTGGGAATGTCGGTGATCCCGGGAACCTCGTGCAGGTACTCGTTCGGGTTGGCGAGCCTGTCCGCGAGCCCCCGCTGCCAGCCGTCGATCAGCGCCAGCGCGAAGGTCCAGGCCACTGCCACGCCATAGCCGGCCGCGAGCAGCCGCCGCCACGACAGGTAGCCCGCATATGACGGCCCCCAGACCACCACCGCGAACGCGATCAGCACCGCGAGAACCGTGCCCGGCCCGGCGTGCGGCAGCCACTGCGCGAACAAAGGCGCGGCGGGCGCCCACAACGCGACCCCGGAGCTGTTCAGATACGCACCGACCCCGAACGCCGCGCCGACGAGGAACAGGGCGACCGCGACGGCCTCCAGATCGCGAGCGGTGCGTCGACCGCTCGCGATCCGGGCCGGCAACGTCCCCCTCGTCACAAACCCGCACGATAGTGCCGCCACCACACCGCCGGAAGCCGGGAAACGGATCCGTCAGAACTCGGTAATAACTTCGACGACGTCAGGATTCGGTAAGCAGTGCAAGGGTTTTGATCTGTCCACGATGGACATAACGTCCGGATGATGCGCGTTCCCATTGATGTCGTCCTGCCCTGTCTCGACGAGGCCGCCGCGTTGCCCGTGGTACTGGCGGGCCTGCCGCCCGGGTTCCGGGCGATCGTGGTGGACAACGGTTCGACCGACGGCTCCCCGGAGATCGCCGCCCGCCTCGGCGCGAAAGTCGTGCACGAGTCGCGTCGCGGCTACGGCGCGGCGGTGCACACCGGGCTGGAGTACGCGACCTCGGACATCGTGTGTTTCCTCGACGCGGACGGCTCTCTCGACGCCGGCATGTTGCCCACGTTGACCGACGCGGTCGACGGCGGCGCGGATCTCGCCGTGGGCCGCCGGGTCCCGGTGTCCCGCGCGGCTTGGCCTTGGCACGCAAGGGCGGGAAACCTGCTGCTGTCCGCAATCCTTCGGCGGCAACGGGTTCCGGTGCACGACATCGCACCCATTCGCGCCGCGCGCCGAGAACAGTTGCTGGCACTCGGCGTCGGCGATCGCGCGTTCGGTTATCCCTTGGAGCTGCTGCTGAAAGCCGGCCGGGCGGGCTGGCGGATCGACGAGTTCGACGTCGAGTACCGCCCTCGCGTCGCTGGAACTCGCTCGAAGGTTTCCGGCTCGGTCCGTGGCACCTATCGCGCGATCCGTGACATGGCAAGGGTGTTGCGCGGATGAACGACTTCTGCCTGCTGGTCATCGCGAAGGCGCCGATACCGGGTTTCGCGAAGACGCGCTTGTGCCCGCCCGCCACGCCCGAGCAGGCCGCGGAGATCGCGGCCGCCGCTTTGCTCGACACCCTCGACGCCGTCGCCGCGACCCCAGGCGCGCTGCCGGTCGTGGCGGCCACTGGCGACTTCACGGCCGCCGCCCGCCAGGGTGAATTGGCCCACGCGCTGTGGGCCACCGACGTCATTCCCCAGCGCGGAGAAGGCTTCGGCGAGCGGCTGGCCAACGCGCACGCCGACGTCTGTCACCTCGGGCTGCCCGTGCTGCAGATCGGGATGGACACCCCGCACGTCACCGCGGAGCTGCTCGCCGACGCGGCGGCGCGGCTCCAGGACGAGGAAGCCGTGCTGGGCTTGGCCGAAGACGGCGGCTGGTGGGCGCTGGGCCTGCGGGATCCGCGGGATGCCAAGGTGCTCGCCGACGTCCCGATGTCGACCGCCGAAACCGGCGCGCACACGCTCGCGGCACTGGGCCTGTCCTCCGCAGCACTGCCCACACTGTCCGATGTGGACACGATGGCGGACGCCCGGCTGGTGGCTTCGTCGGCAGGCGGGCGGTTCGCGGAGGCGGTCGCGGCGGTGGGCTCGTGATCAGAGCGTTCGACACCGCGCTGCTCAGTCATGTCTGCCTGCTGGAACTGGCGAACGGGGGACGCGTGGAACTTCCGGCCGAACGCTGGGCCGAGCCGCCGGGATTGGGCGACGAACTGCTGCTCGGCCGCTGCACCGGCCCGACCCTCGACATCGGCTGCGGCCCGGGCAGGCTGACCGCCGAGCTGATCGCCCGCGGCGTCCGCACGCTCGGCATCGACGTGTCGCGCACCGCCGTGCAGCTCACCCGCGACCGCGGCGGGCTCGCGCTGCGGCGCGACGTTTTCGACCGCGTGCCAGGCGAAGGCCGATGGGCGCACGCGCTCCTGGCCGACGGGAACGTCGGCATCGGCGGCGATCCCGTGAGGCTACTGCGAAGGGTCGCGGAGCTGCTCGCGCCGGACGGGCGCGCGCTCGTCGAACTGGAGCCGCCCGGTCAGCACGTCCGCCGGGAACGCGTGCGCGTGAACGGCGGGCCGTGGATCCCGTGGGCCTGGCTCGGGGTGGACGCGCTCGACGAGATCGCGCGCGCCGCCGGTTTCCGCGTTGTGTGGCAAGGCGTGCACGGGCAGCGGCACTTCAGCGAACTCGCCCGGCACTAGACAAGCCCTGCCTGTCAGGGCCGAACGGGCGGACTCCCGGCGTTGGGAGGTACGCCGGGAGTCCGAGTTGGTCTCGGCCGGGCATGCGGCCGAGCGCTGGGGGTCAGTTCGGCTGGACTTCCTGCCCGCCAAGGGTGATCTGCAGGGTCCGGTTGTCGCTCAGGGTGAGCGTCGCCTTGTCGTTGGGGGCCCTGGTACGGATGGCCGCGATGAGCCCGTCGGCGTCGTTGATCGGCAGGTCGTCGACCTTGGTCACCACGTCGCCTGCCTTGAGCCCGGCCTGTTCGGCGGGGCTGCCGGCCTGGACCTGCTGGATCTGGGCGCCACCGGACTGCGCGTCGCTGACCGAGGCCCCGATGTAGGTCTGGGTGGCCTTGCCGGTGTCGATGATCTCCTGCGCCGTGCGCCGCGCCTGGTTGATCGGGATGGCGAACCCGATGCCCGCGTTCGTCGCCTCCGTCTGCTGCTGGCCGAGGCCGCCGCTCGAGGACTGCGGGCTGTAGATCGCCGAGTTGATCCCGATGACCTGGCCCTGCAGGTTCACCAGCGGGCCGCCGGAGTTGCCGGGGTTGATCGCGGCGTCGGTCTGGATCGCGCTCATCACCGTGGTCTGGTCACCCGAGTCGCCGCCCGCGCGCACCGGCCGGTGCAGCGCGCTGACGATGCCGGAGGTGACCGTGCCGGTCAGCTCGAACGGCGAGCCGAAGGCCACCACGGACGAACCGACCTGCATGTTGTCGGAGTTGCCGAGGGAGACCGGGGTCAGCTTCTCGGCACCCTGGACCTTGACCACGGCGACGTCCGTCGTCGGGTCGCGGCCGACGATGGTCGCGGTCTCCTTGGTGCCGTCCTGGAACACGGCCTGGATCGAGCCGCCGTTCGCGGCGACCTCGACCACGTGGTTGTTGGTCACGATGTAGCCGTCGGTGGAGATGACGAAGCCCGAGCCCTCGCCCTGCTCCTGGCTGCCCGACACGACCAGCTCGACCACGCTCGGCAGCACCTTCTGCGCGACCGACTCGACCGAGCCGTCGGGCGCGTTGCTCGTCTGCTGCGACGGCGTGGGCTGGTCGAGCGCGTTGTACGCCGATCCCCCGGAACCCGAGTTCTGCGAAGCAAAGTAGCCGCCCGCGCCACCGGCCACGCCGCCGACGACGAGCGCCAGCACCGCGACACCGGCGACCAGTTTGCCGGAGCCCTTGCGCTGCTGGGGAATCGTCTGCTGCGGCGCGGCGAACGTCGCCGTGCTGTACGGCTGTTGCGCCGTCTGCTGCTGGGCCGCTTGTTGTTGCGCCGTCTGCTGGTACTGGGGGGCCGCTTGCTGCTGGGCGGCCTGCTGGTACTGGGCGGCGGGCTGCTCCTGCTGCGGCGCGGCCGCGGACTGCGCCCACGGATACGAGACCTGTTGCTGCCCCTGCGCCGACCAGGGACTCGGCTGCTGTTGCTCGCCGGGAATCGGCGTCCCCCGCGGAGGTGTCTGCGCGTCCTCCTGCGCCGGGCGCTCCTGGCCGGCGTCCTGGGGGGCACCGTCGCCGTGCGGTGCGCTGGGGTCCTTCTCGGTCATGTCCCTCACCCTGCTGGTCGGTCCTGAGAGCTTGCTGAGCCCAAGCTGAGGTTCCAGCATGAGTATGCCGGGCGGGTTATCCCGCCGCGCGCAGGCGTTCGGCGATCTGCTCCGGCGTGGCGTCGTTGATCCACACCGCCATCCCGGACTCGGAACCGGCAAGGTACTTGAGTTTGTCGGGCGCGCGCAGGATCGAGAACAGCTCGAGGTGCAGCCAGCCCAGCTCGCGGTCGACGCGCACCGGGGCCTGGTTCCACGCCGCGATGTAGGGCAGCTGCCTGTCGTACAGCGCGTCGCAGCGGCGCAGCACGTCCAGATACACCTGGGCGAAATCGTCCCGCTCGTCGTCGTGCAGCGCCGGGATGTCGGGGACCTGGCGGTGCGGCACCAGCAGCACGTGCACCGGCCAGCGGGCCGCGGGCGGGACGAACGCCGTCCAGTGCTCGCCCTCGGCGATCACCCTCGCGCCCGTTTTCCGTTCCGCCTCGAGCACATCACCGAGCACGTGTTTGCCGTGCTGGTCGTGGTAGGCGCGGGCGACCTCCAGCGCGCGGCGGGTCTTCGGGGTGACGAACGGGTAGCCGTAGATCTGGCCGTGCGGATGGCTCAGTGTCACGCCGATCTCTTCGCCCCTGTTCTCGAAGGGGAAGACCTGTTCGACACCGTCCACAGCGGACAGTCCCTCGGTGCGGTCGGCCCAGGCGTCGACGACCGTGCGCACCCGGCCGGGGCTCAGCTTGGCGAAGGAACCGTTGTGGTCACTGGTGAAACACACGACCTCGCACCGGCCGCGGCCGGGCGCGGTCGGCACCAGGCCGAGCCCGTCCACCGAGCCGGGCTCGCCGGTCACGTGCTGGGAGAACGACGGGAAGCGGTTCTCGAAGACCACCACGTCGTACTCGGATTCGGGGATCTCACTGGGTTTCCCCGGCCGCGACGGGCACAGCGGGCACAGGTCGGCAGGCGGTTTGTAGGTGCGGGTCTGCCGATGCGCCGCCATCGCGACCCACTCGCCGGAGAGCGGGTCCAACCGGATCTCCGAAGCGGCCGCGACCTGGGGCAGATCGCGCGTGTCGACGGCGGTGCGTTCCCTGGGCTCCTCGTCGAAATAGATGATCTCCCTGCCGTCGGCCAGCCGCCGAACCGTGCGGTTCACCCGTCCTCCGCTTCATCCACACTCGCGATCATCAACTCGCCGGCGCGCGCGGACAGCGCTTCCCGCGCCGCGTCCGGCAGCCCGTCGTCGGTGACGACGACGTCCGCTTCTTCCAGATCGGCGATCGTCGAGATGCCGACGATTCCCCATTTGGTGTGATCGGCCAGCACCACGAGGCTCCGCCCCGACTCGACCAGCGCCCGGTTGGTCTCGCCCTCGTCCATGTTCGGGGTGGTGAACCCGGGGCCTTCGGCCATCCCGTGCACGCCGAGGAACACCAGGTCGAGGTGCAGCCGGTGGAGGCTGTGCACGGCGACGGCGCCGACCAGCGCGTCGGACGGGGTGCGCACGCCGCCGGTGAGCACCACCGTGCGCTCGGGCTGCGGCGATTCACGCAGCACGTCGGCGACCCTGATGGAGTTGGTCACGATCGTCAGGCCGGGCACGGCATCGAGCGCGCGCGCCATCGTCCAGGTGGTGGTGCCGGCGGAGATGCCGATCGCCGTGCCGGGGCGGACCAGGGTCGCGGCCAGTTCGGCGATCGCTTCCTTCTGGGCCTGCTGCTGCACCGACTTCGCCTCGAAGCCGGGCTCGTCGGTGCTCTGGCCGAGGATGGCCGTGGCGCCGCCGTAGACCTTCTCCACCAGCCCGCGGCCGGCCAGCACGTCGAGGTCGCGGCGGATGGTCATGTCGGAGACACCGAAGCGCGTCACCAGGTCGGCCACCCGGACCGCCCCGGACCGCCGGGCCTCTTCCAAGATCACCGCTTGCCGCTGCCGCGCCAGCACCGTTGCCTCCGTCACCACCGCCAACCCCACAAAATCCTACACGATCAAACACCGGCGGTGGGGACGGATCAGCCAGGGGCGCCCGGCAGGCGGATGGACATCAGCGCACCACCTTCGGGTGCGCGACCTGCGTAAACGGTGCCGCCGTGGCGTTCGGCGGCCTGTTTGACGATCGCCAGGCCCAGTCCCGAGCCGGGCAGCGTGCGAGCTTCCGAGGACCGGTAGAACCGCTCGAACACCTTGGGCAGGTCGACGTCGGCGATGCCGGGGCCGGAATCGCCCACCTCGATCACCGCCGTACCGTCGCCGAGCGGGAACAACCGCACCCGGACAGTGGAGCCCGCCGGAGAGAACTTCACCGCGTTGTCGAGCAGGTTCAGCACCGCGCGTTCCAGCGCCCAGTGGTCGCCGGTGAGCACCCAGGGCTGCAGATCGACCTGGAAATCGATGTCGACGGCGCGGCGGCGGGCGCGATCCAGCGCGCGCTCGACGACGTCGGCGAGCTCCACCCGCTCGTACTCGGTGCGCGGCTCGTCCTGACGGGCCAGCTCGACGAGGTCACCGATCAGCTGGGTCAGCTCGTCCAGCTGCGCCTTGATGTCGGTCTCCATATCGGCACGGTCCTTTTCGGACAGTGCGGGCGCGCCTGCCCTGCTGGCCGAAAGCAGCAGCTCCAGGTTGGTGCGCAAGGAGGTGAGCGGGGTCCGCAGCTCGTGGCCGGCGTCGGCCACGAGCTGACGTTGTCGCTCCTGCGATTCGGCGACCGTGCCGAGCATCGTGTTGAAGCTGTGCGTGAGACGGGCGAGCTCGTCGTCGCCGCTGACCGGGATCGGGCGCAGGTCACCTGTGCGCGCGACGCGTTCCGTCGCCGACGTGAGCCGCTCCACCGGCCGTAGCCCGGTGCGCGCGACGGCCGTGCCGGCCAGCGCGGCGACGATTATCCCGCCGCCACCGATCAGTGCGAGCACGACGGCCAGCTCGCGCAACGTCTGCTTGACCGAAGCGAGCGGCTGGGCCAGCACCATCGCGCTGCCGTCCTGGTAGGGCAGGGCGATCACGCGGGTGTCGGTCCTCGTGTCGGTGCGCAGCGACGAAGACGTCTTGCCCTGCGCGACGGCCAGCTCGTCGGAGCCGAACGGCGGCCGGTGGCTGCGATCGGGCGCCGACATCGTGCCGTCCTCGTTGAGCACGCCGATCTGCATGTCGGTGCTGAGCAGGAAGGCGCCGGGGATCTGCTGCAGCCCGATCTGCGCCTCCGGGGTGCGCACGGCGGCGACCGCGCGGTTCGCGAGATTGTCGTCGACCTGCTGGTACAGGTTGTTGTACACGGTGATGTACGCGCCGATGGAGACGAGCGCCATCACGACGGCCACGCACGCGGCGGCGAGCAGGGAAACGCGGGCGCGCAACGACATTCGACGCTTGGGGCCGCGCGGGGACTCGGCTGTCCCGCCCACCCGGATCACGTCCACCGGCTCCGTCACGGCCTGGCTCACGGGGGCGTTTCCCGGAGCACGTAACCGACTCCGCGGACGGTGTGGATCAACCGGGGCTCGCCGCCCGCCTCGGTCTTGCGGCGCAGATAGCCGACGTACACCTCGAGCGCGTTGCCGGAGGTCGGGAAGTCGTAGCCCCACACCTCTTCGAGGATGCGGCCCCTCGTCAGCACGTGCTTCGGGTACGACATGAACAGCTCGAGCAGGGCGAACTCTGTGCGGGTGAGGCTGATCTCGCGCTCGCCGCGGCGGATCTCGCGGGTGCCGGGGTCGAGCGTCAGGTCGGCGAAGGTGAGCTGCTCGGAGTTCGCGCCCGGCTGCGCGTCCGGAGAGGCGCGGCGGAGCAGAGCGCGGAGACGGGCGAGAAGCTCCTCGAGCGCGAAGGGCTTGGGCAGGTAGTCGTCGGCTCCGGCGTCCAGCCCGGAGACGCGGTCGGAGACCGTGTCACGGGCCGTGAGGACGAGGATCGGCAGGTCGTCACCGGTGCTGCGCAGGCGCCGGGCCACCTCCAGGCCGTCGAGCCGGGGCATCATGACGTCGAGGATCATCGCGTCCGGCCGGTCGGCGATGACGCGTTCGAGCGCCTGTGCCCCGTCGCCGGCGAGCTCGACCTGGTAGCCGTTGAACTCCAGCGACCGCCGGAGTGACTCCCGGACCGCCCGATCGTCGTCGACAACGAGTATGCGCATGTAGACAGTGTTACTGACAGTGCTGAGACACGCCTAAGAGACGGTCACAACTGGTCCAGAAGACCGCCCCGGTAGGCGAGGAGAGCGGCCTGGACGCGGTTCGCCGCGCCGATCTTGGAGAGCACGGCCGAGACGTAGCCCTTCACGGTGGCTTCGGATAGGTGAAGGCGGCCGCCGATCTCCGCGTTGGACAACCCCTGCCCGATGAGGCTCACGACTTCGCGCTCGCGCTCGGACAGACTGGAGAGAAGCTTGCGGGCGGGCTGCGCCGCGCGCTGCCCTTCGCGATGCGCGCGCACCATGCGGGCCGCGACGCCCGGGTCGAGCACCGCGCCGCCGCGGGCGAGGTCGCGCACCGCGCGCAGGAGCGCCGAGGGCTCGATGTCCTTCAGGAGGAACCCGTTGGCGCCGAGGCGGAGGGCCAGGCTCACGTACTCGTCCATGTCGAAGGTGGTCAGCATCGCCACCGTCGGCGGATCCGGCAGGGCGAGGATCGCGCGGAGCGCGCGGATGCCGTCGTCGGGGGCGCGCATCTTGATGTCGAGCAGGACGACGTCGGGATGCAGGCGGCGCGCGGCCTCCACCGCCGAGCGGCCGTCGTTCGCCTCCCCGGCCACCTCGATGTCCGGCGCGCCGGACATCATGCCGCGCAGGCTGGCCCGGACCAGCTCCTCATCATCGGCGAACACGAGCTTGATCAACGAGCCCTCCGGTGGTCGGGGCAGCGGGGTTTCCGCTCCCACAGTGACGGAAGGTTACCTATCGGTAGCGCAGGAGTCGATGTTTTCTCACCCGGGGTGGGTTGTGGGTTGGGGTTTTCGGGTGTGACGGCAGGGTGACGCTGTCGCGTACCTCTAAGCCGGATGATCAGCGAAAACGACCTTTGACCTGTGTGCCCCCGGCAGGATTCGAACCTGCGACACCCGCTTTAGGAGAGCGGTGCTCTATCCCCTGAGCTACGAGGGCTTCAGGCCACAGCCTAGCGGTACCGCCCACCCCAGCGCGCCGCGCCCACCATGACGGCCGCCGGTTGACATCCTGAGAAGCGCGTGGGATGCCCCGGGCGCTGACGGTGACACCCGCGGGTGCCCGATGCCTGGGCTTGATCCGCGGCGCGTTATTCGCCGATTCGAGGCGCCGCCTCCAAAATCTCCTCGCCTGGACGGGCGCGGCGCCATAGGCGGCCGCCTATGAGAGCGCCGCGACTATCCTCGGAGGGAACTACCCGCACCGAGATATATTCGTCACTGAGAGGAACGGCAACGCCGAGGTCGAAAGCCAACTGCCTGTGATAGGTGCCGCTGAGGATCAGATACCCCTCGGGCGCCAGGGCTGATCGCGAGCCGCCGTTATACCGAACCCGTTTCTGGGCGTCAAGTTGCCGGCTTACCGTGGCAACACTGTTGCGATGCACAATCAGGCCTTCCGCGGCCCTGAACAATCTGTGCGTGCGCTGCGTGCCATGAGGGTGGTCAAAAACATGATCAACCACATCCGGTGGCAACTGAAGTAGCACGTTTGGCCGGAGTGGCGCGTCCTTCCACAGCCAGCGCACAGTTGCCCTGCCCAGCTCGTTCAGATGACTCTTCTTATCCCGGTTTCCCCTCTCGCTCCGGACAGCGGCAGTGACCCGGATCAGACCAAGGGACCAGACAGAGCGCTGATCATCACCAGTCGCGACCAAGGCCAGTTGATCGAAGACCTCCGGCGGCAGCATCCACCCGCCGGATCGCTGACTCCATTTCGCATCAACTTCATGCCCGAAAATCCGGTAATCAGTCGCATCCCCTCCTTCAAATTTAAATTCACGCTGAGCGTTAATTTCAAAGAGGGTGCCGAAATGCGTCTTCTCCGTTTTCATCAGCTGGTCCCAGCGGTACCGCCCGGTTTCCTGTCCGTTATAGATCACGTCATAGGTGTGCCGGACTACCGCTGCCCACCTGCTACCGTCGGGATCACACCGCCTGATCTCGGCCTCGACTTCGTCCAGGGCGGGGTCGGGCTCAGAATTCAAATCCGGCAGCAAACTCATGATCCACATCCTACTGTCCCAGCCCACTCCAGCGGGCCACCCTTTGACAGGGAGGCAAGACTCCCCCATTGAGTTGACCAAAAAATTGGAGCTTTGGCCAAACACGCCTCTTTCGGCCAACACGTTCGGCAAAATTGCCGACCACATTACTCAGCTGCTGAGCAAGCGCGCCAACTTGGCCTCGATACTCTCACGTTGCACAGCAGGCAGCTGCCAAACATGAGACACAGCTTTCTCAGCCCGGCTCGGTTCCCGCCTGCCGGCGACAAGCCAGTTGAGAACTATCTGCTTGTCACGACCGGGAAGCTCGGTCAGCTCATCCCAGACACGTTGCTCGTCCAGCTTCAGCCCGGTCAAATGTTTCGCAGTTTCGTTACAACGGGCGCACTCAGTCACCAGATCAGCTTCTGTGGCGCCCGCGCCATATTTGTGCGGGTTGACATGCCCGACCGTGAGACGTGCTGTGGATCCAGTGCCATCCGGATATTGTTCGCCAGCCAAGATCCCGCATCGAACGCACCGGTGGCCATCTCGCTCAAGAACACGCCTGCGCACAGTAGCTGTTACGGACCGCAGCCCGGCTGCACGATGCTCCTTCTCCCAGATGGGCAGGCCGATTTTGTCCAGTAAGAGTTCGCCTGGCGCAAGGCTGTTCAGGTCCCGGTATGTCAGAATCGACCAGCCAGCCGGACGCAAATCACGCATCCGGCGGTCGATCTGCTCCACTCCAGGCATGGCGTTGCGCAGCTGCGATTTTGTGAATTTACGACCTTCTCCGATCTCTGAAACAAGCCAAAGCGCAACCCGTACGCGAGTTCCCAGCTTGCCGTTCCGCCAGTCCGGACGAGCCGCGGTCCCAGCCATGACATCTCCCTGCCTCGACAGCCCCTGTCGACATGCCGACAACCATAGCCGCCGGGGCATGCCGCGGCAAGCAGCGGCAAGCTTCCGCAGCCAACAGCGACCTGCCAAGCAGGGGATTCATCGACGATTCGGCGCGGCAGCCTGCAAAGATCGGCAACTTTGCCGACGCTCGGCACTTGCTGTGCGACCGTGGGAGCGTCCGGAGCAACGAGCGGAGCCGAGAGATGGAGACGACCGGCGAAGAGGTCCGCGAGACCTTCCTCATCACGCCACAGGCAGTCGCAGTACACCACCGCTGGGAACACAACAAGGACCGGCTGGCCCACGGCGTGATCGCCACGATGCGCGATCACGTAACACGGGCGATCTACGACTGCTCCCTCAGCACATTTGACTGGATAGAACAACGTCACGTACACCCGCTCGGCAACATTGCACAAGAAGATATAGAGCACATCGTCGCGGCACGAGACTGGTACCCCAATTTTGCATTCGTCCACATTTTCCACTTGCTGATGGAACAACTAGGACGGCCACCACTGTGGTCAGAATATGAAGATTTCTGCAACACGCCTGATGGTTTGGCAAAAATCGGCAAGAATTACGGAATACTCAAAGAGAGGATATTTGATCAGGAAATCACACGCCTGAAGGCTCGATTTCCGCGAGGAAAGGGACTGGAACACCGGGCGCGCACTCTGGCGAGCGCGTCACTGAACTGGCGGGCCGGCAATGCCTATTACGGCTTCATGCGAGACATGTACACCGCGGTAGCACTCCGGTCCCGCGGACTCGACGTGCGAGTGCACCCGATCGCAGACGCACTGTTCCGCACCGACGCCTGGAGCGGCAACAACATCCTGAGCATCTACGTCGGCAACCCGGCTTTCAGGGAAAGTAGCACAAAAAATGGGAAGGAATACCATAAGGGTCGGAAGATGCGCGTCGACGAAATACTCGCGGAAAGCAGCTTTTGCTTCCACACGCTGGCATTGCCAGCCGCCCGGCGACACGGAGTATTTCATTTTCCATCGGATGCCGACCTTGACAAGGTCGAGCAAGAGCTTCGCCGGACTCCCGGGAATGGATAGAAATTCGCGGCGCCGACCAGGATAAATCGATGCTGAACACCGGCCGCCCGCAGAAGCCGCCGGAGAGGCGCACCGGCAGGGCATCGCGGCCGCGTCTCGTACTGCACACAGCAGCCAAGCTGGACCGCCCCGCAACGATGTAACGTCAAATGCCAACGGGGCCGGTCCAGCTCATTACTCAGCTAATACGGGCCCTGTATTGCAGGAACAAATCGTTGCGTGCATGATCCTGCTGTCCAGTGAAGGCCTTGAAATCACCTAGCTTATATCGCGTCTTCGTGCCCTCAGTCTGAATCTCGACATGGAAATCACGGCTGAGAAGACCAATCCGGCGTTCCAGTTCTGCCGGGTCGTCCAAGCGGGAGATCTTCATCAAACGTTCCGGGGTAACGAACCCATCCGATGCGCGCAGTGCCCGGTAGACGGAATCGTGCTCCGTGTTCTCGAACTCCCGCCGGCTGCCCTCGTGCTTGAAGGCGCGAATGATCGCGGCTCCAACAGCGTGCGCGACCGGGGGCGGGAACGCATTGCCAATCTGGCGGTATTTGGAGGTCTTGCGCCCAGTGAACTCCCACTCGTATTTGTCCGACCAGCCCTGGATCCGGGCAACCATCTCGCACGTGAGCTTGGGCTTGTGGTCTTTCGGCTTGTCCGCCGACGGCGCCGCATCAGCGACACCCATGGCATCCACCGCCATCTCATCCCAAGCCCGTTTAGCTCGTGTTGGGCCAAGGTCAGCGCCGCCATGTTTCTTCGAACCGCCGACAATCGTGGGCGCGATCCTGTCGGCCTTCCGTGACCATCTTTCGGCCCAGCGCCAGCCGCCAGCAGCCATCAAGTCGACCAACGTAGCACCGACATTTGGTGGCGGCGGCTGAGTTTCGGGCCAGTGGAAGTACGGCGCGTCCTCGGCCTTCAACGCGACGAGGATGAAGCGTGGCCTGAGCTGGGGAACACCGAAGTCGGAGGCCTGCAGGAGCCGCCACTCTGCGATGTAGCCAAGCTCTGTCAGATGGTCGAGAACGTGCTGCCGGTACCCGGCAAAGCGGGGCATGCTGAGACCGCGAACGTTCTCCAGCAGGAGAGCGCGGGGCTGCACGACCTCGACCTGGTTGACGGCCCACGCGAACAGGTCACGTTCATCGTTTGCTCCAAGCTGCTTACCAGCTATGGAGAACGGCGGGCAGGGAACGCCTCCTGCCAGCAGCGAGACACCTTGGTAGTCGACGGGACGCCAGACTGACTCGTCCGCTACGTCGCCCTCGGCGATCTTCCAACTCGGCCTGTTGGCCCTGAGGGTGTTACAGGCATTGCTGTCGAGCTCCACGGCGAGCGCGTGCTCGAACCCGGCCTTCTCCAGGCCCAGGGCCTGGCCTCCTGCGCCGGCACAGATTTCGACCGCGTCAAACGCGTTCATTGATGCTCCTCTCTGTCTGCGCCGCGCATGCTGATGCGGGTATCTTGCCTCACGCGCGACGCCAAGTTCGGGAAGGTGTGGTGGTTGAAAGTCGTGTCCGCGGATCAGGGGCAGCGGCCGCAGCCAAAAAGCCGTGAGCAGCGGGGATCTCCCCAGCCGCTCAACGAGGGCCGTTCGCGGAACATGCAGGCGAACCGGCGGGCTGACACCAAACCGGAGATGGCCCTGCGCAGAGAGCTGCACCGGCTGGGTTACCGGTATCGCAAAGATCACAGGCTGGACCTGGACGCTGGCGTTCGCGTCCGGCCCGACATCGTCTTCACGCGACGTAAAGTGGCAGTCTTCGTCGATGGCTGCTTCTGGCATGTGTGTCCTGAGCACGGCCGGGAGCCGACCCGCAATGACTGGTACTGGAGCCCGAAGCTACGGCGGAACGTCGAGCGCGACCGGCTGGCCGACGCGGCACTTGCCGAAGCCGGCTGGCAGGTCGTTCGCATCTGGGAGCATGAGGATGTGCAGGATGCCGTGAACCGGGTACGCACTGTTGTCGAACATGGGTTCGACATTACGGCCTCACACTGACATTTCTGGACATCTTGGGCAAGCGGCCAGCTTGCTCGCCCCATGTGGGTGATTAGTGGCGGTATGAGACCTCAGTTACTGGCGAACGGCAAGTTCTAGGCGCACCAAGGGTTTCTCGCGTGCTGCCGGGAGATCCGCACCACTGCGCCGAACGGAGCACATCCCCGCGCGCGAAGGCCCCACAGGGGCGAGACTCTGGCCATGGTGGTGGGCGCATCGCGGCTCCGGGACAGCAGGGTGGCGCAGGGGGCGGGCCGCGCGGGGATGGCC
>NZ_VMNW02000063.1 GCF_007713735.2 Amycolatopsis acidicola | reverse complement strand
GACATGCGGTGGGGAACACGAGGAACGGGTTGGGACGGGATGGCGAATCGGGATGGCAGAGCGGTGCGGCAAGGCGGTACGGCGAGAAGGATGCGCCGACCGGCCTAAGCGACTACGGCCAAAAGGACGACAGTGACGACAGCGACCACCCCGCCCGCCACCCAGCCGCACTGTCCACTGTGTACAAACGGGCACCGGATGCGCAAGCCACTACCGGTTCAGCCGGAAGCGAGCCGTCCGCTGGAGCGGCGGCCGGCGTCGGACACGCGTGCCAGGAAGCCCGCGAGCAGTTCGAGTTCGGCCTCGTCGTAGTCGGCGCAGATCTCGTCCATCTCGCCGTTCATCCCGGCATAGAGCCGGAAAAGCTCGCCCGCCCTGTCCGGCAGCGCCCGCACGAGCACGGCCCGTCGATCGGCCGGATCCCGGTCCCTGGCCACCCAGCCGGCACGCTCCAGCCGGTCGAGGATCCCGGTGATGGTGGCCGGATGCAGCCCCGCCTGCCGGGCCAGCGCGCTCGGCCCGATCGGCCCGTGCCGGGTGATCAGGTCGAGACAGTCGAGGTCCACGTCCTTCAACCCGGCGTGCCCGCCCACCTGGTGGTTCAACAGCGACAACTGGATGCTCAGCTCGCGCAGCGTCTCCTTGATCCCGGTGGCCAGCCGCCGCTTCCGCCGCCCCGCGTCCGCGCTCACCTTCACGTTCACAGCATGAAGATACGCGAAGATCCGGCCAGCGAGATTCGATCGCCGTTTCGGGGGTACTCCGTCCGGGCAGCTGACAACAGGATGCGAGGGACGGACGGCGTGGACATTTACGGGTGGGATGCGGCGGAATCGGCTCTGCGGGCGTACATCGCCGTCACGGCGAAAGCGCTGGGGGTCCCGCCCGACTCCACCTGTTGCACGATGGGCCGCCCCGCCACCGGCTACATCGCGCTCGACGACCGCCTGCCGGGATTCCCGGACCGCGACCTCGCCCTGCTCTGGGAGGACACCCGCGGCTGGGCCGCCGCGATCGAAACGCACTGCGGCGAGGACCTCATCGTGGTCTCCTACCTCGGCGTGGACCCCGTTCCGGCACCACACCAGGTGGCCGGGTTCGTCAAGGACCTACTCGCCGACGCACAGCCGGGTTCGATCACGCCACCGGAGTTCCCGGTCACCCCCGACCTGCTTCGCCGCCTTGCCGCTTTCGGCTACACCGGTACCCACCACTGGATGACGACCCGCTCCTCTTCGTGACCGACCTCGCTGCCTCCACCATGCAGCAGCGCGCGCTCCAGGAGCTCGGCGACGAGCCGCTGGTCGGGGCCGCCGCCGTGGGCGGGCGCGCGCACCCGTAACCGGACCTGGAAGTCGTCACGGGACAGGGCGATCTCGACGGGACCGCCGGAGTTCGCGGAGCCCACGGCGCGCAGCGCGTCGCCGAGCACCCCGGGCACCTCCACCGCGAGCCACTCCGGGAGGTCGTGGTCGAGGTCGCCGGTCAGCACCAGCTCGGGCACCACGCCGAGCCCGTTCTCCAGATCGTCGACCAGGTTCTGCACGGCGATGCCGAGCGACTCGGTCACCACGATCTGCCCGTACAGCGCGCCGCGCAGCCGGTTGATGGCCTGGTCGAGATCGGCGATCGTGCGGGTCAGCAGCACACGCGCGCCAGGATGGCGGGCGGCGCCGGACTGCAGGTTCAGCCCGATCGCGAACAGCCGTTTGATCACCGTGTCGCCGAGTTCACGGGCGATCCGGTCGGTCTCCTCGAGCCGCGCAAGCTGCTGGGACTTCTGCGCGGTGAGCTCGATCTCCGCCAGGGTGCGCGCCCGCATGGTCTCCACCGCGCGGCCCACTTCGGCGACCTCGTCCGGGCCGGCGGGATCCACGCGCGCCCCGAGTTCCCCATCGGCGACGCGGCGCACCTGGCCGACGAGCCGGGTGAGCGGCAGGGCGAGCGAACGGCGCAGGATCAGGATCGTGGCCGCGCCGAGCACCAGCGCCACGAGCGCGCAGGTGATGGTGACCGTGCGGGCGGTGGCCTGCGCGCTCGTCGCGGACTCCAGGCCGACCGCGGTCAGGTCACTGATGCGGCCCTGCAACTCCGTGGTCCTGGTGCGCAGGACGTCGAAAGTTTCCTTACTGGTGGCCAAATCCGCCACCGTCGCACCACTTCCGCCCGCGCGCGCCGACGCGATCTCCGGCATCGCGGACCCGCTCTGCCACCGCGAAAACGCCGCGTCGACGCCGTCGAGCATGCCCAGCGACACCGGGTCCTCGGTCAGCAGCCGGCGAAGCTCCTGGGTCTGCCGGGCCGCGTCCGCCTGGCCGTCGACGTAGGGCTGCAGGAACGACTCGTCCCTGGTGAGCAGGAATCCGCGTTCCCCGGACTCCATGTCCACATAGCTCTTGCCCAGTTCGGCGACCGACTGCTGCGCGGGCCGGAACACGGTGCGCACGTGCGCGCCGATGTCGCTGGCGTGCAACCACGTCAGCGTCGCCGCCGCCGCGGTGACGAGCACCAGCACCAGCAGCGCCCAGACGAGCAGGTAGACCCGCCACCGCAACGTGCGTGGCCGGAGATGGCTGAGCACGGCTCAGCGTAACCCGGCGAACCGCCTGTGCGAGTGAGATCCGGATGGCATGGGCACTTCCGGCGCAACGGGTGCGCGCCGGAAGTGGCCGGGCTTGCCTGCCGGTGCCGCTGCCCTTAGCGTCTTTGCCAGCATCGGGTAACGGGTGGCGTCGACCGAAAGAAGTCAGGTGAAACTTCCCCCGGTGGCGGGTACCCCGACGGGGCGCCGGTTCCAGTTGGCCGCGCTCCTCAAACACCTGCGTGAAGAGCGGGTGATGACGCAGGAGACGGTCGGGCGGCTGTTGTGGCCGGGCGCCCGCGCCGTCCAGAACAAGCTGACCAGGCTGGAAAACGGCGACAGCGCGATCAACCAACGGGATCTGAGCAGGCTGCTGGAGATCTACCAGGTGCTCGACCCGATCACCGTCGCGCTCGCGATGCGGTTGTGCGACGGCACTTCGCAGCGCGGCCGGTGGCGCGGCTACCGCGCCTCGTATGAAAAGGAGCTGTGGCCGTACATCGATCTGGAGGAGGACGCCGAGCAGATCCGGATGGTCGGCACCGAGCAGCTGCCGGGTCTGCTGCAGTGCGAGTCGTACGTGCGCGCGGAATTCGGCATGACGGCCCCGGCCGGCACGGTCGACGCCGCGGCCGAAGCGGTGCGGGCGCGGCAGGCGAAGCTGCTGCGGCCGGGGAGGCCGGCCGAGATCTACGCCGTGCTGAGCGAATCCTGTCTGCGCCGGGTGCGCGGCAACGACGAAGTGATGCACGAACAACTGGAGTATCTGCTGGAGCTGTCCTACCGCCCGAACCTCACCTTGCAGGTGGCGCCGTTCCGCTCGCCTTCCGGCACCTCGGCCGCCGGGCTGCTGGAGCGGTTCATCCTGCTGCGCCTCAGCGCTCCGGGCGTGATCAGCGATTTCCAGCAGCACCTCGACTTCGTGTTCACGCGCGTCGGCGGCAGGCTCACCTCGGGCGAAGACGTGCACGCGTACGAAGATCTGTGGCGCGGCGCGACCAGCGCGGGCCTCGACCCCGAGCGCACGCGGCGCTTCCTGCGCGAAGTCAGCCGCGGCTACCGGTATCTGAGCAAGGAGCCCCACTATGCCGACCGAACCTGAAGCCCGGCAGCGCGGAGCGCACGCGTCCGATCCGTCGGTGGCCACGGCCGCGCGCGTGTACGACTACATGCTCGGCGGCACGCACAACTACCCCATCGACAGGGCGGCCGGCGCGCGCACGCTGCAGTCGTTCCCGCTGGCCACGCTCGTCGCCCGCTACAACCGCGAGTTCCTGCAACGCGCGGTGCGTTTCCTGGCGCGCGCCGGGATCCGGCAGTTCCTCGACCTCGGCTCGGGAATCCCGACGGTCGGCAACGTGCACGAGATCGCGCAGGCGGAGGCGCGGGGCTCGCGCGTGGTGTACGTGGACTACGAGTGGGACGCGGTCGCGTTCGGCAGGGAGATCCTCGGCGAGGATCCGGACACCCGGTACCTGCACGCGGATCTGTGCGAGCCGGAGGCGGTGCTCGACAGCCCGGAGGTGACCGGGCTGCTGGACTTCGCGCAGCCGGTGGCGGTGCTGATGATCTCCGTGCTGCACTTCGTCACCGACGACGCCGAGGCGCTCGACGTGGCGCGGCGGTACACCTCGCGGCTGGTGCCGGGCAGCTATTTCGCGCTGAGCCACCTGGCCCCGCCGGAGAGTTCGGACCGCAGCCTGGCGCTGCAGCGGGAGACGAACAAGGTCTACAACAGCTCGGTGGCCGAGGACCTCGCGATCCGCAACCGCGCGCAGATCACCGAGTTCTTCGGGAACGCCGAACTCGTGCCGCCCGGCCTGGTGCTGCTGCCGGACTGGCGCCCCGACGACCCGGGCTACGTGCCCGACGACGAGGACGCGTCGCGGCAGATGGGGGTGGCCGGGGTGGGACGGATCGGTTAGGCGTCGTAGTCGACGGTCAGCTTTGGGCCGCACGGGAGAGTCTGGCAGGTCAGCACGAAGCCCTCCGCCACTTCCGCCTCTTCCAGGGCGAAGTTGCGGCGCATATCCGCCTCGCCGCTGGTGACCTTCGCGCGGCAGGTTCCGCAGACACCGCCCTTGCACGCGAAAGGCAGATCGGGCCGCGCTCGCTGGGCGCCGTCGAGGATGGCGAGGTCGCGGGGCTGCGCGGTGGTCGTCGAGCGCCCGTCGAGGATGATCGTCACCTCGGTGGTCAGGCCCTCGGCCTTCGCGTCCTCGTGGCGCACCGGTTCGGGCGGCACATCGTCCACATAGAACAGTTCCTGGTGGATTCGTTCGACGCCGATCCCCTTGTCGCGCAACAGGTCCCGCGCCTCGGTGACCATGCCGAACGGGCCGCACAGCCACCAGTGGTCCACCGCGGACACATCCGGGAACAACGCCATCAGCGCGCGCAGCTTGGCCGCGTCGAGCCTGCCGGTGAACAGCTCCGCCTCACGCGGTTCGCGGGAGAGCACGTGCACCAGTTCGAGCCGGTCCGGGTACCGGTCCTTCAGGTCGGCGAGCTCGTCGGCGAACATCACCGTGTCCGTGCGGCGGTTTCCGTAGAGCAGCGTGACCGTGGACTTCGGCTCGCGCAGCACGGTCGACGCGATCGAGAGCACCGGCGTGATCCCCGATCCCGCCGCGATGAGCACGTGGTGGCCAGGCTCGGCGCCGGGGGTGAAGGCGCCGGCCGGGGTGCCGACCTCGATCTCGTCGCCGGGCCGCACCTCCCGCACGAGCCAGCTGGAGAACAGCCCGTCCGGCACCTCGCGCACGCCGATGCGCGGCTTCTCGCCCTCCGGCGCGCAGATCGAGTACGAGCGGCGTTCTTCGCGGCCGTCGACCATGCGCCGCAGCGTCAGGGACTGCCCTGCCCGGAACCGGAAGTCGTCCGCGAGCTCCGGTGGCACGTCGAAGGTGACCGCGACCGCGTCTTCGCACAGCCGGTCGACCCCGGCAACGGCGAGCGAGTGGAAACTGCCCCGCACACGTGTGGTGGTCAACTCAGATCTCCTTGACGTGCTCGAAAGTTTCGTGACAGCCGTGGCAGCGCCGCAGCGCTTTGCACGCGGTGGGCCCGAATTCCGACACCGCCACGGTGTCGGCGGAACCGCACAGCGGGCAGGTGACCCGCCGCACCGCGGGCCCGAGCCGCAGCGGAATCGGGCCGCGGGGCGCCGCGCCGGGCGGGGCGATGCCCGCCTTGGCGAGTTTGCGGCGGCCGTCGTCGGTGATCCAGTCGCTGGACCACGCCGGGCGCAGCACCGTGCGCACCTCGACGTCCTCGTAGCCGGCGCGCTCCAGCGCGTGCACCAGGTCGTCCCGCATCGTGTCCATCGCCGGGCAGCCGGTGTACGTCGGCGTGATCGACACGACCACGCGTCCGTCCTCTTCGGACACTTCGCGCAGCACGCCGAGGTCGGCCAGCGTGAGCATCGGCAGTTCGGGATCGGTCACCGATTCGGCGGCCCGCAGCGCGCTCACCATGTCGCGTCCGGATACGCGCGTGCCACGGACTGCAGCTCCGCCAGCAGGTAACCCATCGCCTCGGTGTGCACGCCGTCGCGACCGGTACGGCCGGAAACCCCGGCACGTGCGGGCACCTCGGGCACGTCCAGCGTTGCCGCCGAACACACCTGCGCGAGCACGTCGTCGAATTCTTCACGCAGCGACGCCGGGTCCACGCCGACGCTCACCTCGACCGGATGCGACGCGAACAGCTCGCCCACGTAAGGCCAGATCTCGTTCAGCCCGGCCTGCATGCGCTCGTGCGAGAACTCGGTGCCGTCACCGAGCCGGACCGCCCACTGCGCCGCGTAGTCGCGGTGGTAGGCGACCTCCTTGACGCCCTTGGTCGCGATGGCCGCGAGCACCGGGTCACGCGAGTCGCGCAACCGCTGCAGCAGGGCGAGCCGCCAGGTGGAGAACACCAGCAGCAGGGCGATCAACCGCCCGAAGTCGCCGCGCGGCAGCTCGGCCAGCCGGACGTTGCGGAACTCGTGCTCGGCGCGGAAGAACGCGTAGGAGTCCTCGGAACGTTCGCTGCCGTCGGCCTTCCCGGCCCGCGCCAGCAGCAGCCGCGCCTGGCCGAGCAGGTCGAGCCCGATGTTGGCGATCGCGACCTCGTCCTCCAGCTCGGGCGCGTTGGTGCACCACTCCTGGAGCCGGTGCGAGAAGATCAGCGCGTCGTCGCCGAGCATGAGGCAGTACGCCGAAAGCTCGGCACCGTCCATTCCGGACGGCAGCGTGGTGTCCACTCCGGACAGTGGGTCGGCGAACCCGGTACCGAACGCCCACCTCGAGTCGTCCTGGGCGTCCGCGAGTGCCTCGTAGGCAGTGTCAAAGGACATCGTCAGCTCACATGTGGGGAACGTCGTCGGGAATGTCGTAGAACGTCGGGTGCCGGTACACCTTGTCGGCGCTCGGCGCGAAGAACGGGTCCTTCTCGTCGGGCGAGGCCGCGGTGATGTCGGCGGCCTTGACCACCCAGATGCTCACGCCTTCGTTGCGCCTGGTGTACAGGTCGCGGGCGTTGTGCAGGGCCATCTGGTCGTCCGCCGCGCGCAGCGAACCGACGTGCACGTGATTGAGGCCCCGCTTGCCCCGCACGAAAACTTCGTACAACGGCCACTCGTTCACGCCGCCACCTCCTGGGTCTTGCGCGCATGCGCGGCCGCGGCTTCGCGGACCCACGCCCCGTCTTCGTGTGCCTGCCGGCGGTGTTCGACGCGCTCGGCGTTGCACGGGCCGTTGCCGGAGACGACCTGCTTGAACTCGTCCCAGTCGACGGCGCCGAAGTCGTAGTGCCCGCGTTCGGCGTTCCACTTCAGCTCCGGGTCCGGGAACGTGACGCCGAGGATCTCCGCCTGCGGTACCGACATGTCGACGAAACGCTGGCGCAGCTCGTCGTTGGTGTGCCGCTTGATCCGCCAGGCCATCGACTGCGCGGTGTTCGGCGAATCGCCGTCCGGCGGGCCGAACATCATCAGCGACGGCCACCACCAGCGGTTCACCGCCTCCTGCACCATCTCCCGCTGCGCCCGGGTGCCCTTCATCATCGTCATCAGCAGCTCGAAACCCTGCCGCTGGTGGAAGGACTCCTCCTTGCAGATCCGGATCATCGCCCGCGCGTACGGGCCGTAGCTGCTGCGGCACAACGGCACCTGGTTGCAGATCGCCGCGCCGTCCACCAGCCAGCCGATCACGCCGACGTCGGCGAAGGTCAGCGTCGGGTAGTTGAAGATCGAGGAGTACTTCTGCCGCCCGGTGACCAGCCGTTCGGTCAGGTCACCGCGGTCGGCGCCGAGGGTTTCGGTAGCCGAGTACAGGTACAGCCCGTGGCCCGCCTCGTCCTGCACCTTCGCGAGCAGGATCGCCTTGCGGCGAAGGGAAGGCGCGCGGGTGATCCAGTTGCCCTCGGGCTGCATGCCGATGATCTCCGAATGCGCGTGCTGCGCGATCATCCGGATCATCGTCTTCCGGTAGCCCTCGGGCACCCAGTCGCGCGGCTCGATCCGCTGGTCCTTCGAGATGGTGTGCTCGAAGTGGGCTTCGAGGTCCTTTTCGGACAGTGTGGCGGTCACGAGTCCTCCTTGGCGACCAGGGTGAGCACGTCGTACTTGGCGACCGAGTCCCCGCCGGCGTTGGTCACGTCGGCGTCCCAGCGGACCTCGCCGTAGTCCTGGTCGAGTCGCGGGGTGATCTGCTTGCAGGTCAGGGTCACCGTCAGCTCGTCGCCCGGTTTGACCGGGGTCAGGAAGCGCAGGTTCTCCAGGCCGTAGTTCGCGAGCACCGGGCCGGGCTCGGGCGAGACGAACAGGCCCGCGGCGAACGAGACCACCAGGTAGCCGTGCGCGACGATCCCGCCGAACAGCGGGTTCGCGGCGGCCGCATCGGGGTCGGTGTGCGCGTAGAACGTGTCGCCGGTGAACTCGGCGAAATGGTCGACGTCCTCGCGCGTGACGGCACGGGGCCCGGCCACCACGGAGTCGCCGATCTTCAGCTCCGCCAAGGACTTCCGGAACGGGTGGACGCCCTCGGCACGCGGCGCGCCCGCCACCCACCGGCCCGTGACCGCGCTCAGTACCCGGGGGCTGGCCTGCACGGCGGTGCGCTGCATGTGGTGCAGCACGCCGCGGATGCCACCCATCTCCTCGCCGCCGCCCGCGCGGCCGGGGCCGCCGTGGACCAGTTGCGGCATCGGCGAACCGTGCCCCGTGGACTCCTTGGCGTCGTCGGTGTCGAGCACCAGCAGCCGCCCGTGCCACGGCGCGACGCCGAGCACGATCTCGCGCGCGAACTCCGCGTCGCCGGTGACGACCGAGCCCGCGAGGCTGCCCTCGCCGCGGGCCGCGTAGCCGATGACCTGCTCGGCCGACGTGTACTGCAGCAGCGTGGACACCGGGCCGAAAGCCTCGACCTCGTGCGGCTCGGCGCGCTCGGGGTCGCCCTTGAGCAGGATCGGCGAGATGAAGGCGCCGCGCTCGGCGTCGGCATCCGTGACCTCGACCCGTTCGGGGTCGCCGAACACGATGCTTCCCGCCGCCTGCAAGGCTTTCAGCGAGCGGCGGACTTCTTCGCGCTGCTCCAGGCTGGCCAGCGCGCCCATCCGCACGCCTTCACTGTTCGGGTTGCCGACGACGACCTTCGCGAGCCGCGCGCTGACGGCCTCGGCGACGTCGTCGAGCAGTTCCGCGGGCACGAAAGCGCGGCGGATCGCGGTGCACTTCTGCCCGGCCTTCACCGTCATCTCGGTGACGAGCTGCTTGACGTAGAGGTCGAACTCGGGCGTGCCGGGCTTCGCGTCCGGGCCGAGGATCGAGCAGTTGAGCGAGTCGGCTTCGGCGTTGAACCGGACGGCGTTGCGCACGATCGCCGGGTGCGCGCGCAGCTTCCGCGCGGTGGAGGCGGAACCGGTGAAGGACACCAGATCCTGCGCCGTGACGTGGTCGAGGAGGTCACCGGCGCTGCCGCACACCAGCTGCAGCGAGCCCTCGGGCAGCAGGCCGGAATCGATGATCAGCTCGACGAGCTTCTCGGTGAGGTACGCGGTCTGGCTGGCCGGCTTCACGAGGCTCGGCACACCCGCGAGGAACGCGGGGGCGAACTTCTCCAGCGGGCCCCAGACGGGGAAGTTGAACGCGTTGATCTGCACCGCGACGCCGTGCAGCGGGCTCGCGATGTGCTGCGCGACGAAGGTGCCACCCCTGCCCAGCGGCTCCACGTCGCCCTCGACGTACACCGTGTCGTTCGGCAGCTCGCGCTTTCCCTTGCTGGCGAAGGCGAACAGCACACCGATACCGCCGTCCACGTCGAACTTCGAGTCACCGAGCGTGGAACCGGTGCGCGCGGAGAGCGCATACAGCTCGTCACGGTGCTCGCGCAGGTGCGAAGCCAGCGCCTTGAGCAGCGCGGCACGCTGGTGGAACGTCAGTTCGCCCAGGGCGGGCCCGCCGACGCGGCGGCCGTAGTCGAGCGCCGCGTCCATGTCGACGCCGGTGGAGGAGATCCGGGCGACCTCCTCGCCGGTGACGGCGTCGTGGAGCGGGGCGCCCTCGTCGGGCGCGGTGAACCAGTCGCCGCTGACGTAGCTCCGCAGGAGCGTCATCGATCCTCCTCGAATTACCAACCGAACGTTCAGGAAGTCATGGTAGCGCCTCGTGGCGGTTTGCGAAAGACACCCACCCCTTGACAGACCTCGCGGAAAGGGTCACTTTAATTACCGTCCATTCGGTCAGTCACAAGGTGGTGAACGAGTGTCGGAGTCCACGGCAGCTCAGGCGATGTTCGACGACGACGTGGCGTCGAAGGCGCTCGGGATCGAGCTGCTCGAGGCGGGTGACGGGCGTGCCGTCGCGCGGATGACGATCACCGATCAGATGGTCAACGGGCACGCCATCGCGCACGGCGGGTACCTGTTCCTGCTGGCCGACACCGCCTTCGCCTGCGCGTGCAACAGCCACGGCCCGGTCACCGTCGCCTCCGGCGCGGAGGTCTCCTTCGTCAGCAGCGCGCGGCTCGGCGACGAGCTGGTGGCCACCGCCGACGAGCGCACCCGCTACGGCCGCAACGGGATCTACGACGTGACAGTGCGCCGCGGCGAGGAAGTCATCGCCGAGTTCCGCGGCCGCAGCCGCACCATCGAACGCCCCGAGAACTGAGGAGCCCCCGATGACCACCACGCACAGCGAAGTGCCGCACGCCAAGCGGCTGGGGACCGCGCCCGCGGCCGACGACCTCACGGCGGACGAACGGCTGAGCGTCGACGAGCTCCGTGCCCGGCAGCTCGAACGTCTACAGTGGACGCTCAAGCACGCCTACGAGAACGTGCCCTGCTACCGCGCGAAGTTCGACGAGGCCGGGGTGCGCCCGGAGGACTGCCGCGAGCTGGCGGATCTGGCGAAGTTCCCGTACACCACCAAACAGGACCTGCGCGAGCACTACCCGTTCGGCATGTTCGCGGTGCCGCAGGAGCAGGTCCGCCGCATCCACGCCTCCAGCGGCACCACCGGCAAGCCGACCGTGGTGGGCTACACCGAGCAGGACATCGACACGTGGGCCACCGTGGTGGCGCGGTCGATCTTCGCCGCGGGCGGGCGGCCGGGGCACAAAGTGCATGTGGCGTACGGGTACGGTCTGTTCACCGGCGGGCTCGGCGCGCACTACGGCGTGGAAAAGCTCGGTGCCACGGCGATTCCGGCGTCCGGCGGGATGACGGCACGGCAGGTGCAGATCATCACCGACTTCCGGCCCGAGGTCATCATGGTGACCCCGTCGTACATGCTCACCCTGCTCGACGAGTTCGAGCGCCAGGGCATCGACCCGCGCACGAGCTCGCTCAAGGTCGGCATCTTCGGCGCCGAACCGTGGACCGAGCAGATGCGGCTGGAAATCGAGGAGCGGATGGACCTCGACGCGGTGGACATCTACGGGCTGTCCGAGGTGATGGGCCCCGGCGTGGCGCAGGAAGCGGTGGAGACCAAGGACGGGCTGCACGTCTGGGAGGACCACTTCTACCCTGAGGTGATCGACCCGGTCGACGAAAACGTGCTGGGCGAAGGGGAAACCGGCGAGCTGCTGTTCACTTCGCTGACCAAACAGGCGATGCCGATCATCCGCTACCGCACCCGCGACCTGACCGCGCTGCGCCCCGGTACCGCGCGGCCGGCGTTCCGGCGGATGGACAAGGTGACCGGGCGCAGCGATGACATGATCATCCTGCGCGGGGTGAACGTGTTCCCCACCCAGATCGAGGAGATCGTGCTCGCCACCGGCGGGCTCGCCCCGCACTTCCAGCTGCGCCTGACCCGCAAAGACCGGATGGACCACCTCACGGTGCTGGTGGAGGCGCGGTCCGACACCCCGGCCGAGCGCCGGGGCAGCGCCGCGGCGGAGATCGCGACCAGGGTCAAGGACGGCGTCGGGGTGAGCGTCGGCGTCGAGGTGCTGGACCCGGACACGCTCGAACGTTCGGTCGGGAAAATGCGCCGTGTGATCGACCAGCGGCCGCGGCCGTGACCGTGCTTGCGATACTCGGATCATGACGAGCGCACCACCCGCCCGCCGGGGCAGGCCGGGCTACGACCTCGAGTCGCTGCTGGCGGTCGCCGTCAAGCTGTTCAACGAACGCGGGTACGACGGCACCAGCATGGAGGATCTCTCGCGCAAGCTGGGGATCACCAAATCGGCCATCTACCACCACGTGCCGAGCAAACAGGAACTGCTGCGGCTGTCGGTGAACCGCGCGCTGGACGGGCTGTTCGGCGAGGTCGACAAGCTGGCCGCGATCGAGGGCCGGGCCGTGGACAGGCTGGAACACCTCGTCCGCGGCAGCGTGGTGGTGCTGGTGGAGGAGCTGCCGTTCGTCACGCTGCTGCTGCGGGTGCGCGGGAACACCAAGGTGGAGCGGGACGCGCTGGCCCGCAGGCGCGAGTTCGACCATTTCGTGACGGGCCTGGTGGCCGAGGCCGCGGCCGAGGGCGACCTGCGCCCGGACGTCGATCCGGCCACCGCCGCGCGGCTGCTGTTCGGCATGGTCAACTCGCTGATCGAGTGGTACCGGCCGCGCGGCGGCGCCTCGGCGAGCGAGCTGGCGGAGACCGTAACCACGGTGGCGTTCAACGGATTGCGCGTGCGGGCGCGATGACTTTCCCGGCGCCGGTAGGTCTTCACCGGCAACGGAAGAGGTGGTCGCGATGGCGGGCAAGGTCCGGGAACGCACTGGGCGCGACGGGGAAGAGTGGTTCGCTCTGCTCGACGAGTGGGGCGCGGCGAAGCGGTCGCACGGCGAAATCGTCGGACGGCTGAGCACGTACGGCATCGGCAACTGGTGGGCCCAGCACCTCACTGTCGAATACGAACGCGCCCGCGGGCTGCGCGCACCGAACCAGGCGCGCGGGGGCGGTTTTTCCGCGACCGCGGGCAAGACGGTCGCCGTTCCGGTCGAGCGGTTGTACGAGGCGTTCACCGAGGACGCCGTACGTGCCGGCGCCCGGGTCCGCACGGCCACCCCGCCGAAGACGTGGCGTGCCGACTGGACCGGCGGAACGCGGCTCGCGGCCGGGTTCGTGTCCAAAGGGGACGGCCGGTCGCAGGTGGCGCTGGCGCACGAGAAACTCGCCGGCGCGGCCGCCGTCGAGGAGGCCAAGGCGTACTGGCGGGAACGGCTGGCGGCGCTCAAGGACCGGCTGGAGAGATAGCGCGCCCGGTACCCTGTGGTGGTCCAGCCGAGGAGGAAGCCCACCGGATGAGCGCGCACCAGCAGACCGTCGACGAGAAGACCCCGTCCAGCCGTGTCCAGCGGAAACGCGGCCGGCGGATCCAGGAGATCCTGACCGTCGCGGCAGAGCTGTTCGGCGAGCGCGGGTACGACGCGGTCAGCCTGGACGACGTGGCCGAGCGCCTCGACGTCACCAAGGGCTCGCTCTACTACTACTTCCCCAGCAAGGACGAGCTGTGCACGGCGGCGATCGAGACGCTGGGCAACGACTGGACGGCGCGCCTGGAGCAGCTCCCAGCGGACGGCACGGTCACCGAGCGTCTACGCGCGCTGATCCACGAGCACGTCACCATCGCGGTCAACGACTACCCGGCGGCGCTGCGGCTGTTCCTGGTGCCACGCGAATGGCCGGAGCCGCAGCGGGCGCGGATCAAGGAACTGCGGCTGCGGCACGACAACCTGTTCCGCGGCCTCGTCGAAGAGGGCGTCGCGAGCGGCGAGTTCAAGGTCACGAGCGTGGACACGGTGCTGCAGTGCCTGCACGCTTCGATGACGCAGGCGCCGTTGTGGTGCGGGGAGCTGGGCGTACGGGCGCGCAAACGCGCGGTCGACGAGCTGGCCGACACGCTGATGTCCCTCGTCGGCCGGTGAACCGATGGACGTCATCGAGGCGCTGAAACAGGTGGTGCCCGGTCTCGCCGCCACGTTCGGGCGCTCGTGCGAGGTCGTGTTGCACGACTACCGCCAGGGCGAGCGGTCCGTCGTCGCGGTGTCCGGGGAGGTCACCGGGCGGCACGTCGGCGGCGCGCTGAGCGAGATCGGGCTGGCGATGCTGGCCCGCGGCGAAGACGCGGAGGCCGAGCTCAACTACGTGACCAGGACGCCCGAGGGCCGCACGGTGAAATCCTCCACGCTCCCCTTGCGCGACGACGACGGCACGCTCGTCGGCGCGTTGTGCGTGAACCTCGACGTGACGGCGTTGCAGCAGGCCGGGGACGTGCTGGCGGACCTCGCCGGGATAGCGTCCGCGCCGGTCCCGGCGACCACCTTCACCGACGACTTCGACGAGGTGGTGGAGGCCGTGGTGCGCGCCGAGGAACGCAACCTCGCCAAGCCCGTCGCCACCCTCACGCGGCGCGAGCGGCTCCCGCTGCTGAAGGCGTTGGACGAGCGCGGCGTGTTCGCCGTGCGCGGCGCGGCCCCGAAAATCGCCGCACGGCTGGGAATTTCGCGCGCTTCGCTCTACACCGATCTCGCCGAATGCCGGAAGCGCGAAGTCAGGCGCTGACGGCTTCGCGCAGCAGCGGCAAGGAATCCGGGTCCTCCAACGCCGAGCCGACGGCAACGCCACGGCATCCGGCGCGGAGGAACTCCCCGGCGTTGCCCGCGCCGATCCCGCCCGTGGCCACGAATCGGACGGCCGGGAAGGGCGCCAGCTGCGCGGTGATCCACTCCGCGCCGAGCTGTTTCGCCGGGAAAGCCTTGAGCCACGTGTAACCCCGCGCGAGCGCCGCGGCGATCTCGGTGGACGTGGCGACACCGGGCAGATGCGGGAGGCCGATGCGCTGCGATTCGTCGGCCACCTCGGGGTGCAGCCCGGGCGCGACGGTGAAGGCGGCGCCCAGCTCGTGCACCTCGCGCAGCTGCGAAACCGTGGTTACGGTGCCCGCGCCGACAGCCTTGCCCCGCTCGCGCGCCGCGTCCAGCGCCGCACGGAGGGACGGCACGGCGTCCGGGGACTGCACCGGTATTTCGACCAGCTCCACCCCGAACTCCCAGGCCCGCTCACAGGCCGCGACCGTCTCGGCCGGGTCGTGGTTGCGGAAGATCCCGAGCACCGGGCTTCCGGCGAGTCGGTGTTCGAAGAACTCAGCGCTGTCCATCGCCCATCCCTGTTGCACATTCTGCAAACGTCATGCCTTATGTGCACACGCTAGAGCGGGCGGCCTCGCGGACGCAACCGGACGTTCGGCAACGCGGGCGCGGGCAGCGGCGCGCCGTCGTAGCCGTCCACGCGGCCGTAGCGACCCGTGGACGTGCCGCCGTGGATCACCTCCGCCTGCCACTGGTCCCGCAGCGCGGCGATCTCGTCGTGACTCCGGCCGATGAAGTTCCACCACATCACGATCTGCTCGGCGAACGGTTCGCCACCGATCAGCAAGGCGCGCAACGGTTCCTCACCC
Organism: Amycolatopsis acidicola; assembly: GCF_007713735.2. Lineage (GTDB taxonomy): Bacteria > Actinomycetota > Actinomycetes > Mycobacteriales > Pseudonocardiaceae > Amycolatopsis_E > Amycolatopsis_E acidicola. Next base: position 37,525 of record NZ_VMNW02000063.1, on the reverse strand, counting down.
GCCTGAATGTCCAGTTCGGACAGTCCAGTGCCGACGACGCCGAGCCGGGCCGCCGGGACCTCGACGCACTGGAGCTTCGGCGTCCCGGCGTCCACCACCAGCCCGTGCTCGAACTCCGGGTCGACCGGGAGCCGGACACTCGCCCCGGCCGGCAGGTCGAGCTGCGCGCCGACCAGCCGAGTGAATCCGGTCACGGCGGCCTTCGACCCGAGCAGCTCACCGGCGAAGACCCGCAACGTCGCGTCGCCGAAGGAGATCGGCTCCGGCACGAAATGCTCGAAGAACGGCGCGACGTGCCGGCTCGCGTCGGGCAGCGCGACCCACAGTTGCACGCCGTGCAACGGGCGGGCGTCGGCGGTGGACACCTCGGAATGCTGGATGCCCGCGCCCGCCGTCATCAGGTTCACCTGGCCGGGCGTGATGTGCGCGAGTGTGCCGACGGAATCGCGATGCTCGATCCGGCCCGCGTAGAGCCAGCTCACCGTCTGCAGGCCGGTGTGCGGATGCGGCGGCGTGTCCATCGTGCGCGGCGCCGACGACGGGGTGGGCCCGTAGGAGTCGACGAAACACCAGGCGCCGACGAGGCTGCGGCTGCGCTGCGGCAGCGTGCGCCGCACCTTCAGCGCTCGCGGGCCGCCGAGCGGAACCTCGCGCGGCTCCAGGATTTCCACGACAGCCGGGTTTTCCCCGGCCGTGCAGACCACTTCCACGGGGTCGCGCTCGAAGTTGCTCACCTTCGCATGCTAGCCGCGTCCTGCAGGACACAGTCGCCGCAAACGGGGCCCGTTCCCCCGGGAGCGGCACGGTAGATCAGGCAGCAGCTGCGCCGCCGGAACCTTCCGCCGACGACCGTGCTCGTGCCCTTGAGCGGTGGGGCCGACAGCAGTCCGTTCGCCAGCTCGCGGGCGCGGCCCAGCCAGTCCGGCGCCGCCGCGCCGACCATCGTGAGCGCGCCATTGACGGCGGAGCCGACATTGCCCCAAAGCACTTGGGAGGACACGGAAAACGGCTCGAACGCGGCGTTGAGGTCGGCGAGCGGTTCGAGCGTCAACTCGCCGCCGACCGGGCAGACCGACAGCGGCAAAGCACCGCCCACGACGTCCTGCCACCAGATTTCCGACGGCACCTCGCCGCGCGACGCGTTGAGCGCCAGCGCGGGCGAGAGAAGCCGTGCGGCGAGGCCGAGATGCGCCACCGACGCGGCGACGCGCAGCTCGACCTCGTCCTCGGGACGGCCGTTGGCGAGATGCCGCCGCACCGCCCGCACGCGCTCCGTGAGGTCCGCCTCGTGGAACGCACGCCACGGTGGCGGGGGCACCGCGCCCGCGGCGTGCGTCTCCACGGCGAAGAACGGGCCGAGCTCCTCCAGCATCAGGCGACCGCGGCCACCTTGCCGCGCTCCCGGTCGAGCAGGCGCTCGGCCAGCGGCCCGAAGGCGAGCCCGAGCGCGCCCCACAGGACGATCTGCGCGCCCACCGAGTACAGCCGGAACTTGAACAGCACGTCGGCCGGGTAGCCGGGGAAGACGATCACCCCGGCGTCGTTCGTCATCGCACCGGGGGTTTCGGCGATCGTCGGCAGCACGGCCATCACGATGCCGATCACGACGAGGAACGCCGCGCCCGCGACGAGGGTGGCGTTCCAGTTGCCCAGGCGTGCCCGCAGACGGCGGCCGAGCCACAGCGCGAGGCCGAGGACCACGATCGACGCCAGCACCATGACCAGGTACATGCTGCCGCGTTCGCCGATGGTGTCCGAGCCGCCGATGCCCGGCGGGTTGGCCGGGTACTTCAGGAACGGCACCAGGTAGACGCCGGCGAACCCGGCACCGGCGACGAGCAGGGCCAGCGTGCGCGCCCGGACATTGCCGACCCGGCCGAGGCACACCGTGTACACGACGGAAAACAGCGCGCCCATCGCGACGCCGAAGAGCACGATGCCGACGCCGATACCCAGGTTTCCCTGGACAGCGCGGCTGAACAGCTCCATCTCCTCGCCGCCGCCGCTGTGCGTCATCGCCTGCTCGGCGGACTCACGGCCCGCCTCGTAGTCGATGCCGGCCTGGATCTGCGGCTCGGCGAAGACACGCGCGAAGACGAACGCGAGCAGCCCCGCGAAGGCGCCCGCGAGGACGCCGCGCAGGATCAGTTTCTTCTCCATGTTCGGTTGTCCCCCCGCGGATCAGTGGCAGGGGAAACCGAGGAAGTGACGCGCGTCGTGCACGAACTCGTGGATGTGCATATCGCTGCCGAACACGGACGTCGCGCCCTGGTCGATGCCGATGAAGTAGTACAGCGCCAGCGCCAGGAACACGGTTCCGGCGAGCCACAGCACCGCCTTCGTCGCGGGCAGGACGACGGGCGTCGCTCGGGTGGATTCGGCGGGAATGGCAGTCATGGCTGGCGAGCCTCCTTCGGGGATCACGCGTCCCGTTTCGAGCGGTCATCGCGACGGCTCCTGGACCTGACTCGCCCGGTGCGGGCTCACAGTGGCGCGACCGTGCTGGATTCTCACCAGCTTCCCGGAACCGTCACGCGGGGATGACAGTACGTGCGCCGCTGTCACGCAGTCAATCAAGGTGACCCGCCTTGCACGATTCATCACCCGGGTGCCGAGGCACGCTTCCAGCCATCACACCGACACCCGCGGCCAACACGCGGCCAGCCAACACGCCAACCCGGGCAGCCAACACACCGACGCGAGCGGCCAACACGCCAGCGCGGCCAGCCAACACACCGACCCCGCCAACCCGCCAGCGCCACCGGCCAACACGCCAACCCGGCGGGCAAACACACCAACGGGAGGGGCCAACACGCCGCGGGCGCAGGTCATCGAGTGGCGAGCCACTCGCGGTACCGCGACAGCAGCCCCGCCCGGCGGCGCTGGTCGAGGCGTAGCGCGGCGGCGGGGTCGACGGACGACGGGGTGGTGCCGGTCGCGGCCGTGCGGCGGAGGAGCCAGCGCACGGCCGCCTGTTTCGCGGCGGACGGGGCGGAAAGTGCTGCGGGGCCCGGGTTTCCGCGCTCCCAGTCCCTCGGCAGCGTGGGCCGCTGGGCGAGGGCGGTGGCCACCCCGACCACGGCCACCCCCGCGGCCAGCACCTCGCACGCGCCCGCGCGGGTCCGGATACCGCCGGTGAGCATCACGGGCATCGGCGCGGCCGCGACGACTTCCTTGGCGAGATCGAGAAAATACGCTTCCCGGCTACGGGTCCGCTCGCTCATCCCGGCACCGTGCATCGCGGGCCGTTCCGCGCTGCCGCCGGAAAGCTCCAGCAGGTCCACGGGCAGCTCACCGAGCAGCGCCACCACTTCGAGCGCGTCGTCCGGGCCGAAACCGCCGCGCTGGAAGTCCGCGGTGTTCAGTTTCACACCCACCGACACCCCGGCCGGCAACGCCTCGCGCACCGCCCTCACCACTTCGAGCAGCAGCCGGGCGCGGGCGCGCACCGAACCGCCCCAGCCATCCGTGCGCCGGTTCACCAGTGGGGAAAGGAACTGCGATAACAGATATCCGTGCGCCCCATGGATCTGCACCCCGGTGAACCCCGCTTCGGCGGCCCGCGCGGCGCTGGTGGCGAACATCCGGACCAGCGTGCGGATGTCGGCCACGCTCATCGTCGACGGCAGCGCGAAATCCCCGCCGATCGGGATCCCCGACGGCGACCACGCGACCCCGCCCTGATCCGCGCGGACCTGCCGCCCCGGGTGGTTGAGCTGCATCCACACCTGCGCGCCACCCGCCCGCGCGGCCCGCGCCCACGAGGCGAACGGCGCCAGCGGACTGCGTTCGTCGAGGACCACGCCCGCCGGGCCGGTGACCGCCCGCGCGTCCACCATCACGTTCCCGGTCAGCAGCAGCCCGGCACCGCCGGAACCCCAGGCGCGATAGAGCTTGCGCAGCCGGTGATCGGGCACCTGACCGGCCGCCGCCAGGTTCTCCTCCATCGAGGCCTTGGCGATACGGTTGACCAGGACGGCGCCGCCAGGCAGGGACAACGGCGAGAAGAGCTCCACGTGTTGCAGGATAAGCAACTCGTTGGGCATTATGCAATGTATGGACACCACCAAGACCCCGATCGTCCTCGGCGGCAACGTGTTCGGCTGGACGGCCGGGCGCGAGGAATCGTTCGCCGTCCTGGACGCGTACGTCGCCGCGGGCGGCACGCTCATCGACACCGCGGACTCCTACTCCCAGTGGGCGCCGGGCAATTCCGGCGGTGAGTCGGAAACGATCCTCGGCGCCTGGCTGGCGGAGCGCGGGCCGTTCCCCGTCGCCAGCAAGGTCGGGCAGTCGAAACACCGGCCAGGGCTGTCGGCGGAGAACATCCACGCCGCCGTCCGAGATTCCCTGAAACGGCTCGGCCTGCCCTCGATTTCCTTGTACTACGCGCATTTCGACGAGGACGGCCGCCCGATCGAGGAGATCGCGCGCGCGTTCTCGGAGCTCCGCGAGGAAGGGCTGATCGAGGAGATCGGCGTGTCCAACCTCAGCGCCGAGCGCATCGCCGCGTGGCTGGACGTCGCCGAGCGCGACGGCCTGCACGCGCCGACCGTGCTGCAGAAGGAATACAGCCTCATGGAGCGCGGGATCGAGGCCGACATCCTGCCCCTGGCCCGGGAACGCGGGCTGACCGTCCAGACGTACTACTCGCTCGCGCGCGGCTTCCTGACGGGCAAATACCGCGATGGCGCGGCCTCCGTGGACAGTCCGCGCGCGGGCGTCGCCGCCGGTTACCTCGACGACCGCGGCCGCGCGGTACTGGCCGCGCTGGACGAGATCTCCGGCCGTCACGACACCACGCAGACCGCCGTCTCCCTCGCCTGGCTCGCCACGCGCCCGCAGGTCAGCGGGGTCATTTCGTCCGCACGCGACACCGGGCAGCTCTCCGGCGTGCTCGCGGCGACCGAGGTGAAGCTGAGCGAGGAGGACATCGCCCGGCTGGACGCGGCGTCGGCCGCCTAGGATTTCCCCATGACCGAGATCACGGCGCTCAAACGAGGTCTGGACATCCTGGACATGTTCAGCGCCGAGCAACGGGTCGTCGGGATCAGCGAAATCGCCACCCGGCTCGCCATCCACAAGTCCAGCGCGTCCCGGCTCGCCGCCACGCTGGCCTCGTCGGGCTACCTCGTCGCGGCGTCGGCGGGCAACTACGCGCTGGGCCCGCGGCTCGCCGCGCTCGGTTCGCTCGCCGCCGCCCGGCAGGACCTCACGGCCGTGGTCACCCCGTTCCTGAAGGACCTCGTGGAGGTCACCGGCGAGACGGGGCACCTGGCCGTCCTCGACGGGACGATCGCGAAAACCGTGCAGGTGGTCGACGGCTGGCACACGGTCCGGATGCATTCCTGGGTCGGGAAGCTCTCGCCGGCGCACTGCAGCTCGATGGGCAAAGCGTTGCTGGCCGGGCTTTCCGACGCCGAACTCGACGAGCTGTACCCGGACGAGGCGCTGCCGGTCCGCACGGATCACACCATCACCACCCGCGAGCAGCTGCGCCACGAGCTCACGAAGCTGAGGCGCACCGGCAGCTGCCTCGACTACGAGGAGCTGGAGGTCGGCCTGCGCTGCGTCGCCGCGCCGGTGTTCTCGCCGGACGGCACGGTGGACGCGAGCATCTCCATTTCCGGTCCGGCGCAACGGCTCACCCGCGACAGGATGCAATTCCTGGCCAGGCTGGTCCGCTGGCACGCGTGGCGGGCGAGCCTCGCGCGCGGCGTGCTCGCGGTGCCGCCCGGCTGGCCCGCTCCCCTCGCGGAGGAGCCGCCGGCCCCGGACTGGGCCGTCCGGTCCGAGGCACGGCACTCCTGATCAGCGCGCCGCGTCGAGACCGGCGAGGTACCCGAAGGTCATCCCGACGGCCAGTGTCGCGCCAGGGCCCGGATAGCCGTCACAGGTCCAGAAGGCCGCGGCGTTCCCGGCCGCATACAGTCCGGAAAGGACGGTCCCGTCGCGGGTCAGCACGCGACCCGCGGTGTCCGTGACCGGGCCTCCTTTCGAGCCGATCACGCCGGAGTAGATGCGCGTCGCGTAGTAGGGCGCGCGGTCGATCGGTCCCAGGCAAGGGTTTCCCTCCTGCCACGGGTCGCCGTAGTAGCGGTCGTAAGCGTTGTCGCCCCGATGGAAGTCGTGGTCCACGCCCTCCGCGCAGAACCCGTTCCAGCGCTCGACGGACTCCGCCAGCCCGCCGGGGTCCACGCCGATCCGCGCGGCGAGCGCGGGCAGGTCGGGCGCCGTCACGATGTGGGCGGGCAGCGGGCCGGAAGGCGTCAACCCGGGCAGCGGGTAGCGCGCACGGAAGCCCTCGTCGAAGATCAGGTACGCCTCGACGTCCGCGCCCTGGCGGTGCATGGCCTTGCCGAACTCGTTGTAGGGCAAGGCTTCGTCGAGGAACCGCCGGCCTGCCTTGTTCACCACGATCTGCCGCGGCACGCCCCGTTCGCGCACCAGGCCCCGCGGGTACGGCGCGCCGTCGACCACATCGCCCTCGGGCGTGGCCATCGGCATCCACCAGCCCTCGCCGAGGTTTTCCGTGGCCAGGCCGAGTTCTTCGGCGACGGTCAACGCGATGCCCGTGTCGCTCGGCGCCGAGGCCGAGACTCCAAGCCCGGCGGGCAGCAGTTTCCGGCGCAGTGAGTCGTCCGCGTCGAACGCTCCCGTCGCGAGGATGACCGAGGACGCACGGATTTCCCGCTCCCCCACGCGCACACCGGTCACGCCGTCCGAGTCGGTGAGCACTGCCGTCAACGGCGCGTTCGCCCACACCGTCGCGCCCGCCCGGACAGCTCCGTCGAGCAGCGCGGCGGCCAGGCCGAGCCCGCCGGTGCGGATGCCTTGCGCCTGCCGGGAAGCGAGCAGCTCGGTGTCGATGTTGGCCGGGTAGCGCCAGTTTTCCCATTCGGCGTGGGTGATCGGCGAGTAACCCGGCGGCTGCCGGACCGAGCGCGCCTCGGGAACCAGCTCGCGCAGGTGCACCGGGCCGACGTCGAAGCAGCGGCCGCCCTGGGTGGCTCCCTCGTAGTCCTGGTGGTAGTCGGGATAGTTCGGGCAGATCGCGAAACGGTGCGGGGAATGCTTCTCGACGAACTCGGCCATCGCGCGCGCCTCGTGCACGAACGTGCGGATCATCGGTTCGTAGCGGGTGTCGAAGATCCGGTCGAGGTAGGTGTTCGCGAGTTCCTCGGAGTCACCCGCGTTCTCCGGCCTGCCGTTCGCGGGGATCCACACCCGGCCACCGGAAAGCGCGGTGGTGCCGCCGAGTTCGCCCGCCGATTCGAGCACCAGCACGCGGGCTCCGCCGGTGGCGGCGGCCAGCGCGGCGGTCAGCCCGGTGGCGCCGCTGCCGGCCACGACGACGTCGAATTCCTGCTCGCTCATGGGAAATCCTCTCACTCGGGCCGGTGCAGGTTGAGCACGACGATGCGGGGGTCGGTCATGTCTTCGACGGCGTAGCGCGGGCCTTCGACGCCGTGCCCACTGTCCTTCACGCCGCCGTAGGGCATGGCGTCGGCGTGGTAGCTGGAGGTGTCGTTGATCATCACCCCGCCCACGCGCAGCTCGCGCGCGGCGTGGAAGGCGCGGTCGAGGTCCTGGGTGAAGACGCCGGCCTGCAATCCGTAGCGGCCTTCGTTCACCCTCGCGATGGCCTCGTCGAAGTCCCGCACGGGCACCACGGACACGACGGGCGCGAAGATCTCCTTGCTCAGCACCTCGCTCTCCGGCGCCGGGTCCGCGAGCAGCGCCGGGGTGAGCACGCTGCCGTTCCGTTCACCACCGACGCGAAGCCGCGCGGCGGACCTGCTGACCCACTCCTCGGCACGAGCGGCCTCGGACTCCGCGATGAGCGGGCCGAGGTCCGTGCCTTCCGCACGCGGATCACCCGCGGTAAGCGCTTTCACACGCTCCGCGAGCGCCGTGGTCAGGTCGTCGAACCGGCTCTCGTCGACCAGAATCCGTTGCACGCTCGTGCAAACCTGGCCCGCCTTGCGGAACCCGGCGGTGGCGACCAGCCGCACCACGTCGTCGAGCCGGGCGTCGGCGGCGACGATGGACACGCTGTTGGAGCCGAGTTCGAGGTGTGTGCGGGCGAGCCCGGCGCCCGCGGAGATCACCCGCCCGACCGCCGTCGAGCCGGTGAAGGTGTAGAAGCGCACACGGTCGTCGTCGAGCAGCGCCGAGCCGATGGCACTGCCGGAAGCACACACCAGCTGCAGGAACCCGGGCGGCAGACCGGCGTCCGCAAACGCTTGCACCACGTTGAGCGCGCTGAGCGGGGTCTTCTCCGCCGGCTTGAGCACCACTGCGTTGCCCGCCGCGATCGCGGGCCCGATCTTGTGCGCGACCGTGGACAACGGCGCGTTGAACGGGGCGATCGCGACGACCACGCCGACCGGCACGCGGACGGTGAAGGCGAGCCGGTTCTCGCTGCCGGGCGTGGCGGAAAGCGGCACCTGCTCCCCCGCGATCCGCAGGGCTTCCTGTGCGCTCAGGCGGTAGATCGAAGCTGCTCTTCGCAGCTCGTTGCGCGCATCGGCGGTGGTGAACCCGGTTTCCGCCACGTAATCGGCCACGAATTCGCCGGCCCGCGCATCCAGCAGGCCCGCCACGGTTTCCAGCACCCGCGCGCGTTCCGCCGGTTCGAGCGGCCGGGAACTCGCGGCGTGCGCCCCGGCGATCGCGTCCTTCACGTCCGGCTCCGTCGCCGCGGCGATTTCGGCCACGACCTCGCCGGAATACTTGTCCAGCACCGGGATCCGGCCCGCGGCCGGGCGCCAGCCGCCGTCGACGAACAGCCCGCTCGAGCGTGTCGCTGTGCTCACTCATCGTCTCCTTCGACTCCGCGTCCGTCTCTTGACGCGCGCCCCAGAGCCTACCTACCATCTCGCATCATGCAAGGCATTGCGTACTACGCAATGCACATCGTTCGTGGAGGGCACACATGGGCCGCACCGGCGCGCAGATCATCACCGAGTACCTCGTCCGTGAGCGGGTCCCCTACGCGGTCGGCCTGTGCGGGCACGGCGACCTCGGCCTCCTCGACGCGCTGGTCGAACGCACCGACGAGATCAGGACGATCTCCGTGCACCACGAGTCGATCGCCGGGTTCGTCGCCGACGCCTACTACCGCGTGGCGCACCAGCCGCTGGCCACGTTCACCTCATGCGGTCCCGGTTCGGCGAACATGCCGATCGCGCTGGGTTCGGCGTTGATGGACGACTCGGCCTTCCTCGCGATCACCGGCAACGTGCCGACCAGCCAGTTCAACCGCGGCCCGTTCCAGGAGAGCGGCAGGCACTTCCAGGCGGACTTCCCCAGCGCGGTCCGGCCCTACGTCAAGCGCAGCTTCCAGGCCACGCGCGCCGATCAGCTGCCGTTGATGCTGCGGCAGGCGTTCTCCCAGATGCGCGGCGGCCGCCCCGGCCCGGTGCACCTCGACGTGCCACTGGACGTGTTCGTCGAGCAGACCGACGAGCCGGTGCCCGAGCCCGCGGATTGGGACACCGCAAGGGTTTCCCAGCCCGCGGCGGGGCGCGCGGAACTCGACGCCGCGTGCGAGCTGATCCGCGACGCGGGGCGCGTCGTGATCGTCGCGGGCTCCGGGGTGGAGGGCAGCGAGGCCGAAGCGGAGCTGCTCGCGTTCGCGCACGAGCACCGGTTCCCGGTCGCCACGTCGCCGCTGGGGAAATCCGGTTTTCCCAGCAGCGACGCGCTTTCCCTCGGCACGACCGGGCGCAACGGCACCTTCCAGGCCAACCACGCGGCGCGGAACGCGGACCTCGTGCTGGCCTTCGGCACCCGCTTCGACGATCGCGCGACGAGTTCCTGGCTGCCCGGGTACACCTACTCGTTCCCACCGACGAAACTCGTGCACGTCCACCTGGACTCCCTGGAGCTGGGCCGGAACTTCCCGCCGACGGTGGGCATCCACGCCTCCCCGCGGGAAGTCCTGCGCCAGCTGCGGGAACGCCTGCCCGAGTTCGCGCCCGACGCGCAGGTCACCGAAAAGCGCCGCCGCTGGCTCGACGAGCTCGCCGAGGCGAAAGCCAAGTGGGTTCAGCACATCGAGCCGCACGACTACTCCGACGCGAAGCCGATCCGGCCCGAACGCGTACTCGCCGAACTGCGCGATGTGCTGCCCGGCGACGGGATCCTGCTGTCGGACGTGGGCGTGCACCACAACTGGATCGTGCAGAACTGGCGCACCGACGCCGCCAGAACCCTGTTGCAGAGCTGGGGTTTCGCGTCGATGGGCTTCGGGGTCGGCGGGGTGATGGGCGCACATCTCGCGGCGCCGGACCGGCCGGCCGTCGCCGTCGTCGGGGACGGCGGGTTCCTGATGTTCCCCGGCGCCGTCGCCACCGCCGTCGAGTACGACCTCCCGGCGGTGTGGGTGGTGTGGAACAACCGCGGCTTCATGTCGATCCGTGACCAGCAGAAACTGTACTTCGGCGCGGACCGGCAGCTCGCCACCTCCTTCGCGGACACGAGCGGCGCCCCGTACTCCGCGGATTTCGCCGCGATGGCCCGGTCGATGGGCGGCGAAGGGCTCACCGTCACCGATCCCGCCGACCTCGGCTCCGCCTTCAAGACCGCCATCGACCTGCGCCGCCCCGTGGTGGTCGACGTCCGCGTGGACGACGCCGTCGGCCTGCCCGCCGCGGCGACGTGGGAGCTGCCGCCGCTGTCCCACCCCGAGCCTTCGTTCGGCTGGCCCGACGCCTGAGGAGACGGTGATGAAAGCCCTGATCAAGACCGCGCCCGGGAACGGGCACCTGGAATGGGCCGACCGGGCCGAGCCGGCGCCGGGCCCCGGCGAGGTGGTGCTGGAGCTGACCGGCGCCGGGCTCTGCCACACGGATCTCGGCATGATCCACGGCGCGTACGGCCCCGGCAGCGGGTACTCGCCGAGCTTCCCGATGGTGCTGGGCCACGAGTACACCGGCCGGATCGCCGAAAACGGTGCGGGCACGGAACTTCCGCCGGGGTCGCGGGTGGTCGGCAGCGCGCACCTCACGTGCGGCCGTTGCGCCTGGTGCGATCGCGGCCGGTCGATGCTGTGCGACCAGCGCCGGGTGCTGGGGCTCGACGTGGACGGCGTGTACGCGGAACGGTTCGTGGTGCCGGAGCGCAATCTCGCCGTGCTGCCGCCGTCGGTACCGGACCGGCTCGCCGTCCTCGCCGAACCGTTCGCCGTCGCCGCCCACGCCGTGGACGTCGCACGGCTCGGTGACAACGAGAAGATCTGCGTGCTCGGCCCGGGCACGGTCGGGCTGCTCACGCTGGGCGCGCTTGCCGGGCGCGAGGTGACCGTGGTCGGCCGGAGCGAGGACAGCGCACAGGTGGAGCGCGCACGCGAGCTCGGCGCGACGGAAGTGGCCACGACGGAAATCGAGGCGCTGCACGGGAAGTTCGACGTGGTGTTCGAGACGGCGGGCACCGGCGCCGCGGTCACCACGGGCACGAAGCTGCTCGGCCGCGGCGGTCGCCTGATCTGCGTCGGCCTGCCCGCGGAGGAGGCGAACTTCTCGTCGGCGCAGCTGGCCTGGAACGAGCAGTCGATCATCGGCTCCCGCGCGTACGACGTGTCCACCTGGGAATCCGTGCCGTCGAGACTCGCCGCCGCACCCGGCCTCGAGTCCATCGTCACGCACACCGTGCACCTGTCCGACCACGAGCGCGCGCTCGAACTGGTCGAGTCCCGGCAGGCGACCAAAGTCCTGCTGCATTCCTGAGAAAGGTGGAGACGTTGAGCCGAGACACCGAGGTCGTCGTCGTGGGCGGGGGCAACGCCGGGTTTTCCGCGGCGCACGCCGCCGCCGAACGCGGGCGGCGGGTGGTGCTCCTGGAGCGCGCGCCGCGAGAGCTCGCGGGCGGCAACAGCTACTACACCGCGGGCGCCACCCGGATCGTCCACAACGGACTGGACGACGTGCGTGACTTCGTCGAGCCCGACGAGCGGCACGCGCGGACCACGGTGCCGCCGTACTCCGCCGAGGAGTTCACCGCGGACCTGGTCAAGGTCACCGACGGCCGCAACGACCCGCGCATGACGGAAATCCTCGTCGGCGAGAGCGCGGACACGATCCGCTGGCTGGCGGGCAAGGGCGTGCGGTACCGGCTGATGTACGAGCGCCAGGCGTACGAACGGGAGGACGGCTACCTGTTCTGGGGCGGTCTGCACGTCGGCAACGTCGACGGCGGGATCGGCCTGATCCGTGACCACACCCGCATCGCCGAGGCCGAAGGCGTGGAGATCCGGTACGGCCACCACGTGACCGGCTTCCTCGTCGAGGACGGCGCGGTCACCGGTGTCCGGTACGAGGGCGGGGAGCTGCGCGCGGAATCGGTGATCGTCACCGCGGGCGGCTTCGAGTCCAACGCCGCGATGCGCGAGCAGTACCTCGGCACCGGGTGGGCCAACGCCAAGGTGCGCGGAACCCCTTACAACACAGGGGAACTCCTGTTCGAGGCGCTCGAACTGGGCGCGGCGCGCGGTGGCGACTGGAGCACCTGCCACAGCACGGCCTGGGACGCCTGGGCCGAGCACAACGAGAGCAACCGCGAGCTGACCAACCGGCTCACGCGCCAGAGCTACCCGCTCGGCATCGTGGTGAACACCGACGGAAAGCGCTTTCTCGACGAGGGCGCCGACTTCCGCAACTACACCTATGCCAAGTACGGGCGGGAAATCCTGCGCCAGCCCGGCTCGGTGGCGTTCCAGATCTTCGACGCGTCGTTGCGGCCGATGCTGCGCGCCGAGGAGTACGAGATGCCGGGCATCAGCGTGGTGCGGGCCGACAGCCTCGACGAGCTGGCGCGCGGGATCGACGTCGACCCGGCCGCGCTCGTGAGCACTGTCAAGGAGTTCAACGAATCCATCGACCCCCGCCCGTTCGACCCGACCGTCAAGGACGGCAGGCGCGCCTCGGTCACCCCGCCGAAGAGCAACTGGGCGGCGGCGATCGAGCGGGCGCCCTTCTACGCGTACCCCGTCACCTGCGGGATCACGTTCACCTTCGGCGGCTTGAAGGGAGACGACGACGGACGCGTGCTGCGCGAAGACGGCAGCGTCATCCCCGGGCTCTTCGCGGCCGGCGAAGCGCTCGGCGGCCTGTTCAGCGGCAACTATCCCGGCGGATCCGGGCTCGCGGCCGGGATGGTGTTCGGCAGGCGAGCCGGCTCAGTGGCCTGAACCTTCTCATTCCTCGACGAAGCGGAAGAAGATCATGACTCTCGACGACAACCCGGCCGGCCTGGCCCCCGACCGAAAGTCCGTGCGCATCGCCGTCTCCTCCGGCGTCGTCGGCACCGCGGTGGAGTACTACGACTTTTTCGTCTACGGCACCGCCGCGGCACTCGTGCTCAACCGGCTGTTCTTCCCCAACTTCTCCCCCGTGCTCGGCACGCTCGCCGCGTTCGCGACGTTCGCGGTCGGGTTCGTCGTCCGGCCGGTCGGCGCGATCCTGCTCGGGCACGTCGGCGACCGGGTGGGCCGCAAGCGGGCGCTCGTGTTCTCGCTGATGCTGATGGGCGCGGCGACGTTCGCGATCGGTTTCCTGCCCACCTACGCCACGGCCGGGATCACGGCCCCGATCCTGCTGGTCACGCTGCGCCTGGTCCAGGGGCTCGCGCTCGGCGGCGAATGGGGCGGCGCCACGGTGCTCGCGTCGGAGTACGCGACCAAGGGCAACCGCGGATTCCTCGCCTCGTTCGTGCAGACCGGTTCCCCGATCGGCCTGCTGCTCTCTTCCGGCGCGTTCGCGCTGGTCGGGCTCGCCCCGGACTCCTTTGTGGACACCTGGGGCTGGCGGATCCCGTTCTGGGCCAGCGCGGTGCTGGTCGGGATCGGGCTGTGGATCCGGATGCGGATCATGGAGTCGCCGGAGTTCCGGCGCGCCACGGCCGCGGGCGAGATGTCGGAGAAGGCGCCGATCGTGGAGGTGTTCCGCGAATCGTGGCGGCAGGTGCTGATCGCGATCGGCATCCGGTTCGTGCCGGACATCGGGTTCTACATCGCCGCGACGTTCCTGGTCAGCTACGCGGTGACCACCGAGCACTACGCGAAGGGCGACATCCTCGCCTGCGTGTCGATCGCGGCGGCGATCGAGATCTTCACCATCCCGTTCTTCGGCAGGCTTTCGGACCGGTTCGGGCGCCGGAAGGTCTACGTCGGCGGGGTGGTTTTCTGGATGCTGCTGGCTTTCCCGCTGTTCGCGCTGATCGGCAGCGGTTCGGTGGTGCTGACCGGGATCGGCGTGGTGCTGGCGCTCGCGCTCGGGCACAGCTCGACGTGGGGGCTCGGCGCGGCGATCAACTCCGAGCTGTTCCCGACGCGCTACCGCACGACCGGGGCGGCGCTCGGGCTGAACGTGTCGAACATCGTCGGTGGCGGCCCGGCCGCGCTCCTGGCTTCGGCGCTGGTGATCGCGGCCGGAGGCGGATACTGGCTGGTTTCGCTGTACATCATCGTGGCCGGCGGGCTCAGCCTGTGGGCGATCCTCGCGATGGCGGAGACGTCCCGGCGTGACCTCGCGGTGGACTACACCGGCCGCGCGGTTTCGCCGCAACCCGCGAAGGAGCAGGCGCTGTGACGGTGCTGGTGACCGGCGGCGCCGGGTTCCTCGGCCGCCCGCTCGTGCGCAGGCTCGCGGAACTGGGCGAACGGGTGGTGAGCTTCGACCGTTCCGTCACCGGTGTTTTCGGCGACGGAGTGGTCGAGGTCGCCGGGGACATCACGGACGGAGCGTTGCTGGAGCGCGTACTTCGTGAGCACGAAGTGTCCGAAGTGGTCCATGGGGCGGCGATCGTCGGGGTCACCGCGAGCGTCGCCGGGCTGGCGGATTCGGTGCGGGTCAACATCGACGGTTCGGTGGCGTTGTTCGAGGCCCTGGTACGGACGGGCGTACGACGCGTTGTCGACTTGTCGTCAGAGGAGACGTACGGCCACTTCCACGCGGACCCGATCGGCGAGGACGATCCCGCGCGGCCGGTTTCCCCTTACGGGATCACGAAATACGCGGTGGAGCGGCTCGGCGGTTATTACGCCGAGCAGCACGGTCTGCCTTACGTGGCCGTGCGGCTGTGCTGGGTCTACGGGCCCGGCTTCCCCCGGCGCCGGCTGCCGCAGCCGTGGCTGGAGGACGCTGCCGCGGGGCTCACCAGCAGCCTGGGCCAGGGCGGTGACCACCGGATCGACTTCACGTATGTGGACGACGTCGTCGACGGGATCATCCTGGTACTGCGGGCGGAAAAGCTGGAGCACCGGGCATACAACCTCGCCACCGGGCACGCCACCGGCATCCGCGAACTGGCCGCGCGGATCGCGGAGCTGTGCCCGGGCTGGCAGGTCGAACTCGGCGGCGGGCCCATCGAAATGGCGCCCGGCGTGGCGGCCGCCGACAAGGGCGCGCTCGACATCAGCCGGGCGAAGGAGCTGGGCTACGCGCCGCGCGTCCCGCTCGCGGAAGGGCTGGCGCGGACGCTGGCCGCACTCGAACCGACAGGGAGCGATTCGTGACCCCACTGGCACTCGGCGGTACCACCTACAGCTGGCTGCACCAGGCTTCGCTGTACGAGGCGATCGACCACCTGGCGGCGGCCGGGCTGCGGCAGATCGAGCTGACGTCGGCCTCCCCGCATCTGCAGGCGGGGAGTTTCGGCAAGTACGAACGGCATGAGCTGCGGCGTTTCCTCGCGGCGCGCGACCTTTCGGTGACGTCCACGAATCCCGGGTTCCTCGACATCAACCTGATCAGCCCCGGCGACACGTTCCGGCGCGCGAGCCTCGAAGCGCTGCTGGCGGAACTGGAGTTGGCGCACGATCTGGAGGCGCCGCTGGTGATCGTGATGCCCGGCAGGCGGCACGCGCTGTCCCCCGCGCCGGACGAGGCGTGCCGGTGGTGGCTGGACCAGGCGATGGAAATCCTGGTGGAACGGGCTTCGCGGCTCGGCGTGACGCTCGCCCTGGAGACCAACCCGTACGGCTACCTCGGTGATGCGCGTCAGCTGTCGGAACTCGTGGACCATATCGGCTCGCCGCACGTCGGGATCGCCTACGACGTCGCGAACACGATCAACCAGGAGGACCCGTGGGACGGCGTGCACACCGCCGGGCAGCGGATCCGGATCGCGCACATGAGCGACACCTGGCGCGATCGATGGGCCCACACGTCCCCCGGCCGCGGCGACGTCGACTTCGAACGGTACGCGGAAGCCTTGCGGGACATCGGTTTCGACGGGGTGACGGTGTTCGAGCTGATCGACATGGAGCCGCCGTTGCCGAGGCTGCACGAGGACCTGGCCACGTTCAGGAAATGGGGCTGGTCGCCGGAGGTTCGAGGCGCGGTGCCTGGGGGTGTCGGCCGAGCGGTGGTCGGCTAGTGTCTCGTGATCTTGCGGTCCTTACGCGCAGGTGTGTTTGCCCGCCAGGGCGCCGAGTTGGTCCCTCGCGTCGCCGAGTTGGCGCCTGGCGTCGCCGAGTTGGCGCCTGGCGTCGCCGAGCCGGCCGGCCGCTGCCGCCGCGGGCAAACTCACCGACCGCACGGGCAAACACGGCAACGTAAACCGGACAGGGTCACGAAACGTTAGCGCGGCAGGAGGTACCGCGCAGCGGCGAGGGCAACCAGCGAGCCGACGAAGAGCAGCAACGCCAGCAAGTGCGGCTGGAAGCTCCGCTTCGGTTCCGCTGGGCCCGCCGTCTGCGCGGCCATCGCGGCCTGCACGGCCGCGAGGATCCGGTTTTGGAGGAGATCTCCCATCAAGGCGGACACGGCCGAGCTGCCGCTGACGACCGGCGTGACCTTCCGGCCGGTCCGCAGCACCAGGCAGACCCCGCCCCCGGTCCGGTCGACCGATTCGACCGCGCCGTAGGGAATCTCGTGCCGGAAGAACCAGTCCACCACGACGATCCGGTCCTCACCGACCACGATTCGGGCCTGGATGCCGATCGACCACGCGCCCCAGGCGACCAGACCGCAGCACAGGCCGAACCCGATGGCATCGCCCAGCGTGGCCGCCCGGACCGTCAAGGCCAAGAACACGCCTGCCACCACGATCGCGGATACCACGACCCAGGCAAGACGGTAAGTCGCCTTATTGCGTAAGGTCACCGGCCCCTCGGCCCGCTCTCGCACGGTCCCCATCGTGCCACGAAACCGCCGTACACCACCAAGATCCGCCACGCCCCACTACCGGGGATGGACCATCGACATCGCGTCCACCTGTACCGAGCCGCCGAGGAGGACTTCCTGGGAGCTGGTCGCGTTGTTGGTCGCCGTCGTGCCCCAGTTGCCGCCGAACAACCTCGTGGACTCGGCACGTCCCTCCGGGGTCGAGACGTCGAGGACACTGCCGGCGCCGGGGTTGTCCTTCCGGTACTTCTTCGCGTCGATCGCGACCATCCGCTGGCCCGGCTGCCGCCAGCGTTCCGCCACTTCGAGGGACTTCGTCACGGAAATGAACCGGTCCTTGAACCCGGGCCTGCTGCCGCTGCCAACATGCCCGGCCGGGGTGCCCATCTTGTCGTAGTTGACGCTGCCGTCCTGTTTGAACAGTGGCCCGCCACTGGAGTGCCTGCCCTTGAGCGGATCCTTCGCATACAACCCCAGCCGCGGATCGTCCTCGGGCGCGAGATTCCGGTACCAGTACTCGCGCGAACCGCCGCTGCACCCGCCCGGCGAACCGGTGAGCCCCAACGGGTCCATCCACGTGACCGGGTTGTGCACGTACGCCGCGGGGTTCGGCGAAGGGGCGAGGCCCAGCGGGTCGTTGCTGGTGAACCGAGCCGTGGCCGGGTCGTAGTAGCGGTGGACGTTGTAGTGCAGCCCCGTTTCGGCGTCGAAGTACTGGCCGGGGAACCGCAGCGGCGTGCTCGCCCGGCTGGGCGGCGCCGGGAGCTGCTCGCCCCACAACGTCGATTTTGCTTGCCACGCAAGGTTTCCGCGCACGTCCACCAGCTCCGTGGGCGTGCCGATGATGTCGGTGACGATCGAGTAGAACTCCGCGTCCACCCACTCCGCCCGCGCCGTGCGCACTCGCTCGGCCTGGGTGATCGGGGTGCCGGTCTTCTCCTGGTAGTTCCAGGTCGTCGCGCGCTGCCCGTTGTGCACCTGCTCGACCAGCGTCGCGTCGTCCCAGGTGAAATCCAGCTGCTCGGCGACGGTCACGCCGTCCGGGGCGAGCCGCTGCTTCGCGACCCGGCGGCCGAGCGCGTCGTAGCGGTAGCGCCAGCGCGTGCCGTCCGGGGTGACGGCGCCGATCAGCCTGTCCTCGGCGTCGTAGCTGAAGTGCCACGTGTCCGGCTTGCGGGACAAGCGTTTCCGCTGCCGCATGACCACCCGGCCCTGCGCGTCGTAGCGATAGGTCAGGCCGCCGGCCGACTGGAGCCGGGTGCCCTGGTACGCGCGCGGGCCCTGCGCGTCGGGCTCCACTCCCTGCCACGCCGCGTCCACGACGTTGCCCGCGCCGTCGTAGGCGTAGCGCTCGGACCGGCCCGCACCGCGCACGCCCGTCACGCGACCGCTGCCGTCGAGGTCGAACGCGCGGTTCCCGGCGAGCCTGTCGTCGATGGCTTCCACGTGATCGTCCGCGCGGTAGCGGTACCGCCGCTGCTGGATCTGGTTCACCTGCGTGCCACCACCGGCCACGACGGACACATGCTGCTCCGCCAGCCGGTTCCGCGCGTCCCACCGCTGCGCCAGCACGATGCCGGTGTCGAGCAGCCGCTCGACTTCGCGGCCCGCCACATCCAGGCCGAAGCTCAGCAACCGCCCGGCGGTGCGCAACCCCGTGGCCTGGTGATCGACGTCGTAGTCCCAGACGCTCTCCGAGCCGGTCGGGGTGCGCCGGTACACGCGCCGGCCCGCCGCGTCATAGCGCGACTCCAGCACCCGGCCGTTGACGATCTCGCGCAGCTCCCGCCCGAGCACGTCCCGTTCGATGACCACTTCGGCGTCGGCGTTGACCGCGCGCACCAATCGCTCGGCCGGGTCGTACTCGAAGGTCGCGACCTGGTCGCCCCAGCGCTTTTCCACCACGTTGCCGAGCGGATCCCGGACGAACCGGGTGACTTCGCCCGCCCCGTTGACGGACTCGACCAACTGGCCCGCGGCGTCATAGCCGTAGCGGAGCCGGCGGCCGTCGAAGTCCGTCTCGGCGACCAGCCGGCCCGCCGCGTCGTACTGGTACCGCCAGCTCAGCCCGTTCGTGTCGCGGACCGCTGTCAGCCGGAGCGCCGAGTCGTACTCGTATTCGAGCCTGCTGCCATCGGGCCGGGTTTCGCTGGCAGGCAGGTCGAAATGGGTCGTCTCGACGCGGATCATCCGCCCCTGCGCGTCGACGAGACCGACCTCGTTGCCCTCGGCGTCACGGCGCAATTCTTCGGTGCTGCCATCGGGAAGCGTCCGCGAAAGCAGCCCGCCCTCGACCGTCCACCGCAACGTGGTCACCCCGCCGAGCGGGTCGGTGATCGTGGCGACACGGCCGAACTGATCGCGGGTGTAGCGGGTGGTGCCGCCTTGGCGGTCGGTGATGGCGACTACGCGGCCCGCGGCGTCGTTCTCCATCCGGAGTACGCCGCCGAGCGGGTCCGTGACCGCCACGAGACGGCCGTTTTCGTCGATGCCGTAAGCGATCCTGGCACCGGCGGGGTCCACGACCGCGGCCAGGTAGCCGCGCTCGTCGTAGAGGTAGCGCCAGACCGCGCCGTCGGCGTCGACCACCGTGGTGCGCCTGCCCTGCTCGTCGAACTCGGCGAACTCCTGCGTGCCGTCCGGCCGCGTGATGCGCGCGATTTCGCCCTGCTCGGTGTACTCGTAGCGGTACGTCCGGCCCAGCGGGTCAGTGCGCGAGAGCAGCCTGTTGTACTCGTCCCACTCCGAGAGCGTGACGTTGCCGAGCGGATCGGTTTCGCGGACCAGCTGGTGCGCCTCGTTGAACTCGAAGCGCGTGGCGTGGCCTTCCGCGTCGGTGTAGACCGTCGTCGAGCCTTCGTACTCCCACTCACCGGTGAGCGCGCCGCCCGAACCCTCCGTGCGCACCACTCGCCCGGAGCCGTCGTAGTGGTAGGCGTACCACTCGCCGTTGCGGTCCTCCCAGCGCGTGACCCGGCCCGAAGCGTCGTAGCCGAAGCGCATCGGGCGCCCGGAGGAGTTGGTGACCTCGGTCAGCCGTCCGTCCTCATAGGAGTAACGGACCAGCGAGATGGTGTTTTCGCCGTCTCGCAACAGGAACTCCGTGACGAGCCCGTTTTCCGTGCGCACCTCGAGGTGATGGCCGCCGGAGTGGCGGATCGCGGTGAGCCCGCCCTCGTCGCGGTCGAAGTCGATCCGGTCGCCGTTCAGGTCCAGCACGGCGGAAACCGGGGAGAGCCCGTCGGCCTCCGGTCCGAAATGGAGCGCCCGCCCGGCGAGGGGTTGCACGATCCGGTAGCCCTCAGCTGTACGGGACAGCGGCCACCGCTCCCCTGCCTCGGGCAACACCTCGGCGCCCGTCGCGGGCGGGTTCGGGTAGACCAGCAGGGCGCCGTCCTCCGCCGTGAACACCACGCCCTTGGCGTCGAACTCCAGCCGCTGGTCCACAGTGGACGCCCAGCCGCGGCCGAACGACCGGCCCGCGCGGTAGGCGGAGATGTGACTGCGCCGCAGCACCAAGGCCAGCGGTGCATCGATCCGCACGTCGGTGAACGACTGGAACATGTCGCCGGTCGCCGGGTCCACCGGGTCACCGGAACCGGGTTTGCAGCCCTCGTTGCGGCCCGCGGTCTGAGGATCGTCGGGGCGGGCGCTGCTGGTCTCGGTCTTGCCGTCGCCCCCGTCCCTCGTGCTCGAGGACGATCCGGAATCGCCCGGCTTGTCCTTCGCGCCCGAAGGCGTCGTGCCGCCGCTGCCCGGATCCTTGATGTCCCTGGCGCCCGAGGGGAGGGTGTCGACCTTGCCCGGGTTCGCCTTCGGCCCGGCCTTGAGGTTCTTCATCGCCTTCGACGCGTCGCCGAACAGCTTGCCCGCCTTGCCGAGCAGTTTGCCCAGCTCGCCCAGCGCCTTCGTCAGGTTCTTGATCAGCTCGGCGATCTGCTTCGCCGTCTTCGCCACCAGGCTCACGACCTGGGGCACCACCCACGCGAGCCCGATGCCGAGGGTGAACAGCACCTGCAGCGCCCACGAGATCATGTGCCCGACGACCTGGGCGATGATGTCGCGCACCAGCGAGCGCACCGCGGCGACGACCTCACCGGCCGTCTTCACTCCGCTCGAAGCGCCGTCACACGCCTGCGAAGCGCCCTCCAGCACCTTCGCGACATCCTCGGCCTGCGTGCGGTACGCGTCCGCGCCCGGTCCCGTCCATGACTGCACGTCGGCCTTGACCTGCTTCGCCAGGTCGGCCGACACGTCGCCGAGCTCCTTGGCGACGTTCTTCCACGTCTCCGAATGCGCGGTGATCTTGTCGGGGTCGCCGGCGAGCTTGTCCAGCGCCTCCTTGAGCGGGCCGACGTGCTCCATCAGCCAGCCCACCCCGGCGGCCAGGATCGCGCCGAAGGGATCCGCGACCATCGCGAGCGTGTCCATGGCGGCACCGGCGACGCCGAGCACGGTCGAGGCCCAGTTCCCGCTCTCGATCCCGTCCTTGATCGTCTTGGCGTCCTCGAGGATCGGCACCCCCGACATCGCCGTCGTGGAGCTCTTCTCCTGTGCCACCAGCGGGTTGGTCACGTACTGCCCCTCGATCGATGGATCGGCAGCTCGTTCCCCGTTCCGCCGAACGTCACTCCCTCGATACCAGCGCGCTACCCGGCCGGGCAAGGGAATGGAGGGAACGCTAACATTTTCCCGTGGAATCCGGCCGACAGTTCCGGTCCACTATGGACTGATCGACCGGTCCTGCCGCGAGGTCGCGGCGAGAGTTCCCAGCAACGCCAAAGCTTCGCTGCTCGGCGAGCCCGCCTCGGCGTGGTACACGACCAGCTCCTGCCCCGGGCTGGAGCGCACGTCGAAGGTCTGCATGGTCAGTGTCAGCCCGCCGACCTCGTGGTGCTCGAACCGCTTGCGCTCCAACGTCTTTCCCCTGGCGTCGTGCTTCGTCCACAGCTCCGCGAACTCCGGGCTCGCGGCCAGCAGTTCGCCCAGCACCTGCCGGATGCGCGGATCGTCCGGTGCTTTCCCGTGGCCCAGCCGGAAGCCGGCCACCGAGTTCCGCGCCACTTCCGGCCAGTCGCGGTAGAACGAACGCGCGGCCGGGTCGGTGAACACGATGTGCATGAGGTTCCACGAGTGTGCCCAATCGTGGAACAGCGCGTCGGCGATCGCGTTGGACGCCAGCACGTCGTAGGCGCGGTTGTAGACGATCGCCGGGTTGCCCGGCCACGCGGACATCAGCTCCAGCAGGCTGGGGTCCACCCTGTCACTCACCGCGGGGTCACCGGCGCGCGGACTCAGCCCGCCCAGACGGAACAGGTGCTGGCGGGAGTCCTCGGGCAGCCGCAGCGCGGCCGAAAGCGCGTCGAGCACCGAAGCGGACGGGGTGCGCTCGCGCCCCTGCTCCAGCCGCACGTAGTAGTCCACGCTGATCCCGGCCAGCAGCGCCACCTCTTCGCGGCGCAGGCCGGGCACGCGCCGGTACCCGGTGCTCGGCAGGTTCACCTCGGCCGGGCCGACCAGCCCGCGCCGGGCGCGGAGGTAATCGCCTAGCTCAGTCACGAATCCCAGCGTAGGCGGCCGCGAGCGGATCTTCCTGGGTGCGGCGCACCCAGGAAGAAACCGCCCTCCCTGACCGTTTCCGCGGCGCGGATCGTCGAGGCCATGAACGCTGGCGAGATCGTCGTCCGCCCCGCCGCACAACGCTGACAAGGAATCCCATGGACTTCACCGGAAAGACCGCCGTCGTCACCGGAGCCGCCCGCGGCATCGGCCGCGCCACCGCGGAGTTGCTGCGGGAGCGCGGCGCGCGGCTCGTCGTCACCGACCTGTCCGAAGCCGTGAAGGATCTGGAAGCCGACGACGTGGCCGTGCTCGTGGGCGACGTCGCCGACGAGGACCTCGCCCGCGCCACGATGCGGCTCGCCGTCGAGCGGTTCGGCGGTCTGGACATCCTGGTCAACAACGCGGGCCGCACGCTGAACAAGCCGGTCACCGAGACGAGCGTCGCGGAGTTCGAAGGCATCCTGCGGGTCAACGCGGGCGGCAACTTCGTGCAGGCCCGCGAAGCCTTCCGCGTGATGGAGGCGCGCGGCGGCGGTTCGATCGTGTCCATCGCCTCGGTGTCGTCGGTCGTCGCCTTCGAGACGCAAACCGCTTACGCCGCTTCGAAAGGCGCGCTCGCGCAGATCACGCGAGTGCTCGCGATCGAGGGCGGGCCGAAGGGCATCCGGTCGAATGCCGTGCTGCCGGGCGTCATCGACACCGACATCATGGAGGGCGTGGTCGAAAACGGGCGCGAGATGCTCGCGTCCTTCGGTCCCGCGCACCCACTCGGCCGGATCGGGCGTCCCGGGGAGGTCGCGGAAGCCGTGGCCTTCCTGTCCTCCGACGCGGCCGCCTTCGTCACCGGCGCCCTCCTCCCCGTCGACGGCGGCTGGACAGCGCAATAGGGTCGGACTCCGGACTGCCGAAGGAGGTCGCCGTGCCCGTATTGCCCGAGCTGCTGACCGCGCTGCGAGACGAGCGGGTGGAGGTGGTCGACCTGACAGCCCCGCTGTCGGAGTCCACCCCCATCCTCCAGCTGCCGCCGCCGTTCGCGAACACGGTGAACTTCCGGCTGGAGGAGATCAGCCGCTACGACGAGCGCGGCCCCCGCTGGTACTGGAACGACATCCACACCGGCGAGCACGTGGGCACGCACGTCGACGCGCCGAACCACTGGCTTTCCGGCAAGGACGGCGCCAGCGTCGACCAGATCCCGCTTCGCACGCTCGTCGCGCCCGCGGTCGTGCTCGACGCGACCGACAAGGTCGCCGGGAACCCCGACTTCCTGCTCGAAGTCGAGCATGTGCAGGCATGGGAAGCCGAGCACGGCCCGCTCCCGGAGGGTGGCTGGCTCCTCTACCGCACGGGTTGGGACAGCCGGTCCAACACTCAGGACGAGTTCCTCAACGTCGACGACGGCGCCTCGCACACGCCCGGCGTGTCCCCGGACTGCGCGCGGTGGCTGGCGGAGCAGACCCCGATCGCCGGGTTCGGCGTGGAGACGGTGGGCACCGACGCGGGCCGCGCCGCCGAGTTGGACCCGATTTTCCCTTGCCACGACAGGATTCTCGGCGCCGGGAAATGCGGGCTGACGCAGCTGCGGAACCTCGCGTTGCTGCCGCCGACCGGCGCGGTGCTGGTGGTGTCGCCGCTGCCGATCGTGGGTGGGTCGGGCAGCCCGGCCCGGGTCTACGCGCTGGTGGAACGGGTGGTGTGAGCGTGCTGGTCGCGGAGCTGACCGGGCGGGTGCTGGCGCGGCTCGGCGCCGGCCCGGTCTTCGGGGTCGTCGGCAGCGGCAACTTCCACGTCACCAACGCCTTGCGCGCGGCGGGCGTGGAGTTCTACGCGACCCGGCACGAAGCCGGCGCGGCGACGGCGGCCGACGCGTACGCGCGCACGAGCGGCCGCGTGGCGATCGTGTCGACGCACCAGGGCTGCGGGCTGACCAACGCGATGACCGGCATCGGCGAGGCGGCCAAGAGCCGCACCCCGCTGCTGGTGCTCACCGCGGACACCCCGGAATCCGATCCCCTCAACAACTTCCGCATCGACCAGGACGCGCTCGTCCGGTCCGTCGGCGCGCTCTCGCACCGGGTGCGCTCCCCCGGGACGGCCCTCGAAGACACCGTGCACGCGTACCGCACAGCCCTGCACGAGCGCCGGACGGTGGTGCTGAACCTGCCGCTCGACGTGCAGGCGATGGATGCGCCGGAACCAGGCGAGATCGAGCCGATCGGGCCCGCTCCCCTGGTCGAGCCCGACGAACCGGGCCTGGCCGCGCTCACCGGACTGCTCCGGAACGCCGAGCGCCCGGTGTTCATCGCCGGACGCGGGGCGCGCGGAGCGGCCTCGGAAATCAGCGCGCTGGCCGAGGCCTGTGGCGCGCTGCTCGCCACTTCGGCGGTGGCCAACGGGTTGTTCCACGAAAACCCGTGGTCCCTCGGCATTTCCGGGGGCTTCGCCTCGCCGCTGGCGGCGGAGCTGATCACGGGGGCCGACCTGATCGTCGGCTGGGGCTGCGCGCTGAACCGGTGGACCACCAAGCAGGGCAAGCTGATCGGGCCCGGCGCGCGACTGGCGCAAGTGGACATCGAGAAGCTCGGCGAGCAGCGGCCCATCGACGCCGGCGTCCTCGGCGACTGCGCCCTCACCGCCGCGGCGCTCCTGAGCCGGGTCGAAAAACGCGACGGCTACCGCTCCCCCGAACTGCGCGAGCGGATCGCCGCGAGGGCCCGGTGGTCCACGGCGGACTTCACCGACGAGTCGACCGGCACGCGGATAGACCCGCGAACCCTCTCCGCCGAACTCGACCGGATCCTGCCGGCCGAACGCGTGGTGGCCGTGGATTCCGGCAACTTCATGGGCTACCCCAGCGCGTACCTGAGCGTGCCCGACGAGCTCGGATTCTGTTTCACGCAAGCGTTCCAGTCGATCGGGCTCGGATTGGCGACGGCGCTCGGCGCGGCGCTCGCCCAGCCCGGCAGGCTGCCCGTCGCGGCGCTCGGGGACGGCGGGTTCCACATGGCGGTCGCCGATCTGGAGACCGCCGTCCGGCTGCGCCTGCCGCTCGTGGTGGTCGTCTACCACGACGCCGCCTACGGGGCGGAGGTCCACCACTTCCCCGGCGACCACGCCACGGTCACGTTCCCGCCGACCGACGCCGCCGCGATCGGCCGCGGGTTCGGCTGCGCCGGGGTCACCGTGCGCACGCCCGCCGACCTCGCCGGAGTGCGTGAATGGCTTGCGGGACCCAGGGAAACCCCCTTGGTCATCGACGCGAAGATCACCGACGACGGCGGTTCATGGTGGCTCGCGGAAGCTTTCCACGGGCATTAGCTCCAGGGCCGGAGCTTCTCGGGGTTACGCACGGCCCAGATGTGCGTGATCTTCTCGCCGGTGATCTCGAACGCCAGCACGGTCAGCTCGTCGTGGTCCCGGGCCACCAGGCCGGGCTCCCCGTTGACCACCCGTTCCTGCACGGTCAGCGCCGTCGCCAGCTCGGCGAGGCCCACGAACCTCGCGGCCACCGGCGACGCCCCCACGACCGGCTCGACCGTGGCAGTCACCAGGCCGCCGCCGTCGCCGATGGCGGTCACCCCGGGGTCGAGCAGGCTGACGAGCGCCTCGATGTCCTTCGCCGCCCAGGCTCGCCCGAACTCCCGCACGATCTCCGCCTGCCGTGCCGCCGTTGTCGCCGGTGTGTGCGACTCGCGGACGCGGCGCCGGGCCGACGAAGCGAGCTGACGGCAGGCAGCGGGCGTGCGGCCGACGATCTCGGCGACTTCCGCGAAGGGGTACCGGAAAACGTCGTGCAGGATGAACGACACGCGTTCGGCCGGGGTCATCGATTCGAGCATCACGAGGAACGCCATGCTGACCGACTCGTCGAGGGTGACCCGGTCGGCCGGATCACCGCCGGCGGGCACGGGCTCGGGGATCCATTCCCCCACATAGCTTTCCCGTCGCGCCCGCGCCGAGCCGAGCAGGTCGAGGCAGATCCGCCCGGCAACCCTGGTCAGCCAGGCCGCGGGTACTTCGATCTCGTCGCGCCGCGCCGGGGAGAGCGCGTACCAGCGGGCGTAGGTCTCCTGCACCACGTCCTCGGCCTCGGCCAGGGAACCGAGCAGCCGGTACCCGAGGTTGATCAGCCGCTGCCGCTCGTTCATCAGCGCTTCGGTCATGCGATCCCCTTGTCCGTCCTCGCCGTCACCACTACGACGAAACAGCGCCCCCGATCGTGAGCCTGACATTCCGGCTGCCCGCGTCGTCTGCTCCGTATGAACCTCGCACTCTGGATCATCGCGGGCCTGCTGGCCGCCACCTTCCTGGCCAGCGGCGTCCTGAAACTCACCCAGTCCCAGGAGAAACTGGCCGCCGCCGCGCCTTTCGGCGGTGCCGGGCTCATGCGGCTCGTCGGCGTACTCGAAATCCTGGCCACCGCCGGACTCATCCTGCCCGCCGCGCTCGGCATCGCGGAAGTGCTCGTGCCGGTCGCCGCCGTCGGCGCGGCGGTGCTGATGGCCGGTGCGGTCACCTTCCACCTCCGCCGCCGCGAAGCACAGGGCGTCGTAGTGACGCTGGTGCTGCTCGCGCTCGCCGTCGTCGTCGCCTGGGGCCGGTTCGGGCCGCAGTCCTTCACCAGCTGAACGGAGGGAACCGATGGAAGACTTCGCCGACCGGTTCGAGATCGAAGCGCTGCGGGGCGAGTTCACCGACGCCGGGATGATGCACGACTACGACCGGTTCGCGGCGCTGTTCACCGAAGACGGTCACTGGCAGATCGCGCCGGGCGCGCTCGAGTTCACCGGCCGAGACGACATCCGCGCGGCCATCGAACGGTTGCAGGGCAGCTGGGAGTTCTTCGTGCAGAACACGCACCCCGGCGTGATCCGGCTGGACGGCGACACCGCGACCGGCCGCGCCTACGTCGCCGAGCTCGGCCGGTTCACCGACGGCAGCTCCCACCAGAACTTCGCCCTCTACCACGACCGTTACCGCCGGACCCCGGACGGCTGGCGCTTCACCGAGCGCGTCTACGAGGTCCGCTACGTCGACGACACCCCGTTGCCGGGCAGGACCGGGATCTGATCTGCCCGGATTGCCGGGAACTCACGAAGCCTCCCAGCCGACCTGTCCTAGTGACGGGGAGCGAAGGGAGCACGATGTCGATCGGCGAACGGGAAACACCGGTCACCGGCACGGTGCCGGTGACCGGCTGGGCCGCGATCCGGCCCCTGCTGCTGCGCCTGCACTTCTACGCCGGGGTCTTCGTCGGCCCGTTCCTCGTCGTGGCGGCGTTGACCGGGATCGCCTACGTCTACACGCCACAGCTGGAGCAGGCGCTGTATGCGCACGAGCTGCACGTTCCGGCGGCGCCGGGCGCGGTCTCGCTGGACCGGCAGGCCGAGATCGCGCAGGCACTGGTGCCCGAGGGGAAGATCACCGGAATCCGGCCGGGCGCGACGGCCACCGACACCACGCAGGTGATCTTCGACCGGCCCGGGCTGGCGCCGAGCTACCACGACACGGTCTTCGTCAACCCGCACGACGGCGAGGTCCGCGGCCGCCTGGAAACCTACGGCTCTGGCCAGGCGCTGCCGGTGCGCGGCTGGATCGACACGCTGCACCGCAGCCTGCACCTCGGCGACTTCGGCCGGCTCTACAGCGAGCTGGCCGCCAGCTGGCTGTGGGTGATCGTGCTCGCCGGGCTGGCGTTGTGGATCGGGCGGCGGCGCAAGCAGAAACGCGCGCTGCTGCTGCCCGAGGGCGGAAAACCCGGGCGCAAACGCTTGCTGTCGTGGCACGGCGTCGTGGGCCTGTGGGCCGCGGCCGGGTTACTGTTCCTGTCCGCGACCGGCCTGACCTGGTCTTTGCACGCGGGTTCGAGCATCAGCGATCTGCGGACGGCGCTGGACTGGACCACGCCTTCGGTGTCGGCGAAGGTCGCCGCGCCCGCCGGTGCGGACATCGGGTTCCAGGCGGTGCGCGACGCCACTGTGCAGGCCGGGCTGTCCGATCCAGTCGAGGTGCGGCCGCCGACCGGCGCGGGCAAAGGCTATGTGGTGCAACAGATCCAGCGCAGCTGGCCGGAGAAACAGGACTCGATGACGGTCGACCCGGTCAGCGGCCGGATCACCGACACGCTGCGTTTCGCCGACTACCCGATCGCGGCGAAGCTCAGCCGCTGGGGCATCGACGCGCACATGGGCCTGTTGTTCGGGCAGGCCAACCAGATCGTGCTCACGCTCCTCGCGCTCGGCTTGGTGTGCCTGGGGTTCTGGGGTTACCGGATGTGGTGGCTGCGCGGCCGCTTCGGCCGGGCGCCGGTGCGCGGAACCTGGCGACGGGTGCCGGGCAAGGTGCTCGCGCCGGTGCTCGTGGCCGCCGCCGTGATCGGGTATTTCCTGCCACTGCTGGGAATTTCGCTGCTGGCCTTCCTCGCGCTGGACGTACTGCGCGGCCTGCTGGCGGAGAGGAAGGCCGCATGATTCCCGAACCCACCCTGCGCTGGATCCTGACGATCGCGTTCGCCGCGGTCGGCGCGTTCTGCGTGTACCGCTGCGTGCGTCACGGCGGCGCCGCCCACCGCGTCAGCGACCTGCTGCATATCGCGATGTGCGCGGGCATGATCGCGATGGCGTGGCCTGCCGGGATGAACCTCGCGCGGGTGCCGCAGATCCTGTTGTTCAGCGCGGCCGCCGTGTGGTTCGCCGGGCTGCTCGTGTTCGACGTGCGCGGCCACCACGGGAAACTTTCGCTGGGCTACCACGCGGCGATGCTGGCGGCGATGGCGTGGATGGTGCTGGTGATGCCCGCGCCGATGTCCGGCATGACGATGGCGGAGATGCCCACCGGCGGCGAGCACGCCGGGATGTCGATGGGCGCCGGCACGATGACGCTCGACGCGCCGCCGCACGTCACGGTGGTCGCGCTTGTGCTGACCGCCGGTTTCCTGGTGGCCGGGGTGTTCTGGCTGGCGCGGGCGATCGACACCGCCCGCGTCGCCGATGGCCCCCGGCTCCCCGCCGCGGGCCTGGCCGTCGACGCCGTGATGGGCCTCGGCATGGCCGTGATGACGGGGCTGCTGATCTAGCCCGTGTTGGCCCGCCACGCGCGCGAGTTGGCCCGCCACGGCCACGGCTTGGCCCGTCACGCGCGCGCGTTTGCCCGCCACGGCTACGTGTTGGCCCACCACGCGCGCGAGTTTGCCCGCGGTGCGCGCGAGTTGGCCCACTCCGCACGCGAGTTTGCCCACTCCGCACGCGAGTTTGCCCGCGCCGTGTGCGACTTGGCCCGCGGTGCGCGCGAGTCTGCCCGCCCACGGCCGCGAGTCGGCCCGCCACGCAGGCGCGCCTGTGTTGGCCACCGTCGGCGGCCAACACACCAACCGGAACAGCCAACACACCAACCGGAACGGCCAACACACCGACCGGGGCGGCCAACACACCGACCGGGGCGGCCAACACGCGGGCTGGGCGCCACTCCGGGCCCTCGGCCCCTCAGCGGATGTCGATCGTGGTGGCGACGACCGTCTCGTCGAGGTCGGAGGTCCGCACGGTCAGCGCGAGCTGCCAGGAACCGGACGCCGGGATCTGCTCGCCCAGCGCCTCGTAGCCGAAACCGGTGGGGCGCAAGGGAATCTCCAGCGGGCCGAGGCCACGGTCGGGGCGCGTCAGCCGCGCGTGCAGCTCGGGCACCTGCCGCGGCCGCCCGGCGCTGTCCTCGACCACGATCCGCACGGTGTTCGGCCCGCCGGCGGCCGGATCGATGTCCACCTCCACGCGGCCCGAACCCCCGGGACCGCCTGTGTCGTAAGCGACCTCGCGGTGCACGGGCCCGGGCGGCGCGGCCGTCGCGGTACGGCCCGGTTCCGACTCCACCAACAGCGCGGTCACCGACAGCACCACAACCCCCAGCCCGGCCTCGGCCAGCACGCTCCACCGGAACGCGCGCGGCCCCGCCTCACCCCGCTGCCGCACCCAGCGCCGCGAAAAGGCCGCCGCCACAACGACGAACGCAACCACGACGACCTTCACCAGCAGCAGCCGCCCGTATCCCGTGGACAACCACGCGCTCCAGGTGCCGAGCTGCCGCCACGCCTGGTAGCTCCCGGTGGCCACCAGCACCGCCACCGACGCGGCGGCAATCGTCGAGAACCTCCGCGCCGCCCCCATCAGGTCCGCTTCCGGCACCACTCGCCGGAAGATCACCACCAGCAGCGTCGTCAAACCGCCCAGCCACACCGCCATCGCGATCAGGTGCAGCACGTCGACGGGCACCGCGACCGCGGGCTGCAGCCCGACCGCGGCGTGCCCGCCCACCGACCACGTCAGCGCCAGCGCGACGGCGAGCACACTCCCAGCCACACCGAGCGCCCACCGGTGGCCGCGGCGTCCGGGCGCCGAGCACAGCCATACGACGTAAACCCCGCACAGGAACAACAAGAACAGCCGCGCCTGCAACGCCCCGCCGATCCGGCCGGCCATCACCTCCTTCAGCACCGGCACGTCGAACGCGGCCCCGAGGCCGAGGCCGAACCCGTAAGGTCCTTGCAGGAGAAGGGATCCGAGACAGCCGGCCACGGAACCCGCCCAGCCGGTGAACACGACGATGCGGACCGCGCGCGAGATCATCGCGCCCGGCAGGCAGCTGAGCACGAAGGCCGCGGAGCCCACGAGCACCGCGAAGGCGGCGAAGGCGACCGCACGCGCTATCGCGTAAAGGACGCTCACAGTGCTGTCGCCCGGCGGCGCCGACGCTTCCGCCCGGGCCGCCGAAGCGTGCCCGATGGAGAACGTGAACGCGCCCGACACGGGATGCGAGTCGGCGGAAACCACGCGCCACGACACCGTGTACGTGCCCTCCGGCAACCCGCCGCGCAGACCGACGAAGACCGCGTTACCCGCGCTTCCGGCCTGCCCGGCGTCCGCCTGCGTGCCGTCCGGAGCCAGCACCCGCACGCCGTTCCCGGCCACCTGGACTGTCTCGCTGAAGGTCAACGTCACCCGCGCGGGCGCCGTGGCCAGCACGGAACCCTGCGCGGGGTCCGTCGAGTCGAGCGCCGCGTGCGCGGAGGCGACTCCGGCACCGGCGACGAGCAGCAGCCAGCCGGTCAGCGCGACGAACAGGACACGGGCCGCGATCACTCCGCCCGGGTACGGGGACGGCGCAGCACGGCGACCGCGAGCGCCGCCACGGCGACGACGAGCGCGATGATCCCGAGCACGATCCCGGTGCTGCTGCCCGGATCCTGGGTGTCGCTCACCGCCGCGGCTTGGACGGCCGCGTTCTTCGGCGTGAGCGTCAGCGTGGGCGCGGGGTGCTCCGGCTCGGGCGCGCCCGGCGACGCGGTGTCGATCCAGCGGACGATCTCCCCGTTGTCGTAGGTCTGCAACGCCTTGAACGCCAGCTCGCCGGTGTCCGTCGGCAGGGGCCCGATCGAGACGTCGAACTCCTCGAACTGCCCCGGAGGGATCTTGCCCCCGGTCCAGACGATCTTCGACACCGCCTCGGTCAACTGCCCGTCATCGGTCGTGATCGGCTGCGCCAGCGGGGTTTTCTGCACCTGTGCCGTCCAGCCCGGCACCGCGCGGGTGGACACCGAGGCAAGCGGATGATCGGCGGGGAGGTCGATTTCCAGCTGCGTGGTCGAGGCGTCGTCGCGCTCGTTGGGCACGCGGAAGGAGACCTTGGCGTAGCCGCCTTGCTCCGCCGTGCCCGGGTTCGCGGTCACGTGCGCGGAGGCGGAAGCGGGCACGGCGAACACCGCGAGCACGGCGGCCGCGCACACCACGGTCAGCCGTCGAAGGGATCGGGACAAGACACACTCCAAGGGGGATTCGGGGGGATCGATCAGGCCACGTGGCGACGGCTCGCCGGCCGCTGCCACCGGCCGTGCTTCGGTGGCGTTTCCGTTGCGGGATCAGGAAGATCCGCCCCGCCGCGGAGGTCACTGCCCGGGGTGAGCGCGTCGCCTGCGCCCGGCCTGCCGCCGTTGCGCCGATGCTGCCGGACGACGACGAACAGCAGGGCGAGCCCGGCGAGCACGAAGACGTGGGAGACCAGACGTTCGACGGTCACCAGCTGCCCGGCGAGGTCGGCGATGGAAAACCCGGTCAGCACCACCACGAACCCGGTCAGCAGCGGCAGCTGTCCCGCCGCCGTCTTCGGCCGCACCGCGGCCCACAGCAGGCCGACGCCCACCGCGGCGTTCCACGCCGTGCTCTCGTGGGCGAGGTGCCCGGCCATGGCGTCGCCCATCCCGGTGGCCACGCCGAGCAGCTGCGCCATCGACAGAGTCAGCTGCGCGATCGCGACGAGCCCGAGCGCGATCCGCGCGCCCCAGCGTTCGCCGCTCGGCGCGGGAATCCGGTCGAGGATCACCTCGGTGAGGTCGGGGACCTCGGGCGCCGAGCGCACGGTCATCAGCCGGCGCAGGTCCTGCGCACGGGCGTACCACGCGCGGCATTCGGCGCAGGTCTCCAGATGCCGGTCGAGCACCACGGGTTCGACCAGCTCGTCTTCCCCGTCCAGCCGTGCCGACAACGCTTCGCGGAGGGTCTCGCATCTCACAAAGACTTAGTCGCGCCCGGGCCGCGGAAGTTCCCGGCGGCCCGGAACGGTCCCGCGGAACCCGGCCAGCCGGAGGCTGTTGGACACCACGAGGAAGCTGGACAGCGCCATCGCCGCACCCGCGATCATGGGGTTGAGCAGCCCGAACGCGGCCAGCGGCAGCGCCGCGAGGTTGTAGGCGAACGCCCAGCACAGGTTGGCTTTGATCGTGGCGAGTGTGCGCCGGGACAGCGCGATGGCGTCCACCGCCGCGAGCAGATCGCCGCGCACGAGCGTCAGGTCACCGGCCTCGATCGCGACGTCCGTGCCGGTGCCCATGGACAGGCCGACATCCGCAGTCGCGAGCGCCGCCGCGTCGTTCACCCCGTCGCCCGCCATCGCCACGACGGCTCCGCGCGACTGTAGTTCGGAGATCACCCGCACCTTCCCCTCGGGCGACACGCCCGCGAACACCTGCCGGATCCCGACGTCCTTCGCGATCGAGCGGGCCGCCGCCTCGTTGTCGCCGGTCAGCAGCACCGGCCGCAGCCCGAGACGACGCAGCCGCCGCACGGCCGCCGCCGACGTCGGCTTCACGGCGTCGGCCACCACCAGCACCGCGCGGACGATGCCGCCCCAGCCGGCCGCGATCGCCGTGCAGCCCGCGCGCTCGGCCTCGTTCTTCGCGTCCAGCAAGGACTTCGGCATCCGGAACCCGGTCAGCAGATCGAGCTTTCCCGCCGTGACAACGCATCCGCCGACCACTCCGCGGACACCGGCGCCGGGCACGGACCGGAAGTCGCGGGCGGGCGGCAGTTCGCCGAACTGCTTCACCGCGGCCGTGGCGATGCAGGCGCCGATCGGGTGTTCCGACGCGTCCTCGACCGCACCGACCAGCCACAGCGCTTCCTCGGCCGAGACTCCCTCGCAGGTGCGTACCGCGACGAGGGTGGGCCTGCCTTCGGTGACCGTGCCCGTCTTGTCGAGCACGATCGTGTCCACCCGCCGCGTGGATTCCAGCACCTCGGGACCGTTCACGACCACGCCGAGCTGCGCGGCGCGCCCTGTCCCGACGAGCAACGCTGTCGGCGTGGCCAGGCCGAGCGCGCACGGGCAGGCGATGATCAGCACCGCGACGGCCGCCGTGATGGCGGCGTCGGCCCCCGCTCCGGACCACAGCCAGAAACCGAGCGTGCCCAACGCCAGCACCAGCACGATCGGCACGAACACGGCCGCAACGCGGTCGGCGAGCCGTTGGGCGGCGGCCTTGCCGCTCTGCGCTTTCTCGACCAGCGCGGCGATCCGCGCCAGCCGGGTGTCGGCGCCGACGCGCACGGCACGCACGACCAGGCGCCCGCTCAACGCGATCGTCGCGCCCGTGACCTCGTCCCCCGCCGACACTTCGACGGGCATGGACTCGCCGGTCACGGCGCTCAAGTCCACAGTGGAATCCCCGGCCAGCACGACGCCGTCGGTCGCGATCTTCTCCCCGGGCCGGGTCACGAACTCGTCGCCGACGCGCAGCTGCTCGACGGGAATGCGCTGTTCGCGACCGTCCCTCAGCACCGCGACGGTCTTCGCGCCGAGGTCGAGCAGCGCGCGCACGGCCGCACCGGCGCGTCGGCGGGAGCGGGCCTCGAAGTAGCGCCCGGCCAGGATGAACACCGTGACCCCGGCCGCGACTTCGAGGTAGATCCCGTCGTGCGCAAAGGGTTTCGGGGCAAGGGAAAACTCGTGCCTCAGGCCCGGCACGCCCGCGTTGCCCAGGAACAGCGAGTACAGCGACCACAGGAACGCGGCGGTCACCCCGAGCGACACGAGGGTGTCCATCGTGCCGGTGCCATGCCGCAGGTTCGCCCACGCCGCGCGGTGGATCGGCCACGCGCCCCAGACCGCGACCGGCGCGGCGAGCGTGAGGGAAAGCCATTGCCACTGGCTGAACTGCAGGAACGGCACCATGCCGAGGACGATCACCGGCGTGGCCAGCACGGCCGAGATCAGCAACCGCGTGCGCGCCGGATCGGCGTCGCTGTCCGGGGCCGGCTGCTCCTGGCCCGCCGGGCGCGCCGTGTAGCCGGCGGTTTCGACCACGCGCACGA
This sequence comes from Amycolatopsis acidicola, assembly GCF_007713735.2. GTDB lineage: Bacteria > Actinomycetota > Actinomycetes > Mycobacteriales > Pseudonocardiaceae > Amycolatopsis_E > Amycolatopsis_E acidicola. Next base: position 2,202 of record NZ_VMNW02000063.1, on the reverse strand, counting down.
GGTCTTCGGTGGTCGTGGCGGTCGGGGCGACGACGTGCGCTTTCCCGGTGGCATAGTTGACCGTGGCGCTGACGCCGTCGACCTTGTTGAGCTTGCGCTCCACTCTGGCCGCGCAGGCGCCGCAGGTCATCCCGCCGATCGCCAGCTCGACTTCGGCCAGTGCCGGTGCTTCCGCGACCGTCCGCATCAGCGCAGGCGTTCGTACCCGGCGGGCGCCGCCTCGTCGATGTCCCGGTCGAACGTCGCCTGGCCCATTGGGACCTCCGTGTGACTGGGTCGTGTTTTCTTCGTTACGGGATACGGCCCCGGATGGCCGGGGGTTCACATCGCGGTGACTTTTGTCGGGACGGCCGAAGTTCGCTAATCTCCGCGCTCATGCCCGGAAAACGCGAAGACGACGAGCGGGTCACCGCGCTGGCCCTCGCCGCCGGGCGGGGCGATCGCGGCGCGCTCACCGAATGGGTCCGCGCCACCCAGGCCGACGTCTGGCGCCTGCTGGCGCACCTCGCCGACCCGGATCGCGCGGACGACCTGACGCAGGAGACCTACCTGCGCGCGTTCGGCAGCCTGTCGCGGTTCGCGGGGCGCTCGTCGGCGCGGACCTGGCTGCTGTCCATCGCGCGCCGGGTGCTGGTGGACCACATCCGCGCGGCGGGCGCGCGGCCGAAGCTCGTCGCCACGGGTGAGTGGGAGCCGGTGGACCGGCCCGGCGGCGGCGCGGGGTTCGAGGACATCGTCGAACTCCGGATGCTGCTGGCGGGTCTCGACGCGCAGCGGCGGGAAACCCTTGTGCTGACCCAGATCCTGGGCCTGTCGTACCAGGAGGCGGCTGACGTGTGCGGCTGCCCGGTCGGCACGATCCGCTCCCGCATCGCCCGAGCTCGCGAAGACCTCCTGGCCGCCGGCGACCTTCGTGACGGCAACGCGCTCTGAGCTGCGGAGTCCTCAGGCGGCGCGGCCCATCGGCTTGCCTTCGATCCAGTAGCCGCGAGCCTTGATCGCCGTCCGCGGCAGGCCGAACTGCTTCTGCAGCAACGCTTTCAGCCGCCGCGTGACGCCGGACTCGGTGGCGACCCACGCGTGCCAGCCGTCAAGGTCGCCTTGGTCCTTTATCGCTTCGGTCAGCTCGGCCGTGGTCCAGCCGAGCTTGTCGCCATCGCGGGTGTACACGGGTAGCCGGGCGTCGTCTTCGTGTTGCTGCTTGAGGAAGATCCGGGCGGGCACGTCCGCGGGCAGCGCGGCGAGGATCTCGTTGATAGCGGGGAGCGAGGCGGAGTCGCCGAGGAGCAGGTATCCCTTGGGTGGCGGGTCTTCGAGGGCGAGCAACTCTCCCGTGTAGACAGTCGCACGCAACTCCGCCCCCGGCTCGGCCCCGCGCGCCCACGCACTGGCGATGCCGGGCGTGTCGTGCAGCACGAAGTCCACTGCGAAGAGGTTCTCCTCCGGGCGGACTCGCGTCACGGTGTAGGCGCGCTGGTACTCCTGGCCGTTCGACGGGATCCAGAGCCGCAACCAGAACGTCGGCGTGATCTCGCGCTCGGCCAGGAGTTCCGGCGCGGCGAAGTGCACACGGCGGCAATGCCCGGTGAGGTCCTCGACCTCGCGCACGGTGAGCGGGTAAGTCGGCGCACGCAGCAGGGCCAGCACAGCCCGGTCGAAACGACTCACGAAACCCTCCCTCGGTGGTTGAGGTTAGGTTAGGCTCTGCTAAGTGCTTTGGGAAGGGGCAGGTGGAAGCTCCGTTCGAACCGGGAGGTGGCAGGGCTTTGAACCCGACCGAGTTGGTGGTCATCCCGTCGCCTGCCCTGGCCCCTATCACTTCAGCCCGGGCCCGCAACCTTTTTTGCCAGCGCGCGCCCGAGTGCATGAAGCTTGCGGGCCCGGGGTGAAGTGATACCGCTACCGCAGGCGACGGGATGACCACCGACGCAACCACCCACTTTCGGTGAGTGGATCTGCAAAACCCCCTGTTATCCCGGAGTCTGCCTCCCCGGCGAGGGGCTTCTTTTGTCTTTTCCCCTCGGCCTTGTTGTTGCTCGGTTTGGGGCAGCAACGGACGCGCGGGGGCCGCGCTGTGTGGACCCCTCCGCCGCCCCGATCCGTAAGTGTTTGCGATCTTGGGGCTGCGTCAAGGCGGGAAAGAGTACCTTGACCCAGCCCCAAGATCGCAAAAGCAGGCTGGGGATCGGAGCGGCGGAGGGG
>NZ_VMNW02000062.1 GCF_007713735.2 Amycolatopsis acidicola | reverse complement strand
GCCCACGAACCACTTCGCGAACGGCGCCCCCGACCAATCCAGCACCCGGGACCACTTCGTATCCCACGACAACCGCTCCGCCTGCTCCGCCCAAAACGCCTCACGATCGGCGTCTGCCCGGCCGTACGATTCAGCCTTTTCGTTGGCGTTCGCGGCAAATCCCTCCGGCGGGGGAAACGTCCGGTTTTCCGTCAGCAGGTTCGACAGAGCGTCGTTGGTCATGCGGCGCAAGATAAGCCCGTCTTGTGCCGGTCGTCACGATGTCCACGACGGACGGTAGCCGAACCGGGACGAACGGTTGACGAGCGTCGGCCTACAATCGATGACCGACCGTCGGTGAAGATGAGGTGGGTGGGATGCTGGTCCGCCTGGGCAACCGGACGAAGGACGCGACGCCGCAGGTCCTCGCCGCGGCCCGCCGGATCACCCGGGACCTGCGCGACGGCACGGGTTCGATCCGTGCCCGCCGCGCGCTCCGCCGCATCCGCCGGCTCCTCGGCGCCGACGCCGCCGGTTTCGCCGATCTGTCCGGCACCACCACCTGGATCGGCCCGGTGCCCGACGAGCCGGTCGTCGCCGCGCTCGTCCACGATGCGCTTCATTCCGAGGCGACGCAAGAGAAATCCCCGCTCATCGCGGTGCCGCTGCGGATCAGGGACGAACTGGGCGGGGCGCTGCTGGTGTCCGGCCGGGTCTCCTCCGCCGCGGTGCGCGAGGCGGCGGCGCTCGTCGGGCACGCCGTGGAGCGGGGCAAGCTGGAGGCGTCGGCGGACCAGGCCGCGCAGGCCGAACTCCGCGCGCTGCGGGCGGAAATCTCGCCGCACTTCGTCTACAACGCACTGACCGTGATCTCGTCGCTGGTGACGTCCGAACCGGACAGGGCGCGCGAGCTGATGCTCGATTTCGCCGACTACACCCGTTACAGCCTGGCCAAGCACGGCGAGTACACGATGCTCGCCGAGGAGTTCCACGCCATCGAGACCTACCTGGCCCTGCAGAAGGCGGTGCTCGGCGAACGACTGCACGTCCAGGTGCGGGTGGCGCCCGAGGTGCTCGCCGTCGCGGTGCCGTATCTGGTGCTGGAACCGTTGGTGGAGAACGCGATCCGGCACGGCATCGAGCCGAGGGCGGGCACCGGCACCGTAGGGGTCCGCGGCGAGGCGGAGGGCAACGACTGCGTGATCAGCGTCGAGGACGACGGGGTAGGAATGGATCCCGCGCTCGCGGCCAAGATCCTCGCCGGGGGCGAGTCCGGCGACAGCCTGGGGCTGGCCAATGTGGACCGTCGGCTCCGGACGGTCTACGGCCCCTGGTTCGGCCTGGTGGTCGAAACGGCGCCGGGCGCGGGATGCAAGGTCGTGGTGCGGGTGCCCCGCTTCCAGCCTGGAGTGATGCCGTGAGTGAGCTGGCGAAGGAGGACCGATGAGCCTGCGGGTGCTCGCGGTCGACGACGTGCCGCCCGCGCTGGACGAGCTGACCCGGATGCTGCGCGCGGCCCCGGAGGTCGGTGAGGTGACCGCCGTGCACGACCCGCTCGCGGCGGTGAAGTCGTTGCGGGCGGGCGGGTTCGACGCCGCGTTCCTCGACATCGCGATGCCGGGGCTGGACGGGCTTGAACTGGCGGGGCTGCTGTCGCGGCTGGCTCAGCCGCCCGCGGTGGTGTTCGTCACCGCCTACGACGAGCACGCGGTAAGCGCTTTCGGCGTGGGCGCGGTGGACTACGTGCTCAAGCCGATCCGCACCGAACGGCTCGCCGCCGCGCTGGCGAAGGTGAACCGGATGGTGCTCGCGCTGCGCGCCGAGGCCGCGGGCGTCACACCGTCCACAGTGGACGCCATGCCCGCGCTCGCGGTGGAGTCGGGCGGGCGCACCAGCTACGTGCACCGCGACGACGTCCAGTTCATCGAGGCGCGCGGCGACTACGTGCGGCTGCACACCCGGCGCGAGGTGCACGAGGTGCGGATGCCCATGTCCCGCCTGGAGGAGTACTGGGAGGAACGCGGTTTCGTGCGCAGCCACCGGGGTTTCCTGGTGAACCTGCACGCGGTCCGCGAGCTGCGCAGCGACTCCGTCGGCGGGGTCCTCGCGCACACCGCGGCCGGGGACGTGCCGGTCAGCCGCCGCCACGCCCGCGAGTTGCGCGAGCGCCTGCTGCAGGCGGCGCAGCGCGGAGAGCTCGGCCGGTGACCCGCACCCGCCGCGTGGCTGTCACCAGTCCGCAAACGAGGCTCGCGCACGCGCACCGCCGCGCGGGCGGGCCCTGGCGCGTGCCGCGCATGGAGGCCACGGAAACCGCCCGTGCGTTCGACGCCTACCGCAGGCAACGCCGTCCGGCCCTGATCACGCTGGCCGTCACGGCGTTGCTGTTGTGCGGGCTGCCCGTGGTGTTCCGGCTGCTCCCCGGGCTCGATCACGTGCGGCTGCTGGGTTTCCCGTTGTCGTGGCTGATGCTCGGGGTGCTGCCGTTCCCGGTGATGGTGCTGCTCGCGGTGTGGCAGCTGCGCCGCGCCGAGGAGATCGAGGACGACCGGTGATCGCGGTCATCGCGGTGCTGCCGGTGGTGCTGGCGACCCTGCTCATCGGCGTGCGCGGGGTCGCGGCGATGCGCACCACGTCGGACTTCCTGGTGGCGTCACGGCGGATCTCGCCCGTGCTGAACTCGGCCGCGGTGTCCGGCGAGTACCTCTCCGCCGCCTCTTTCCTCGGCGTGGCCGGGCTGGTCGTCAAGGACGGCATCGGATCCCTCTGGTACACCGTGGGTTTCACCGCCGGGTACCTCGTGATGCTGGCGCTGATCGCGGCCCCGATGCGGCGTTCGGGCGCGCTCACCGTGCCCGGGTTCGCCGAGGCGCGCCTGGCTTCGGCCACGCTGCGCCGGCTGGCCGCGGTCACGGTGCTGGTGATCGGCGTGCTGTACCTGATCCCGCAGTTCCGCACGGCGGGCCTCGTGCTCAGCGCGGTGAGCGGCACGCCGTACTGGGTGGGCGTGGTGATCGCGGGTGCCGCGGTCAGCGTCACGCTCGCGCTCGGCGGGATGCGCGCGGCGACGTACGTGCAGGCGTTCCAGTTCGTGCTGAAGCTGGTGCTGCTGGTGGTTCCCGCGCTGTGGCTGGTGATCACCGTCGGCCCCGCGGTGCGCGCGGAAGCCGTGCACCCGGTGGAGTTTTCGCGGTTCGGCAAGGACACCGCGGTCACCTTCGAGGTCGACGTGACGCTGCGCCTGACCGAGCCGACCCCGATCCGCTCCTCCGACGGCACCCTGCGCGTGTACCCGCCGGGCGAGCTGTCGATGGGCTCCGGCGAGCGCGTCACCTTCCCCGCCGGGGCGCCGGTGCCGACGGCGGACGGCGGGCGGCTGCCGGGCGCGCCGGGGTGGGAGCGGCCGCTGCTGGACATCGGCGGCAGCGGGTACCCGCTGCTGAGCACGCTGGCCGTGCTGATGGCGACCGTGCTCGGCACGATGGGCCTGCCGCACGTGCTGATGCGCTTCCACACCAGCCCGGACGGCCGGGCCGCGAGGCGCACCGCGGCGATCACCATCGGGCTGCTGAGCGTGTTCTACCTCGTGCCCGGCGTGTACGGGCTGCTGGGGAAAGTCCTTGTGCCGCAACTGTATTTGACCGGGGCGACGGACACCGCGGTGGTCGCGCTGCCGAGCCAGGTGGACACCGGGTGGGCGGGCACCACGTTCACCGCGCTGCTCACCGCGGGCGCGTTCGCCGCGTTCCTGGCCACCTCGCTGGGGCTCCTGCTCGTGGTCTCCGGCGCGACGGCGCACGACCTGATGTCCGGCGGCCTGCGCACGCTGCGGACGGCGGTGCTGGTCACCGCCGCCGGGGTCGTGCTGCTCGCGCTGCCCGCCGCCCCGATCGACGCCGACGTGCTCGTCACGTGGGCGTTCACCGTGGCCGCGGCCACCTTCTGTCCCTTGCTGGTGCTGGGAATCTGGTGGTCGAGGCTGACCGCGCCGGGCGCCATCGCGGGCGTGCTGACCGGGCTGGTGTCCGTCTCGGCGTCGATCCTGCTGGCGCTGTCCGGCCCGCCGCTGCACGGCTGGGCGGAGGTGCTCGTCGCCCGGCCGGCGCCGTGGGCGGTGCCGCTGGCTTTCGCCGTGATGGTGCTGGTTTCCCGGCTGGGGCGGCCGCCGTCGTGGTCGCGCGCCGCGATGTTGCGGCTGCACCTCGGGGAAGGCGTGCCCCGGGAAGTCCCCGTGCCCCGGGCGCCACTCGGCCACGGGTGACGCCGGGGCCACGGTGGCCGCCCCGTCCCCATGTCGGCCGCCCGCGGCGGTGTGTTGGCCACCCGCGGCGGTGTCTTGGCCGCCCAGGGCGGTGTCTTGGCCCTCCGCAGCGCGCCACCCCGGACCCGCCGACACGGGATTCGCCACCGCACCGACGGAAACGGCCAACACACGTGCAGAAACAGCCAACACACCAACCGGGGCGGCCAACACGCGCGCGGGAACGGCCAATACACCGACCGGGGCGGCCAACATGCGAGTGGGGTGGGGCGGTCCGCCGGACCACCCCAGGGGAGGTGAGCGACCGCTTAGTATGTGCGGTAGCGTGGGCCTCGTGAGGTCAGGCAGTGGCGCCGAGCATGCGCAGCACGAGCTCGCCGTACTCCTTGGCGAGCGCTTTCGGCGTCTTGCCGATCCGGTCGCTGTACCAGCGCGCCACGTCCACGCCGAGCGAGAGCACCGCGCGGGCCGCCGTGCGCAGGTCGCCCACGGAAAGCTCGCCCTGCTCCACGCCCTCCGCGATCACCTCCCGCATGTGCTGCTCGATGCGCCGCCGCAGGTCCGCGACCACCGCGTACTCCTGTTCGGGCAGCGCCTGCAGCTCGTACTGCACGACGCGCGCCACCGTGTGCCGCCGCGCGTGCCACGAGACGAAGTCCTCCACGATCTTGCGGATCCGCTCCTTCGCGGGCTCGTCCCGCTTGGCCACGCTCTCGACGAGGGTCAGCGTCTGCTCGTGCCCGCTCTTGCTGATCGCGAACAGCAGCGCGGCCTTCGACGGGAAGTGCACGTACAGCGCGGCCGGGCTCATGCCGGCGGCCGCGGCGATGTCCCGGGTGGTCGTGGCGTGGTATCCCCGGCTCGCGAAGGATTCGACCGCGGCCAGCATGAGCCGCCGTGCCGCTTCGGGCTGGACGTCGGGCCAGAGTTCGGCCGACAGCGAGATGGTCATCGCGCGATCCTCCCAAGATCGAACCGCGTAGCGGCGGACTTGCCGCGCCGCTCGTCACCACGGCGGCCGGGCCTTGCACAGTGTAAGCGGGCGCTTAGCCGCGCCGGGCATCGGAGGAGAGAAGCACAGTGAACTCGTTCAAGGACCGCGTCGCGATCGTCACCGGGGCGAGCCGGGGCATCGGCCTCGGCATCGCCCACGAGCTGGTGCAGCGGGGCGCGAAGGTGTGCATCACCGCGCGTAAACCCGAGCCGCTGGCCGAGGCCGTGAACGAGCTCGGCGGGCCGGGCGTGGCGATCGCCGTGCCGGGCAAGGCCGACGACCCGGCGCACCAGCAGGAGACGGTCGCGAAGACCATCGAGACCTTCGGCAGCCTCGACATGCTGGTCAACAACACCGGCATCAACCCGGTGTTCGGCCCGATCGCTGACGTCGACCTCGAGGCCGCGGCGAAGATCCTCGCGGTCAACGTGCTGGCGCCGCTGGCCTGGACCAGGCTCGCGCGCGACGCCTGGCTGGGCGAGCACGGCGGCTCGATCGTGAACGTCGCTTCGATCGCCGGGCTGCGGGCCTCGCCGGGCATCGGCATGTACGGCGTGTCCAAGGCCGCGGTGATCCGGATGACGCAGGAGCTCGCGGTCGACCTGAGCCCGGGCATCCGCGTCAACGCCGTGGCGCCCGCGGTGGTCAAGACCAAGTTCGCCACCGCGCTGTACGAGGGCCGCGAGGCGGAGGTCTCGTCGGCATACCCGCTCAAGCGGCTCGGCGTGCCCGAGGACATCGCGGGCGCGGTCGCCTTCCTGCTCTCCGACGACGCCGGCTGGATCACCGGGCAGACCCTCGTGCTCGACGGCGGCGTGACCCTGGGCGGTGGCCTGTGAGCCTCGAGCTGAAGGGCGCCGGGGTCGTCATCACCGGGGGCGGCGGCGGGATCGGCGGCGCGCTGGCGCGGAAGTTCGCGGCGCGGGGCGCCCGGGTGATCGTGGCCGACCTCGACGAACAGGGCGCGGCCCGCGTCGCCGGGGAGATCGGCGGCAGCTGGATCGCCGTGGACGCGGCGTCCGAGTCCGGGGTGGAGCAGCTGATCACCACGGCCCGCGCCGAGCTGGGCACGATCGATCTGTTCTGCGCCAACGCGGGCGTCGCCCCGCACGGCGGCCCGGAAGCGCCCGAGGACCAGTGGGCGAAGGCGTGGAACGTCAACGTGATGGCCCACGTGCGGGCCGCGAAACTGCTGCTGCCGGACTGGCTGGAGCGCGGGCGCGGGCATTTCCTCGCCACGGTTTCGGCCGCCGGCCTGCTGACGATGCTGGGCTCGGCGCCGTACTCGGTGACGAAGCACGGCGCGCTGGCGTTCGCGGAGTGGCTGCGGGCGACGTACCAGCACCGCGGGATCACGGTGCAGGCCGTGTGCCCGCAGGGCGTGCGCACGAACATGCTCGCCGGCACGGGCACCGGCGGCGAGATGCTGATGGCCGCGTCGGCGATCGAGCCGGAGCAGGTGGCCGACGCCGTGCTGGATTCCTTGTCCGACGGGCGTTTCCTCGTGCTGCCGCATCCGGAGGTCGCGGACTACTACGCGGCGCGCGCGACCGAGCCGGACCGCTGGCTCGGCGGGATGAACAAACTGCAGCGCAAGATCGAAGAGGCCACCGGGGCCTGAAAAGCCGGAACCGGGCCCGGTTTGCGGTCCGGTTCCGGCCGCTAGTGCCCCTAGGGTCGGTGGTATGAGCGAGATCAGCCCGTTCCGCATCGACATCCCGCAGGCCCAGCTCGACGATCTGCACGCGAGGCTGGACCTGACCCGCTGGCCCGACGAGCTGCCCGGCGTCGGCTGGAGCTACGGCGTCCCCAAGGGTTATCTCCAGGGGCTCGCGCGCTACTGGCGCCACGACTACGACTGGCGCGCGCAGGAGCGGCTGCTGAACGGGTTTCCGCAGTACACCACCGAAATCGACGGTCAGCGGGTGCATTTCCTGCACGTCGGGTCCTCGCGCGCGGACGCGCTGCCGCTGATCATCACGCACGGCTGGCCCGGTTCGGTCGCGGAGTTCCTGCGGATCATCGAGCCGCTCGCGGCGGACTTCCACCTCGTGATCCCCTCGATCCCCGGGTACGGATTCTCCGGCCCCACCACCGAAACCGGCTGGAACTCGGCACGCGTGGCCCGCGCCTGGGCCGAGTTGATGCGGCGCCTCGGCTACGAGCGCTACGCGGCGCACGGCGGTGACTGGGGCGCGGTGATCTCGCGGGAACTGGGGCGGGTGGACGCCGAGCACGTGGTGGGCGTACACGTCACGATGGTGCTGGGCCGGTCGTCCGGCGCCGAACTGACCGAGGACGAAAAGCTGCGGCTGGCCGGGCGTGAGCGTTACCAGCGGGAGCTTTCCGGCTACAGCGCCGTGCAGTCGCAGCGGCCGCAGACGCTCGCGTACGCGCTCACGGATTCGCCGGCCGGGCAGCTCGCCTGGATCGTGGAGAAGTTCCTGGAGTGGACCGATTCGCGGAACGTGCCGGAGGACGCCGTCGACCGGGATCAGTTGCTCACCAACGTGATGCTGTACTGGCTCACCGGGACGGCGGGCTCGTCCGCCCGGCTGTACAAGGAATCCGCGGCGGTCTGGGTCCGGCGCGCGGAGCCCTCCCCCACCCCGATGGGCGTGGCGGTGTTCCCCCGCGACCTCGTGCTGCCCATCCGGTCGCAGGCCGAGCAGGCGAACAACATCGTGCGCTGGACGGAACTCGACCGCGGCGGGCACTTCGCCGCGATGGAGGTGCCGGACCTGCTCGTCGGCGAGCTGCGGGAGTTCTTCGGCTCGCTACGCTGAGGCGCATGAGCCTCGATCCCGCGCCCCTGCTCGCCGTCGCCCGCGAAGAAGCCCTGCTCGGCAAGTCCGAGGGCGGTGTCCCGATCGGCGCCGCACTGTTCACTGTGGACGGTGAGCTGCTCGGCCGCGGGCACAACCGGCGCGTGCAGGATGACGATCCCTCGATGCACGCGGAGACGGCCGCGTTCCGCAACGCCGGGCGCCGCCCGCACTATCGGGACACGGTCATGGTGACCACGCTGTCGCCGTGCTGGTACTGCAGCGGGCTGGTGCGGCAGTTCGCGATCCCGCACGTGATCATCGGCGAGGCGCGGACGTTCTCCGGCGGCCACGACTGGCTCGCCGTGAACGGCACCGGCATCACGGTGGTCGACGACCCGGAGTGCGTGGCGTTGATGGAGGAGTTCATCGCCGCCCGCCCCGAGCTGTGGTTCGAAGACATCGGCACAAGCGAGTAGCGGAGCGGGCGTGGCCCCGGACGCGAGCGGCCGTTCGTGAGCAACGTACCGGCCGCGCGCCCCGCTCAAGCAGCTACAGACACCCGCGCCCGGCAGCCGTCAACTCAGCCGTGCCGCCATCGCCCGCCATACGGACATAGCCACCGTCGGCCAGGGCAGCCATGGGCCAGGGCACCCCGCTCAAGCAGCTACCGGCACGCCCAGCACCGCGCGCCCGGCAGCCGTCAGCTCGGCGGCGGTGCCGTCGTCCGCGAGGCGGATATAGCCACCGTGGGCGAGGGCGTGCGCGGTCATCTGGTCGCAGCACGGCACGCCGTCGATGAACAGGTCGGGTTCGCAGCTGCTGGACATGCGCGCACGGCCCTCCGCGACTGCTCTCAGCATCGACATCGCGCGATGCGATAGCTCCTCGGCCACCGTAATCATCCCCTCGGGTGAACTTGCCTGCACTGAGTTATCGCTCATTGCTCCATTAGTGTTAGCTACTAGAGCAGAGTGGCTTCGTCAACGTGAGATACCCGTGACTTGGCGCTCAGTGGGACGCTCGTCCCCCTCGCCGGGTTCCGGCAGGCTCGTCCCCAGTACCCGCGCCCACTGCCGCACGATCCGGCGGCGGCGCTTCGTGTCGTCGGTGAGCAGGTTCGCCAGGCCGAGCCCGCGCGCCAGATCGAGGGTGGCCTGGACCAGCTCCCGCACCCCGGGATGCGACTCGTCCACGCCGAGCAGCTCCAGCGCGACCCGGTGCGCCTCCCGCCCGACCTGTGCCTCGAGCGGCGCGAGCGTGGCGCGCAGGGCTTCGTCGGCCGAGGCCACCACCCACAGGTGCAGCGCCGCGCGGAACATCGGGCCGGCGTACAGGTTGAGCAGCATGTCCACGACCGGCTCGATCCGCGACTCCCCCGCGGGCAGCTCGGCCGCCTGCCTCCGCAGCTGCGCGACCTGGACCTCGCCGACGTACTCGACGGCCGCGGTCACGAGGTCCTCGCGGGTGCGGAAGTGGTGCTGCGCCGCCCCGCGCGACACCCCCGCGCGCCGCGCGATAACGGTGACGGTGGTGCCGCTCCAGCCCAGCTCGCCGAGGCATTCGACGGCCGCCTCGATCAGCCGCCGCCGCGTGGTGCGGCTGCGCTCCTGCTGGGGTTCGCGGGGCGTGCTCAGGACGGCTCCACCCAGAAGTCCAGCCGCAGGTCCTCCTCGCGTTCGCACAGCCGGTACTTCGCGAAGTCGGTGACCCCTTCGGCGGCGAGCACCTCGTCGTCGATGTAGAAGTTGCCGGTGGCGTCGCGGCTGGGTTTGGTGAGGATCGCGTACGCGGCGTCGGCCATGATCTCGGGGGTGCGCGAGTAGTTCGCCAGCTCCGCGCCGACGACGTTGCGGATCGCCGCGGTGTCGATTGTGGTGCGCGGCCACAGCGAGTTCGCCGCGATGCCGTCCTTGCGCAGCTCCGCCGAGAGGCCGACGGTCACGAGGCTCATCGAGTACTTCGCGATGCTGTAGGCGAGATGCCCGGCCTCGAACCATTTCTCCTCGAGGCTGATCGGCGGGGACAGCGTGAGCACGTGCGGGTTCGCGCTCCGGCGCAGGTGCGGGATCGCGAGCTTCGACAGCAGGAACGAGCCGCGCGCGTTGATGTCCTGCATCAGGTCGTAGCGTTTCATGCTGACCGACTCGGTCGGGCTGAGGTCGATGGCGCTGGCGTTGTTCACGACGATGTCGATCCCGCCGAAGGTCTCCACGGTCTTCGCGACCGCGGCCGCCACGACGTCGTCGTCCCGGACGTCGCCGAGGATCGGCAGCGCGTGCCCGCCCGCGTCCTCGATCGCCTTCGCGGCGGTGTGGATCGTGCCGGGCAGCTTCGGGTGCGGTTCCGCCGTTTTGGCCAGCAGCGCGACATTCGCCCCGTCGCGGGCCGCGCGCACGGCGATCGCCTCGCCGATCCCGCGGCTGCCGCCGGACATGATCAGGGTCTTACCGGACAGGGACATCGTCACTCCTAATAGGACTGTTTGAGAAGCGGCGGAGCCGCTTGTTGTGGGCCGCCAACCGGCACCGCCGGGGGTTCTGAGACGGTTCCTGGCGAGGACAGCTCCGACGCCGTGAAGGCACTGTCGCGCGAAGCGTGTCCGCCAGGGGTGGCGGCCGGGCTGGCGGGTGGGAATTCATCAGAAGGAGATCCCGGAGTCAGGGACCGTCTCAGGTTCCCCTACCCGCACCGCCACGCAAGCCACCTTCACCTCATCACTCCTAATAGGACTTGGGGAGGCCGAGGCTGTGCTGGGCCACGAAGTTGAGCACCATCTCGCGGCTGACCGGGGCGATGCGGCCGACGCGCACGGCGCCGAGAAGCGAACCGAGCCCGTATTCCGAGGCGAGCCCGTTGCCGCCGTGCACCTGGACGGCCGTGTCGACGGCCTTGATCGCCGCCTCCGCCGCCGCGTACTTGGCCATGTTCGCGGCCTCGCCCGCGCCGAAGTCGTCACCGGAGTCGTAGAGCGCGGCGGCCTTCTGGGTCATCAGCTTCGCCAGCTCCAGCTCGATCTTCACCTGCGCCAGCGGGTGCGCGAGGCCCTGGTGGCTGCCGATCGGCGCCTTCCACACGCTGCGTTCCCTGGCGTACGCGACGCCCTTGTCCAGCGCGTACCGGGCCACGCCGACGGAGAACGACGCGCCCATGATCCGCTCCGGGTTCAGCCCCGCGAACAGCTGCGCCAGCGCCGCGTCCTCCGAGCCGACGAGTGCGTCGTAGGGCAGCCGCACGTCGTCGAGGAACAGCTGGAACTGCTTGTCCGCCGAAATCAGGTCCATCTCGATCTGCCGGTACTCGAACCCGGGCGTGTCGGTGGGCACGACGAACAGCGCGGGCTTGAGCTTGCCGGTCTTCGCCTCCTCCGTGCGCCCGACGACGAGCACCGCCTCGGCCTCGTCCACGCCCGAGATGAACACCTTGCGCCCGTTGAGGATCCAGTCGCTCCCGTCGCGGCGGGCGGTGGTGGTGATGCGGTGGGAGTTCGAGCCCGCGTCCGGTTCCGTGATGGCGAACGACATCCGCAGCTCACCGGTGGCGAACCGCGGCAGCCAGCGGGTTTTCTGCTCGTCGGTGCCGTACCGGGCGATCACGGTGGCGCAGATCGCCGGGGACACCACCATCAGCAGCATCGGCGTGCCCGCCGCGCACAGCTCCTCGCACACCGCGGCGAGATCGCCGATCCCGGCGCCACCGCCGCCGTACTCCTCCGGCACCGACACGCCGAGGTAGCCGAGCCGGCCCGCCTCATCCCACAGTTCCGTCGTTTTCCCGCCGCCCCGGGCGAGTTTCGTGTACCACTCGTGGCCGTAGCGGCGGCCGAGGTCGCCCACCGCCTTGCGCAGCGCCTGCCGTTCCTCGGATTCGGTGAAGCTCACGGGTCACTCCTTCGTCACGACGGCGAGCACGGCGCCGACTTCGACCTGCTGTCCGGCGGACACGGGCAGCTCCGCGACCACGCCGTCGGCGGGCGCGGTGATCTTGTGTTCCATCTTCATGGCCTCCAGCCACAGCAAGGGATCCCCGGCCGCGACGGACGCGCCGGCCTCGACCGCGATCCGCAGCACCGTGCCCGGCATCGGCGCCACCAGCGAGCCGGCCGCGAGCGCCTGGCCCGGCTCGGTGAACCTCGGAACCGGTGTCAGCGAGACCGTCCCGACGCAGACGAGACCGGGATACCTTGCCACGTCGAAGTTCCGGCGCACCCCGTCGACGTCGAGAACCACGCGCGCCGGCGTCGCCGACACGAGCGTGATGTCCGAGCCCTCGACTTTGCCGTCGCGGTACGCGACCTCGTACTCGTTGTCCCCCACTGTGTAGCGCTTGGTCTGGGGTACCGACGGCACGTTGCGCCAGCCCGCCGGAAAGCGCCTTCCGGCACGGTTGGCCGCCGCGTCCGCGAAAGCCGCGGCCACCGCCGCGAGCCGTTCGTCGCCCAGCGGCGTGGAAAGCGCTTCCAGGCCGTGCCGGTCGAAGAACGCCGTGTCGATGTTCCCCGCCAGGAACTCCTTGTGGCGCAACACATTCACCAGCAGGTCCCGGTTCGTGCGCACCCCGTGCACCCGCGCCCCCGCCAGCGCCCCGGCGAGTTTGCGGGCCGCCTCGGCGCGGTCCGGCGCCCACGCGATCACCTTGGCCAGCATCGGGTCGTAGTGCACGCCGATCACCGAACCGTCCGCGACGCCGCTGTCCACCCGGACGTCGCCCGGCACCTCGAACCGGCGCAGCGTGCCCGTCTGCGGCTGCCAGCCCGCGGCCGGATCCTCGGCGTACAGCCGGACCTCGATCGCGTGCCCGGACGGCGCGGGCGGCTCCGCGGGCAGCGCGTGCCCCTCGGCGACGCGGATCTGCGACGCGACCAGGTCCAGCCCGAAGACCAGCTCGGTCACCGGATGCTCCACCTGCAGCCGGGTGTTCATCTCCAGGAAGAAGAACTCGCCGTCCGCCGTGGCCAGGAACTCGACCGTACCCGCGCCGACGTAGCCGATCGCCTTGGCCGCCTTCGCCGCCGCGTCGGACAGTTCGGCGCGCATCTTCGCGTCGACCAGCGGCGACGGCGCCTCCTCGAGCACCTTCTGATGCCTGCGCTGGATCGAGCATTCACGTTCGCCGACCGTCCACACGGTACCGTGCTCGTCGGCCAGCACCTGGACTTCGATGTGCCGCCCGGTTTCCAGGTACCGCTCGCAGAACACCGTCGGATCGCCGAACGCCGAAGCCGCCTCGGCGCGGGCGCTGTCCACCGCGTCCGCCAGTTCGTCCAGCGAGCGCACCACGCGCATCCCGCGCCCGCCGCCGCCCGCGGAAGCCTTGATCAGCACCGGCAGCTCCGCCTCGGTGACCGACGCGGGGTCCAATTCGGACAGTACCGGCACACCGGCGGAGGCCATGATCCGTTTGGCCTCCACTTTGGACCCCATCGAGGCGATCGCGGCCGGGGGCGGCCCGATCCAGGTCAGCCCGGCGTCGAGTACCGCCTGGGCGAACCCGGCGTTCTCCGAGAGGAATCCGTAGCCAGGGTGCACCGCGTCCGCGCCGGTCGCTTTCGCCGCCGCGACGAGGAGATCCGGCCGCAGGTAGGTGTCCGAAGGCGCGTCGCCCGGCAGCCGGACGGCGGCGTCGGACTCGGCGACGTGCGGGGAACCGGCGTCGGCGTCGGAGAACACCGCGGCCCGCGCGATGCCCAGCCCGGCGCAGGTGCGGAAGACGCGGCGGGCGATCTCGCCCCGGTTCGCGACCAGAATGCTGGTGATCATCGCCCTCACATCCGGAAGACGCCGAAGCCGTCGGCGCCCCTGATCGGTCCATTGTGGATCGCGGACAGGCTCAGCCCGAGCACCGTGCGGGTGTCGCGCGGGTCGATGATCCCGTCGTCGTAGAGCATCCCGGACAGGAACATCGGCATCGACTCGGCCTCGATCTGCTGTTCCACCATGGCACGCATGGCCTTGTCGCCCTCTTCGTCGTAGTCCTGGCCGCGCCCCGCGGCGGCCGCACGGGCGACGATGGAGAGCACGCCGGCCAGCTGCTGCGGCCCCATCACCGCGGACTTCGCGCTCGGCCACGCGAACAGGAACCGCGGGTCGTAGGCCCGCCCGCACATGCCGTAGTGCCCGGCGCCGTAGGAGGCGCCCATCAGCACGGAGATGTGGGGCACCTTCGAGTTCGACACCGCGTTGATCATCATCGCGCCGTGCTTGATGATGCCGGCCTGCTCGTACTCCTTGCCCACCATGTAGCCGGTGGTGTTGTGCAGGAAGATCAGCGGCGTGTCGCTCTGGTTCGCCAGCTGGATGAACTGGGTGGCCTTCTGCGATTCCTCGCTGAACAGCACGCCCTGGGCGTTGGCGAGGATGCCGACGGGATAGCCGTGCAGGCTCGCCCAGCCGGTGACGAGGCTCGGGCCGTAGAGCGGTTTGAACTCGTCGAAGTCCGAGCCGTCCACCACCCGCGCGATCACCTCGCGCGGGTCGAAGGGCACCTTGAGGTCGCCGGGCACGATGCCGGCGAGTTCTCCGGCGTCGTAGCGCGGTTCCTCGTAGTCCGGTTTCGGTTCGGGGCCGAGCTTGTGCCAGTTGAGCCGTTTGACGATACCGCGCCCGAGCCGGATCGCGTCGTGTTCGTCGGCGGCGAGGTAGTCGGCCAGGCCGGACTTGCGGGCGTGCATCTCCGCCCCGCCCAGCGACTCGTCGTCGGACTCCTCGCCGGTGGCCATCTTCACCAGCGGCGGCCCGCCGAGGAACACCTTGGCGCGTTCCTTGACCATCACCACGTAGTCCGACATGCCGGGCAGGTACGCGCCGCCCGCCGTGGAGTTGCCGAAGACCAGCGCGATCGTGGGGATCCGCGCGGCCGAGGCGTTCGTCAGGTTGCGGAAGCTGCGCCCGCCGGGGATGAAGATCTCCTTCTGCGTGGGCAGATCCGCGCCGCCGGACTCGACGAGGTTGATCGACGGCAGCCGGTTCTGCGCCGCGATCTCCGCCGCCCGCAGCGCCTTCTTCAGCCCGGACGGGTTGGTCGCGCCGCCCTTCACGGTCGGATCGTTGGCGGTGATCATGCACTCGACGCCCTCGACCCAGCCGATCCCGGCGACCAGGCTGCCGCCGACCTGGTAGTTCGTGCCCCACGCGGCCAGCGAGGACAGCTCCAGGAACGGGGAGTCCTCGTCCAGCAGCAGCTCGACCCGCTCCCTGGCCAGGAGCTTGCCGCGGTTGCGGTGCCGTTCGACGTACTTCTCCCCGCCACCCGCGATGACCTTGGCGTGCTCGGCCTCCAGCTCGCCGAGCTTGGCCAGCATCGCGTCGCGGTTCGCGGCGTACTCCGCGCTCGAAGCGTCCACTGTGGACCGGATGACGCTCAACCCGTGTACCCCAATCGTTTCGCGGCCAGGTTGGTCAGGATCTCGGTGGTGCCGCCGCCGATGCCGAGGATGCGCACGTCGCGGTAATGCCGTTCCACCTCGGATTCGCTCATGTAGCCGAGCCCGCCGTGCAGCTGCACCGCCTCGCTGACCACCCATTCGGCCGTTTCGACGGCGCTGTTCTTGGCGAAGCAGGCCTCGGCGATGCAGTCCTCCCCCGCCACGTAGCGTTCGGCGACGTGCCGCGTGTACACGCGGGCGAGGTCGGTCTTCCGGGCCATCTCCACGAGTTTGTGCTGCACGACCTGCCGCGAGATCAGCGGCCTGCCGAAGGTCTCGCGCAAGCGGCACCAGTCCAGCGTCAGGTCCAGCGCGCGCTGCGCCGTCGCGTAGGCCTGCACCGCAAGAGAAACCCGCTCGGTGACGAACTGGGTGGCGATCTGGACGAACCCGCTGTTCTCCGGCCCGACGAGGTTCTCCACCGGCACCTTCACGTCCACATAGGACAGTTCGGCGGTGTCCGAGCAGTGCCAGCCCATCTTCTCCAGCTTGCGGCTCACCGTGAACCCGGGCGTGTCCCGCTCGACGACCAGCAATGAGATGCCGTGCGCGCCGGGCCCGCCGGTGCGCACCGCGGTGGTGACGAAGTCGGCCCGGCAGCCGGAGGTGATGAAAGTCTTGGCACCGTTGACGACGTAGTGGTCGCCTTCACGGCGGGCTGTCGTGCGGATGCCCGCGACGTCGGAGCCGCCGTCGGGCTCGGTGATCGCGAGCGAGCCGATCAGCCTGCCTTCCAGCGTCGGCCGCACCCAGCGCTCGATCTGCCGTTCGTCCCCGGCCGCGACGATGTGGGGCAGCGCGATTCCGTTGGTCAGCAGCGAAGCGATGAGCCCGCCGGAGCCGCCGGCGTACAGGATTTCCTCGGCGACCGTGAGCGCGTCGAGGTAGTCGCCGCCACCGCCGCCCGCGCTCTCCGGGAAGGACACGCCCAGCAGGCCGATTTCCCCGGCCTTGCGGTGGAGTTCGCGTGGCAGCTCACCGGCGCGCTCCCACTCGCCGAGCCGCGGCAGCACCTCGGCCTCGACGAACCGGCGCACCGTCTTGCGCAGCGCCGTCCGTTCGGGGGTTTCGATCACAACAGCTCCTCGGGGACATCGGCGTGGCGGGCGCGCAGCCATTCGCCGAACGCCTTCGCCTGCGGGTCGAACCGTGCCTGCGACGCGACTCCCTCGCCGAGCAGCCCGGTGACCACGAAGTCCAGCGCCCGCAGGTTCGGCAGGACATGGCGGCGGACCGGCAGGCCGGCGGTTTCGGGCAGCAGGCGCCGGAACTCCCCGACGGTGAGGGTGTTCGCCAGCCAGCGCCAGGCCGCGTCGCTCCGTGCCCACACGCCGAGGTTCGCGTCACCGCCCTTGTCGCCACTCCTGGCGCCGATCACGCGGCCCAGTGGCGCACGCTTCGTCTTACCGGCCAAGGGTTCCGGCAACGGAGGATCATCCACATCGGACAGTTCCCGCGTCTCTTCGGCGGGCGCGATGTCCACCCGCCTGCCGTCCGGCAGCACCGCGATGTGCGGCACCTCGCGAGCGTCCACATAGGACGCCGTGTACACCCCGAACGGCGAAGCGTCCGAAGGCGGTGCCGTGACGTGGAACCCGGGATAGCTCGCCAGCGCCAGCTCGATGCCCGCGCCGCTGAACGCCCGTCCGGCCACCTTCGGGTCCGGATCCTTGACCGCGCAGTGCAGCAGCGCGCTCGCCCGCTCCTCGGTCTCGGCGTCCTCGTGGTCGGTACGCGCGAGCGTCCACCGGATCTCGGCCGGCGGGTTGTCCTTCAGCGAGCCCTCCAGCTGCTCGCGCACGAGCGCCGCTTTCGCGTCGATGTCCAGCCCGGTAAGCACGAACGTCGTCTCGTTGCGGAAGCCGCCGAGCCGGTTGAGACACACCTTCAGCGTGGGCGGCGGCGGTTCGCCCTTCGTGCCGCTGATCCGCACCCGGTCCGGGCCGTCGTGGGCCAGCGTCATCGTGTCGAACCGGGTGGTCACGTCCGGCCCGGCATAGCGCGCGCCGGTGATCTCGTAGAGCAGCTGGGCGGTCACCGTGCCGACGTCGACCACTCCCCCGGTGCCGTCGTGCTTGGTGATCACGCTCGACCCGTCGGACTCGATCTCCGCGACCGGGAAGCCGGGCACGCCGAGGCGGTGCTCGGTGAAGAACGCGTAGTTGCCGCCGGTGGCCTGCGCGCCGCACTCGATCACGTGCCCCGCGGCGACCGCTCCGGCGAGCGCGTCGTAGTCGTCGCGGGCCCAGCCGTAGTGCGCGGCGGCCGGGCCGACGATCAGCGAGGCGTCGGTGACGCGCCCGGTCACCACGACGTCGGCGCCCGCGTTCAGGCACTCCACGATGCCCCAGGCACCGAGATAGGCATTGGCGGTCAAGGGTTTCCCGAGGTTCAGTTCGTCCACACGGGACAGTAGGTCGTCGCCCTCGACGTGCGCGACCGCGACGTCCAGGCCGAGCTTCCCGGCCAGCTCGCGGATCGCCGCCGCCAGCCCGGCCGGGTTCAGCCCGCCCGCGTTGGTGACGA
Organism: Amycolatopsis acidicola; assembly: GCF_007713735.2. GTDB lineage: Bacteria > Actinomycetota > Actinomycetes > Mycobacteriales > Pseudonocardiaceae > Amycolatopsis_E > Amycolatopsis_E acidicola. Next base: position 35,785 of record NZ_VMNW02000062.1, on the reverse strand, counting down.
TCCGCACGCCCTTTTCCTTGGCCAGCGCGAGGTTCTCCTCCAGCTGGCGCAGGAACGTCTTGGCGTAGCCGCGATCCGGGTCCTTGAGCTGGTCCCTGCCGAGGATCAGCATGGTCAGCTCGGCGAGGTAGTCGCCGGTCAGGACGTCGAGCGGGCCGCCGGTCAGCATCTCCCGCACGGCGGAGAACCGGTCGCCGTAGAACCCCGAAGCGTTGCCGATGCGCAGCGTCATGCGAACTGGCCCGCCTTCCGCCCGTTCCCGGGAGGACCCGCGAAGGCCTGCGCGATCCGCAACCACTCCTCCGCGTCGGGCCCCCGCGCGACCAGATCGGTGTCCGCCGGATGACGCCGCTGGGTGATCACGAAACAGAAGTCGGCCGCGCTGCCGGTGACGCGCTGGGCGGCGTCCTCGGGGCCATAGGTCCACAGCTCGCCGTCCGGCGCGCGCAGCTCCACCCGGAACTCCTCGGCGGGCGGGGCGAGCGAATGCAGGGCGAACGAGAAGTCCCGGGTGCGCACGCCGAAGCGCGCGATGTGGCGGATCCGCGCGGTCGGCGCGCGCCGCAGGCCGAGCGCGTCGAACACGTCCTGCCCGTGCGCCCAGGTTTCCATCAGCCGCGCGGTCACCATCGAGGCCGCGCTCATCGGCGGGCCATACCAGGGGATCTTGGTGCCGTCCGGCGTGGCGCCCAACGCCTCCGCCAGCGCGGCACGCCCGTCTCGCCACTCCGCGAGCAACTGGTCGCGCGGTGTCTCCGCACCCTCCATCGCGCCCTGGTGAGCGAAGTCGTCCTCGTTCAGCAGAGCCCGCTTCACCTCGTCCGGGAACTTCTCGGGGGTCCGCACGGCGATGAGCGCCTTGGCGTCGGTCCACGCCAGGTGCGCGATCTGGTGGCGGATCGCCCAGCCCTCGGCCGGGGTCGGGGTGTCCCACGAGACGTCCGGCCGCGCGACCAGATCGTCCAGGGACTGGCTTTCCGCGGCAAGATCACCCAGGATCGGTCCCAGATCCACCACTGCACCCGCCTCCTCGCGCCGTCACGCCGAGGGTGGCACCGCCGCCAAGAAAAATCAAGCACGCTTGATTGTTTTAGCCGGGAGGACCGTTGGACCACACCGAGATCACCTACGCCGTCGAGGGGCCGATCGCCACGGTCACGTTGAACCGCCCGGACGCCCGCAACGGTTACACCGTGCGGATGTCCGACGAGCTGGCCGATGCCTTCGACCGGGCCGACTCGGACGAGGCCGTGCGTGCCGTCGTGTTCACCAGCGCGGGTGAGGACTTCTGCGTCGGCGCCGACCTGTCGCAGGGCGGCGGGTTCGAGGTGTCCGGCGACGACTGGCAGGAGCCCGCCGGCCGCTGCTCGAAGCGGATCTTCGAGATGACCAAACCGGTGATCGCCGCGATCCGGGGCGCGGCCGTGGGCGCCGGGCTGACGATCACGCTGTCGGCGGACTACCGGCTCGCGGCCACCGGCTCGAAGTTCGGGCTGGTGTTCACCCGCCGCGGCATGTTCCCCGAGGGCGGTTCGGCGTGGTATCTCCCGCGGCTGGTCGGGCTCGGCCGGGCGCTCGACTGGATGGTCAGTGGCCGGATTTTCGGGGCGGAGGAAGCGAAAGCGGCCGGCCTGGTGCACGAGCTGCACGAACCCGGTGAGCTGCTGGACAAGGCCTACGCGCTCGCGCGCGAGATCGCCGAGAAGACGTCCCCGGTGTCGGTCGCGGTGACGCGGCAGCTGCTGTACCGCCTCGCCGCAGCCGACTCGCCCTACCCCGCGCACCAGCTCGACTCCCGGCTCACCGCCCTGCTTCCGCAGCACGCCGACGCCGTCGAGGGCGTGCTGGCGTTCCTGCAGAAACGGCCTCCGGAGTTCCCACTGCGGGTGGACCGCGATCTCCCGGACTTCCTCCCCTGGAACTGACAACGGGCCTTGCCAGTTGACCCGCGGGGCGGCAACCTGGATGGGGACGCTGCAAGGAGGCATCGTGACGATCCGCGACCGGGTTCCGCCCCTCACGTCGATCCCGCTGCCGAAGGCCGTGGACCGCAGACTCCTCGGCAAGCGCTATCCCGTGCGGGAACTGGCTTCCCCGCCGCCCGGCAGCGGGCTGAAGCCTGTGCTCGGCGACGCCGGGGCCCCGTTGCTCGGGCATTCGCTGGACTCGATGCGCTTCGGCGTGGACTTCGCGCTGCACCGCTACGAAACCTACGGCCCGGTGTCGTGGATGGGCTCGCTCGGCACGAAGATCGTCGTCCTCGCCGGCCCCGAGGCCACGCAGATCGCCTTGGTGAACAAGGACAAGGTGTACTCGCAGGCGGGCTGGCGCTTCTTCATCGAGCGGTTCTTCCACCGCGGGCTGATGCTGCTGGACTTCGAGGAGCACCACCTGCACCGGCGGATCATGCAGGAGGCCTTCACCCGCGACAAGCTCGCCACCTACGCGCGCGAGTTCGGGCCGACGCTGCGGGCGGGCATCGCGGAGTGGGGCGGCCAGGACAGGCCGCGGCTGTACTGGGCGCTGAAACGGCTGACGCTGGACGTCGCCACCCGGGTGTTCATGGGCATGCCGAGCGGGCCCGGCGCCGCCAAGATCAACCGCGCCTTCGTCGACTCCGTGCGCGCCGCCACGGCGATCGTGCGCGTCCCGGTGCCCGGCGGGCGCTGGGCCGCCGGGCTGTCCGGCCGCAAGGTACTGGAGCGCTACTTCGCGGAAAACCTTCCCGCCAAACGGAATTCGCCCGGCGACGACCTGTTCTCCGCGCTGTGCCACGCCACCGGCGACGACGGCGAGCGGTTCAGCGACGACGACGTCATCAACCACATGATCTTCCTGATGATGGCCGCGCACGACACGACGACCATCACCAGCACCGCCGCCGCGTACCACCTCGCGAAGCACCCGGAGTGGCAGGAACGCGCGCGGGAGGAGTCCCTCGCGCTAGGCGACGAACCACCGGGACTGGCCGAGCTGGACCGGCTGAAAACGCTGGACCTGGTGATCAAGGAGTCGCTCCGGCTCACCGCGCCGGTGCCCTCGCTGCCCCGGAAAGCGTTGCGGGACACCGAGGTGCTGGGCTACCACATCCCCGCGGGCACCCTCGTCAGCGTCTCCCCCAACACCAACCACTTCTCGCCCGAACACTGGAGCAATCCACGTTCGTTCGACCCGGAGCGCTTCGCCGAGGGCCGCCGCGAAGACAAGTCGCACCGCTACGCGTGGATGCCCTTCGGCGGCGGCGCGCACAAGTGCATCGGGCTGCATTTCGGCATGTTCGAGGTGAAGGCCGTGCTGCACGAAATGCTGCGCGCCCACCGGTGGTCGGTGCCCTCCTCGTACCGGATGCGCTGGGATTACGTATCGTTGCCGGTACCTGTCGATGGGTTACCTGTGCACCTCGCCGCGCTCGACCGCGGTAGCCAGAAATCTCACGAATAGTGACCACATCTACACTGATCATCACTCGTTCAGCCGGTAGACAGTGCCTGCCCGGAAGTGATGGCGTGACATGACCCCGGGCCGGTACCCCCACCACGAGAGCCCCGAGACGCTCTTGTGGCGGCTGACCTGGCTTTTGTCCGTACGTTAATGAGGTGAAGCGTGCCGGAACCTGGTGGGGCGCCAGGGTTGGCGGAGGTCGTCCAGCGCTGGGCGGCACGGCTGGTGAACACGGATGGGGTAGCACTTCCCCAGGAGAAACTGGAAGAGATCCTGACCGGCGTCGCGCACGACGCCGCCGCCAAAGCGGAAGCCGCTCGCGAAGCGGCCAGCCGCCGGTTTACCGCGCTCTTCGCGGGCGCGCCGGTCGGCATCGCGCTCGCGGGGCCGGACGGCGACGTCGTGGAGGCCAACGCGGCGCTGGGCCGGTTCCTCGGCCGCAAACCGGAAGAGCTGCGCGGGCTCGAACTCTCCGCGCTCGGCTTCGAGCGGCGGGACCAGATCGTCCTCGCCGACGGGCTGGAGGAGATCGAGGCGACCGACGCCGACCACTTCGTGCACCGGGTCCAGCTCGGGCACGCCGACGACACCGGGGTGTGGGCGGACGTCACCATCGCTTCGCTGCCCGGCGACCGCCCCGGCACGACGTATCCGGTGCTGATGGTCAACGACGCCAACGAGGTTTTCGACCTGCAGGAGGCGCTGCGCCGGCAGAGCGTGCACGACAGCCTCACCGGGTTGTCCAACGCTTCCCGGTTCAAGGTGCAGCTGGAGGGCGCGTTCACCCCGTCGGCCCGCGACCAGGTCGCCCTGGTGTACCTGGACATCGACGGGTTCAAGGTGATCAACGACGGCCTCGGCGCCGGCTACGCCGACGAGGTGCTGCGCGGCGTGGCCCGCAAACTCGAGTCGGTGTTCACCGAGTACGACGCGCTCGTCGCCCGGCTGCCCGGTGACGGGTTCGGCGTGCTGCTGCGCGGGCAGCTCAAACCGCAGAACGTGATCAAGCTCGTCGAGGACGCGCTGGCCGAGCTCGCCGAGCCGATCTACCTCGGCGACGCCGGGGTCGGTGTCAGCGCGAGCGTCGGCATCGTGGTCCGCGACGTCGCCGACGGCGGGCCCGAGGACCTGCAGCGCGCCGCCGAGATCGCCTTGCACCGCGCGAAAGAAGCGGGCAAGGCGCAGTGGATGCTGTTCGACCCGGAGCTGGACGCGCGCGACCGCACGCGCTACCGGCTCGGCGCGGAAATGGCCGGCGCGCTGGAAAGCGGCGAGTTCTCGCTCGTCTACCAGCCCACGGTGAAGCTCGACGGATCCCGCAGGCTGGCCGCCGTGAACGCCGGGCTGCGGTGGAACCACCGCGAACTCGGCGAGCTGGACTCCCCCGAGTTCTACCCGCTCGCCGAAACCACCGGAATGACGCTGGCGCTGGGAAAATGGCTGCTGGCCGAGTCGCTCAAGGCGGCCGCGCGCTGGCGCGCCGAACACGGCGACGCCGCGCCCGACGTCTGCATCCGGCTGCCCGGCAGGCTCGCGATCGACCCGGACCTGGTGCGCCTGGTGAAGGAGCAGCTCGACCGGAATGCCTTGCCAGCCAAGGCACTCCGGCTGTGCACGGACAGCGCTTCGCTGCTCGACACGCGTGGTGAGGTGCTGGAGTCGCTGTCGGTGCTGGCCGACATCGGCGTGAAACTGGTGCTGACCGTGTCGGGGTCCGCGGACCTGGAGCTGATCCCGCGCCACGAGCTGAACGTGCAGCACGTGGTCCTCAGCGGCGGCGTGGTCGACGCGATCGACGACATCGACGACGAGATCGCGGTGCGGCATCTCGACCAGCTGGTGACGCGGGCCCGTGAGCTGGGCCTGCGGATCGGTGCCGAGGGCGTGCTGACCGACGAGCAGGCGGGCCGGCTCGCCGAGCACGGCGTGATCGCGGCCCGCGGGCCGTTCATCGGCATCTCGGTCACCGGCGACCACGTGGACGATCTGATCAACAGCGACGCGAACTGAGGCAGGGCGAATGCGCGAAGGCGAGCAGGTCCCCGATTTCACGCTGACCGACGACTCCGGCGAGGACCGCTCGCTGTCGGGGTTGCTCGAAGCCGGGCCGGTGGTGCTGTTCTTCTACCCGGCGGCCATGACGACCGGCTGCACGGCCGAGAGCTGCCACTTCCGTGACCTCGCGAAGGAGTTCGCGGAGGTCGGCGCGCAGCGGGTCGGGATCAGCCCGGACGCGGTCGAGAAGCAGCGGGAGTTCAGCAGCCGCAACGGTTTCGACTACCCGCTGCTGTCCGATCCGGACGGTGCCGTCGCGAAGCTGTTCGGCGTGCGGCGCAGCTTCGGGCCCTTGCTGACGCGGCGGCACACCTTCGTCATCGGCACCGACCGCACCGTGCTGGCGGTGATCAAGAGCGAACTGCGGATGGCCGTTCACGCCGACAAGGCCCTCGAAGCACTCCGCGCCCACGCGGCTTAGGTCCGGTTCGGGTTCAGCGGCTGCTGCCCCGGTACTCGCCGGGTCGTCCGGCCGCCCGCCCACGCGGCTTAGGTTCGCCCCTACCTGAACCGGCGGCGGCCCGGCCCGGTCCTCGCCGAGCCACGGCCGCCCGCCCGCGCGACCTAACCCCGCCCCGGCTTCAACCGCCACACCACGAGCGTGCCGGTGCTCGCCGGGCCGCCCGCCTGCCCGGCCGTGCGCGTGCCGACGCGCGTGAAGCCGAGCCGCTCGGGCACGGCGCCGCTGCGGACGTTCGCTTCGTCGTGGTGGATCTCCACACGGGTGGCGCCGATGCGGAACGCCTCCTCGGTCAGCAGCCGCGAAGCACGCGTCACCAGCCCCTGCCCGGTGGCGCTTTTGCTGAGCCAGTAACCGATTTCGAGCCCGCCCCCGCCGATCCGGGTCATCAGCCCGCACCCGCCGGCGAGCTCGCCGCCCGCGCCCAGGATCGCGTACTCGAAGGCATCGCCCACCCGCCACTGCCGGTCCGTCCGGGTCAGGAAGTCCACGGCGTCGGCCTCGCCGTAACCGGCCACGGCCCACGGCAGGAAGGCACCGATGTGGTCCAGCGACCCGGTGACCGCGCGCTCGAGCGCCGCGGCATCGCCCGCGCGCCAGCGCCGCAGCGTCACCACGCCGTCGGTCAGGTATTCCGCGGGTCGCACCCCTTCATCGTGCCCGGGCGCGCGGATCTTCGCACCGGGTTTTCCCACGGCGGCGCCGCATGGCCGCGGCGCCGCCACGAGTGGTACAGACCAGCCCCGGCTAGTTGGTGATCACGCTCGCCGGGATCTCGGTGTCGTTCTTGAGCGCGTCGAACAGCTGCTTGGACTTCGTCTTGTCCCAGTTCTCCGCCGAGCTCGAGGTGACCGGCACGGTGGTGGTCGTGACCCCACCGTCGGAGATCCCGCGCATGTTCCACGCCAGCGCCAGCAGGTTCTGCAGGTGGTCGCCGGAGTCCATGGTCAGCGCGTCGGGCGCCGAGGACAGCAGCGGGAACAGGTCGAACGGGTTCAGCAGCGTCCCGGGCGAGGCGATCTGGCTGGCCAGCGCGCCGATGAACTTGCGCTGGTTCTCCACCCGGTCGAGGTCCGACCGCGGGGTCGCGTCACTGTGCCGCATCCGCACGAAGCCCAGCGCGTGCGCCCCGTCCAGCTTCTGGCAGCCCGCCGGGATCGTGATGTTGGTGTAGTCGTCGTGCATCTCCTTGTCGATGCACATGTCCACGCCGCCGATCGCGTCCACGATGTTGGCGAACCCGCCGAAGCCGATCTCGGCGTAGTGGTCGATGTGCAGGCCGGTGGCCTGCTCGACGGTCTGCACCAGCAGCGGCGCGCCGCCGATCGAGAACGCCGCGTTGATCTTGGTCTTGCCGTGCCCCGGCACCGTGACCTCGGAGTCACGGGGCAGGCTGAGCAGCGTCGGCTTGGTGCTGTTGTCCGGCAGGTGCGCGACCATGATCGTGTCGGTGCGCTGCCCGCCGCCCGCCGCTGCGCTGTCGCCGGTGGCGAGCGTCTGCTCCTGCTCGGTGGTCAGCCCGTCGCGGCTGTCCGAGCCGACGATCAGCCAGTTCGTGCCGGACGCCGCCGCCGGGCGGCCGGAGTAGTCCTTGAGCGCTTCGACGCGGTTGATCGAGGAGTCGAGGTAGATCCACACCCCGGCGAGGAAGGCCACGATGACGAGCACGAGGCAGAGCAGGATCTTGCCGAACCCGAAACGCCGCCGCTTGCGGGGCGGGCCCGGCGGCGGGCCCTGCTCCCGGGGCTGCCTCGGCGGCGTCGGCGGTGGCCCGGCCGGGCGCCGCGGCGGCGGCCCCGGAGGTGCTTCGCGCCCGGGCAGCGGCATCATCTGCGCGGCTTGGTGCTGCCGTGCGCCCCTGGGCTGACGTGGTCGTTCCGGATAGCCGCCGTAGCTCATCGCGCCTCTCTCGTCCCCGATCTCGGCTCGCGTCCGCCCTAGTAGACAGCAAACCTCCCGAGGTGGGACGCCTGACTCCCCAAAAGGGTTGTTCCGGACTCAGAGAGGCAGCCGTAACCGCTGCTCGGGACGCTGTTCCCAGGCAGTGAGCGCGCGCACTCCGGCGGCGTCGAGCACGAAGTCGCGCACCAGCCTGCTCCAGGCCCCGGCCCGGCAGAGCATCGCGTGCCCTTCCGAGAGCACTTCGAACCGGGCTATGCGCGCCGCGTAGTCCTGCGCGCGCACCGCGTAGGCGTAGGACTCGGCCGCGCTGGTGATCCGGTCTCGCGTGCCGTGCGCGATCAGCACGTCGCGCTTCTTCACCGGTTCCACCGGCTCCCCCTCCGGCGTCCACGGCGCGAGCGCGCACGTCGCCGTCACCGCCGGGTCATCGGCCACGCGCAGCGCCACCCGGCCGCCGAGCGAATGCCCCACCAGGAAGACCGGCACGCCGGGCCGTTCCGCGCGGATCCGCTCCAGCGCCCAGCGGGCGTCGGCCACGGGCTGCAGATCCGGCTCGTTCCACCCGCGGACCCGGTTGCGCAGCAGCCGCACCTCGACCCCGTGCCACGCCGCCGCGGCGTGGATCGCGCGGGCGAACGGCACCATGCGGAGATACGCCAGGCCCCAGGGCCGGACCGGGTTCAGCCCGTTTTCCGCGCCGCCGTGCAGGACCAGTGCCACCGCGCGGACCGGTCCTTTGGCGTCCCAGCGGGACAGTGTCGCTTGTCGATCGGTCACATCGGCACCAACGCCCGCACGGCGCGATTTTATCCCGCTAAGGTCACCGGGTGATCGTCGATCTGGTGACCCGCGCCGTCCAGGACGCGGAAACGGCCAATGCAGAGTCCATCCCGAAGGCCGCGGAGCTGGTGCTCGCGTCGCTGCGCGCGGACGGCCTGGTGTTCTCGGCCGGCGCCGGGCACTCGCTCGCGGCGGTGGCTGAGACCTTCTACCGCGCGGGCGGGCTGGCCAGCGTCTATCCGCTCTACCACCCGGAGCTGCTCCCCCTGCACGGCGCGCGGGCGAGCACGCGGACGGAACGGCGCAGCGGCCTGGCCGCCGAGGTGCTGGCCGAGCGCGCCCCCGGTCCCGACGACGTGCTCGTGGTGTTCTCGAATTCCGGCGTGAACCCGTATCCGGTGGAGCTGGCGCACGCCGCCCGCGCCGCGGGGGCGCCGGTGATCGCGGTCAGTTCGCGGGTCTCGGTCGCGGCAGCCCCGAAGCGCGCGGCGAGCACGCTCATCGAGGAGGCCGACATCGTCCTCGACACCGGCGTCCGCCCCGGCGACGCGAGCTTCCCGCCGGAGAACCCGCGCACCGCCGCTCTGTCCACTGTGCTCAACGCGTTCCTATGGAACGCGGTGCTGGCGAGGCTCGTCTCGACGGCGGACTTCGAGGTGCCGTTGTGGCGCAGCGCCAACGTCCCCGGCGGCGACGAGGCCAACGCGAGCCTGCACGCGCGCTACTTGCCGCGGATCCCGCAACTGGCCTGACTCACGCGGCGGCGGGCTCCTCCGCGAACTGCGTGCGGTACAGCTCGGCGTAGCGGCCCTCGGCCGCGAGCAGCGCCGCGTGCGTTCCACGCTCGACGATCCGCCCGTCTTCGACCACGAGGATCTGGTCGGCGGCCCGCACGGTCGACAGGCGGTGCGCGATCACCAGCGCCGTCCGCCCCGCCAGCGCGTGGCTGAGCGCTTCGCCGACCGCCACCTCCGACTCCGAGTCCAGGTGCGCGGTCGCTTCGTCGAGCACGATCACCTTGGGCTGCGCCAGCAGCAGCCGCGCGATGGTCAGCCGCTGCCGTTCACCGCCGGAGAGCCGGTAGCCCCGCTCCCCCACCACGGTGTCGAGCCCGTCCGGCAGGCTCCGCACGAGCGCCGAGAGCCGCGCCTTCTCCAGCGCGTCCCAGATCTCGTCCTCACCGGCGCCCGGCCGCGCGTACTCGAGGTTGGCCCGGATCGTGTCGTGGAACAGGTGGCCGTCCTGCGTCACCACGCCGACCGTCCGCCGGATCGCCGGGAAGGCCAGGTCGCGAACGTCCACATCGGACAGCCGGATCGCGCCGGAGTCCACGTCGTACAACCGGGGCAGCAGCGACGCGATGGTCGACTTCCCCGCGCCCGACGACCCGACGAGCGCCACCATCTGGCCCGGCTCCGCACGGAACGAGATCCCGTGCAACACTTCCTCGCCACCACGGGTGTCCAAAGTGGATACTTCCTCCAGCGAGGCGAGCGAGTACTTCTCCGCGGCCGGATATCCGAACCGCACGTCGTCGAACTCGACCGAGACCCCGCCATCGGGCACCGTCCGCGCGTCCGGCTTCTCGGTGATCATCGGGTCCAGGTCCAGCACCTCGAAGACCCGCTCGAACGACACCAGCGCCGTCATCACGTCCACGCGCACGTTCGCCAGTGCCGTCAGCGGACTGTAGAGCCGGGTCAGCAGCAGCGCGAGCGCGACGACGGTGCCCGGCGCCAGCTGTCCCTGGATCGCCAGCCAGCCGCCGAGCCCGTAAACGAGCGCCGTCGCGAGCGCGGACACCAGGGTCAGGCTCGTCATGAACCACCGGGTCAGCATCGCCGTCCGCACGCCGATGTCGCGCACCCGCCCGGCGCGGGCGCCGAACTCGTCGGCCTCCTGCCGCGGATGCCCGAACAGCTTCACCAGCGTGGCGCCGGGCGCGGAGAACCGTTCGGTCATCTGCGTGGTCATGCCGGCGTTCAGCTGCGCGGACTCCCGCTGCAGATCCGCCATCCGGCGGCCCATCCGCCGCGCCGGCAGTACGAACACCGGCAGCAGAACCAGCGCCAGCACCGTCACCTGCCAGGACAGCGTCACCATCACCACGAGCGAGAGCGCCAGCTGGATCACGTTCGTCACCAGCCCGGACAGGGTGGCGGTGAACGTCCGCTGCGCGCCGATCACGTCGTTGTTGAGCCTGCTCACCAGCGCGCCGGTGCGGGTGCGGGTGAAGAACGCGATCGGCATCCGCTGCACGTGCTCGAACACCGCGCGGCGCAGGTCGTAGATCAGGCCCTCCCCGATGCGCGCGGACTGCCAGCGCTCGATGAGCCCAAACCCGGCGTCGGCGATCGCCAGCACGGCCACCACGACGGCCAGCCCGACCACTACACCGGCCTCGTGCCCCGCGACGATCGCGTCGACCACGCGGCCCGCGAGCACCGGCGTGGTCACCGCGATCACCGCCGAAACCACCGTCAGGGCCAGGAAAACGAGCAAACCCCGCCAATACGGCCGGGCGAACTTCGCGACCCGGCCCACCGTGCCGGGGGTCAGTCCCCGCGGCACGTCGGCCCCGCGCATCGCCGAGCCGAGCAGGCTCCAGGTGTTGTCCACCGCGTACCCTCCACCCTCCCAAAACCTCGACCTTAGTCGAGATCTTCACCACGTCATCCCAGGACAACGCCCAGTATCACCGGGAACATTCCGGAATCGAGCGCCGATTTCCGGCGGGGCACGCCGCCTCGGTAATGTTGCTGGTCATGGGTGTAGACGCGTCGCAGGACACCCGCGCCCGCACCCGCGGCCGCGGCCTCCTCGCCCGTTCACCGCTGGCGCTGGACATGATGTTCTACGTGGGCTGCCTCGCGTACGCGGTGGTGGTCGCGTTCACCTCCGAGTTCTACGGCTTCCGCATGTGGGGCGCCTTCGCCGCCGTCGGCTACGGGATAGCGGTGGCGCACACCGTGTGGCTGGCGCTCCGCCCCCGCAGGCCCGGCCCGCTCTACTCGCGCGGGTTCGGATTGGCCGCGATCGGCGTGCTCGGGATGATCGTGCCGCTCGGTTTCCTGGTGATCCGGCGGCTGACCGGCACGGACTGGCTGATCACGCCGTTCTCGTGGGCCGCGCAGCCCGAGGTGTGGGTGATCGAGCGCTCGGCGGACCTGCTGCTGCGCCACGGCACGCCGTACGTGGACATCACCGCGCTGGGCCGGGCCCCCGAGGTCAACGACTACACCCCCTACGGCCCGGTGATGTCGGTGTTCGGGCTGCCGCGGGCGCTGTTCGGCGGCACGCCGCTGGGCGACGCGCTGACCGACGCGCGGCTGATGTTCGCCCTGACCGCCGTGGCGTGCGTCTGGGTCACTCTGCGCCTGCTGGGCAGGCCCCGGGTACCCGTGCGCGCGGCCCAGCTCGCGATGGCCTGCCCGCTGACCGCGCTCACCTGGTCCGTGGCCGGGCCGGATCTCGCGATCGTCGGGCTGATGCTCGTCTCGGGCGCGCTGGCCGCACGGGACCGGCCCGTGGCCTCGGCGATCCTGCTCGCGCTGGTGCTCAGCGCGAAACTCATCGTGCTGCCGGCCGCGGTGGTGCTCGCGGTGCTGGTCGCCACCAGGCTGGGCGGGCGCGCGCTGGCCCGGTTCCTGGCCACCCTGGTGGCGGCCTGTGCCCTGCTCAACGTCCCCGTGCTCCTGGTCGACCCCAGTGCTTTCGTGGAGCACGTCTTCCGGTTCCCGCTCGGGCTCGGCGTGGTGACCTCGCCCGCCGCGAGCCCGCTGCCCGGTCATCTCCTCGCGAGCACCGGCCCGGTGGGGAAAGCGGCCGCGTTCGTCGTGCTCGGGGCGGCCGCGATCGCGATCCTGGGGTGGCTCCTGCGCCGGCCACCGGTCACCGGTTCGGACGCCATGCTGCGGATCGCCGTGGGGCTGGGAGCGTTCACACTGCTCACCCCGGCCACCCGGTACGGATATCTCGTTTATCCGCTCGTGCTGCTCGGAGCGATGCTGTGCTTTCGCCGTGCGGAGTACGAAACCCCTTCGGCGGGTCCTACTTCTTCTTCACGCGAGTAGCGCCCCCGCGCCCTCGCAACTGCACTCCCGATTCGGAAAGTACGCGGTGCACAAAACCGTACGAGCGTCCGGTCGACTCGGCCAGCGCGCGAATACTGGCACCCTTCTCGTATTTCTTCTTCAGGTCAGCGGCCAGCTTGTCGCGCGTGTTCCCGGTGATCCGCGCGCCCTTCTTCAGGTCAGCCACGTCGTTCCGCCTTCCTCCAGACAGATGATCCGGGCCTGGCGCGGCCCGCACACGCAATGATCGATCACGCGCGGCCGGAATGCCAGACGGCGGGCGAAAAACATGCCCGGGAGCCCCGATATTGGGCCATTTCGGTGTGGTTGCCTACAACAACTAAACAAACCTTTGGCCGTTTCAGCCTGCCGGCGGGAAGGAGGCAAACCCGCGACCGGGGGCCGCGCCACGTTTCCCTCGTGGCTGTTTGCCCCGGGCCGGCGGGCGAGTTACGTCAGGCCAGCTGCACCAGTTCGAGGTAATCGGCGGACCAATGATCCTCGGTGCCGTCGGGCAGCAGGATCACCCGCTCGGGTTCGAGCGCCTCGACCGCGCCCGGGTCGTGCGTCACCAGCACGACGGCGCCGGAGTAGCTGCGCAGTGCGTCGAGCACCTGCGCGCGGCTGGCCGGGTCGAGGTTGTTGGTGGGCTCGTCGAGCAGCAGCACGTTGGCCGCGCTGGAAACGAGACCGGCCAGCGCCAGCCGCGTTTTCTCGCCACCGGAGAGGGTTCCGGCCGGCTGGTCCAGCTGCTCGCCGGTGAACAGGAACGAGCCCAGCAGGTTCCGCAGCTCCTGCGCGCCGGTGTCCGGAGCCAGATGGCGGATGTTCTCCCACACGCTCGCTTCGTGGTCCAGCGTTTCGTGTTCCTGCGCGTAGTAGCCCAGCCGCAGCCCGTGCCCGGGGACGACTTCGCCGGTGTCCGGCCGCTCCATCCCGCCGAGCAGGCGCAGCAGCGTGGTCTTGCCCGCGCCGTTGAGCCCCAGCACGACCACCTTCGAACCGCGGTCGATCGCGAGGTCGACGCCGGTGAAGATCTCCAGCGAACCGTACGATTTGGACAGTCCCTCCGCGGTCAGCGGGGTGCGGCCGCAGGAGGCGGGCGCGGGGAACTTGATGTGCGCGACCTTGTCCGCCTGGCGGGTGTCGTCCAGGTTCGCCAGCATCTGCTCGGCGCGGCGGGCCATGTTCTTCGCCGCCACCGCCTTGGTGGCCTTGGCGCCGAGTTTCGCCGCCTGCTGCTGCAGGGCGCCCGCCTTCTTCTCCGCGTTCGCGCGTTCGCGGCGGCGGCGCTTCTCGTCGGTGGCGCGCGCTTCCTGGTACCGCTTCCAGTTCATGTTGTAGTGGTCCAGCTCGCCGCGCGTGGCGTCGAGGAACCACACCTTGTTCACCACTTCGCCGAGCAGCTCGACGTCGTGGCTGATCACGACGAGGCCGCCTTCGTGCGATTTGAGGAAGCCGCGCAGCCAGTTGATGGAGTCCGCGTCCAGGTGGTTGGTCGGCTCGTCGAGCAGCAGGATCGTGTCGGAGCGGCCGGACGCGCCCACGTCGGACGCCGCGAACAGGATGCGCGCCAGCTCGACGCGGCGGCGTTGCCCGCCCGACAAAGTGCGCAGTGACTGCGCCAGAATCCGTTCGGCCAGGCCGAGGTTCGCGCAGATTCGCGCAGCCTCGCTCTCGGCCGCGTAACCGCCGAGCGCGGCGAAGCGCTCCTCCAGCCTGCCGTAGCGGCGGATCGCCTTGTCCCGCGCGTTCTCGTCGACGAGCTCGGACATCGCCGTCTGCGCCTTTTCCATGTCACGCAGCAACGCGTCGAGGCCGCGGGCGGAAAGAACCCGGTCCTTCGCCGTGACGGAAAGGTCACCCTCGCGCGGATCCTGTGGCAGATAGCCGATTTCACCGCCGTGGCGGACCTCGCCCGCGTAGGGCTGGCCTTCGCCCGCGAGGACCTTCAGCGTGGTGGTCTTGCCCGCGCCGTTGCGGCCGACGAGGCCGATGCGGTCGCCGGGCTGGATGCGGAGGGTGGTGTCGGCGAGCAGGATGCGCGAGCCGGCGCGCAGCTCCAGGCCGGTGGCCGTGATCAAGAGAACTCCCGGGAAAGGGGGGTGGACGTGGACAGCACTCGACGGCCCGGCCCTCGGCCGGGCCGGAAGCTACTCCAGCTGGATGTCCACGAGGCCCAGTGTACGGATCACCGTCCGGCGATTTACCGGCCGGTGGCGGGACTCACCCCGTCACGGATCACGACGGGCACGTCGCGGGCCCGTTCGGCCGCCTCGCCGAGCACCGACCGCCGGGGTTCAGGGACGTCCAGAACACGGTGCGAGGCAAGGGAAAACACCGGCTCCAGCCGGTGGTCGGCACGCAGCTGGTCGAGCACCTTGCGGTCCCCGCCCAGCACCACCGCGGCCAGCTCGCCCGCGCGCGGGACGAGCACCTCGAAGATGTCGTCGGCCGCGTCCTGGACGGCCGCCCGCGCCTGCCCCTCCCGGCGGCGCGCGAACCGCTGCTGCGACCAGCCGCCCGCGGCGGAGCGGCCGTGCACGTGGTGCCGGTCGGTGCGGGACACCAGTACCTTGCCGCCCTCGGCGATCCCGATGCTGTGCGCGCCGAGGCGCGCCAGCACCAGCCCGATCCGCCGCGGCCGTTTCGCTTGCACGACAAGGCGAATGGTAGGCGGACCGGACCCTTCCAGCGGCGGGAACGGCACTTCCGCCGTCGCCGTCGTTCCGTTGCGCGCGGTCACCACGACTTCGGTCGCGCTCGCCGCCGTGTCCTCGATCCCGCCGTTGCGCTCGGCGAAGCGGTCGAACCAGCCCGAAAGCCGCTCCGGCGCCACCTCGACGATCCGCCCGCCCCCGGCGGCTTCCCGTGCCTTGCTCACAGCACGAACGAATCGGACCAGGGCTGCGACGAGCGGCCCGACATCGCGTCGAGCAGGGTCACGGCCTGTTTGTCGGTCAGGGAGGCGACGAAGTCCACCACCGCGCGGCCCCGCGCGAGCCCGTCCACCTGGTCGGCGCCGGTGACCGGTTCACCGGTCGCGCCGACGAGGACTTCCGGCGCCGAAGCGGCGAGCCCCGTGTATTCCGAGCGCGCGAGCTCGACGAGATCGTGCAGGCGCCGCGGCAGCCTCGACTCCTCGTCGCGGTCGGCCAGCCACGCGTCCAGCGCGTCCACCAGATTGGTCACCAGACTCGCCTGTCCTCGTTGGTGCAGCGCCAGTTCCGGGCGCAGCAACACGAAGCGGCGGTGCACGAACTTGAGCACCTGCACCTCGTGCCACTGCGCCTGGCGCAGGGTCACGTGCCCCGAGCGGGTCGTCGGCGACTCCACGACGACCATCCCGTCCACCAGCCGCGTCGTCCACCGCGCCGAGAACTCCGCGGTCGCCTGCTCGGACTCGGTGGAGCCGTCGAATCCCTGGGCCAGCAGCCCGTCCACGAGATCGCGGCGCACCCGCCCGACCGCGGCGGCGAACGCGTCGTCGTCGACGATCCACGCATCGCGCGCGTGCATCCGGCGGCGCAGCAGTTCGAGCGAACGGCCGGGCCGTCGCTCCTGCCCGGCGAGGGTCGCATTGTCCATTTGCGCCAGCTCCAGCGCGCCGCCGAGCCAGCCGGTCAGCTCCGCCGCGACGGGCGCGTGCTGCAGCACGCCGATTCGGTGGAAATCCTGCAAATCGTGAATCGCGTACGCGATATCGTCCGCGGTATCCATCACCGAAGCCTCGACGGTCTGCTGCCAGGGCTCGATTATCGAGACGTACGGGGCCCGCGCTTGTTCGAAATCGTCCAGTTCCGTCGAATAGACGCAGAATTTCGCCGAACCGGTGCCCGGGGCGTCGCCGGGCTCCGCGGCTCCGCGCGGCGGGTTGGGCATTTTCGACGGGTGCGGGTCGGGCCGGTGCAGGCGCGCCCACGGATACTTGAGCACCGCCGCGCGCACCGCGGCCGTCAGGTCGAGCCCGACGCCGGAGGGACCGCGCACGTCGGTGGTGGTCAGGATGCGGAAGGTCTGCGCGTTGCCCTCGAACCCGTCGGCGAGGCCGAACCGGTGCCGGGCGATCCGGTCCAGCACCTGCTCCCCCAGGTGCCCGAACGGCGGGTGGCCCAGGTCGTGCGCGTACGCCGCGGCCTGCGCGACGACGGGGTCGAGCCCGCCGAGTTTGCCCACCAGCTCGGCCGAATCCGCCGAGGCCAGCAGCCGGTCGGCGATCGCTCTCGCCACCTGCGCCACCTTCAGGCTGTGCGTGAGCCTGTTGTGCAGCAGGCCGGAACCGGCGGCGCTGACCACCTGCGTGACCCCGCCGAGGCGCGCGAAGAACGGGGACACCACGATCCGGTCGCGATCGGCGCGGAACGGGTTGTCCGCGAGATCCGACCAGGTCGTGGCCGCCTCGGCCGCGGCGTCACGGCGTTGCGCCCGGAGATCGTTGTGCATGGCGGTAACCGTATCTTCCGTACATGCCTGACGTGGTCGTCGCGGGCTCCGGGCCCGCAGGCTGGGCGCTGGCCTCGGCGTGCGCCCGGTCCGGCCTGCACACGGTCCTCCTGGCGCCGCGGCCGTGGGCGCCCTGGCCGGCGACGTACGGGCTCTGGCGTGACGAGCTTCCCGGGCTGCCGGAGGAGGCGATCGCCGCCGCGCCCGCGCGCACGCTCGCCTTCGGCACCTCGCACCACGTCCTCGACCGCCAGTACGTCGTGCTCGACAACGACGGGCTCCGCCAGTGGCTCACCGACCCGGGCGTGGAGGTGCGCGAAGGGCGGCTGGGCGACGTCGCGGCGCCGGTGGTCGTGAACGCGACAGGCGGCCGGGGCCGCGGCACGGAGCAGACCGCGTACGGGCTGGTGGTCGCGGACGCCGGGGAACTCGTCCCGCCGGACACCGCGATCTTCATGGACTGGTCGCGGGCTGCCCGCGAGCCGAGCTTCCTCTACGCCCTCCCGGTCCGCGACGGCGTCCTGCTGGAGGAGACCTGCCTGGCCCGGAAACCGGGACTGCCCCTGGATCTCCTGGCCGCCCGGCTCAGGCACCGCCTCAACCGGGCCGGCATCCCCCTCGAGGGGCGCGAGGAGCTGGTCCGCATCCCTCTCGACACCCCGCGCCCGCGCACGCTCGCCTTCGGGGCCGCCGCCGGTCTCGTCCACCCCGCGACGGGCTACTCGCTCGCGACGGCGCTGCGGCTCGCGCCCGCCGTCGCCGCCGCGATCGCCGACGGCCTCCGCGTGAGCCCAGCTCACGCTGTGCGCGCGGCCCGGCACGAGATGTGGCCCCCGGCCGCGCGGGCCGTTCACGCGCTCCGGAGATTCGGGCTGCGGGCGCTCCGCGAGATGCCGGGCGAGCTCCTCCCGGAGTTCTTCGAGGTCTTCTTCGGGCTTCCGCCACGGTTACAGTCCGCGTTCATTTCGGGACACACAGATGTCGCAGGAACGGCGATGGCTCTGGTGGAGGTGTTCAAGACCTCCCCCGGACGACTACGGAGAGTTCTCATATCGTGAGAGTCGACGTGCCGATTAGCCCGTTCTAGGGAACTCTGGCAGCTGCCCGATGAACATCAGTCGACATCCGTGGAGAAATCCGGGGACCACCAGCGAGGATGTGCACGTGAGCGCAGCCCCGAACGCGGTTCGATTCGCCTTCCAGCCGCTGTACAGCCTGCACACCGGCGGCATCGTGGCGCTCGAAGCACTCGCCAGGCCCGGGAAGGGCTCGGTGCAGGAGCTGCTCGACCGCGCGATGAGAGAACGCAGGCTCGCCGAGGTGGACATCTCCCTCGCCGCCAGAGCCGTGCGGACCGAGGCCGACCACGAGACGCTTCTCCCCCTGCACCTGAACCTGACCGCGCCCACCGCGGCCGCCCCGGAGTCGGCGTTCGACCCGCTGCTGGACTCGCTGGCCCGCATCGGCAGGCGCCCGCGCGAGGTCGTGCTGGAGATCGGCCCGCCGTTCTCGCACGTGTGGCCCGAGCAGCTGCTCGCGGGCCTGACCCGGCTGGGCGAGCTGGGCTTCCGGCTCGCCTTCGACGGGCTCGGCCGCGCCGACCTGCCCTTCACGCTGCTGGCCGCCGCGCCGGTGGACGTGCTCAAACTCGACCGCAGCGTGCTGCGCAGGCTGCCGGCCGACGCCGGGGCCATCGCCGTGGTCGAATCGCTGCTGCACTTCACCTCACGGACCAACCGGCGGCTGGTGGCCACCGGAGTCGAGCAGGAGGCGCAGCTGACGGCGGTGCGCAAACTGGGGGTGCGCATCGCCCAGGGCAATCTGTTCGCCCCGGCCTCCGACGGCGTGAACTGGACGAACCTGCTCACCCCCGCCACGCCGGAACCCGACGAGCGGGTGGTGCCCGGCCCGCTCACCGCGCCCAAGGTGCGTGACTTCCTGCGCCCCGCCAGCACCCTGCCCGAGGACGCCACCTGCGACGACGTGCGCACCGCGCTCGCGGCGAGCGACGCGCCGTCGGGCATCATCGGCGTCGACGAGCACCACTGTCCACAGTGGTCGGTCGACCGGACCCGGTTCCTGGTCTCGGTGACCGGGCCGTACGGGCACGCGCTGCACGCCAAGCGCCCGGCCGCCCGGCTGGCCGACTCGCCGCACGTGATCAACGCCGAGGCGAGCGCGCTGGAATTCCTGGAGCTGGTCACGGACGCCGACTGGGGCCGCACCGGGGACGACGTGGTCGTCGTCGACGAGGACGGCACCTGCCTCGGCGTGGTGCTGGTGAACGAGGTCGTGCGCGGGGTCGCCGAGGCGAAGGTCGAGGAGGCCGCCGCGCTCAACCCGCTGACCAGGCTGCCCGGCAGCGAGACCGTGGCCAAGGACGTCGACCGGCGCATCGCCTGCCGCGAGCCGTTCGTCGCGGCCTGGCTGGACGTCGACTCGTTCAAGCAGGTCAACGACAACGCCGGGTTCGCGGCCGGGGACGACCTGATCCGCGCGCTCGGGCGCACGCTGACCGATCTGAGCGGCCGCCTGCGGCGGATGACGGTCAGCCACGTCGGCGGGGACGACTTCCTCATCGCCTGCGACGTGGACGAGATCAGCACCATCGCCGGTGCCCTGCTGGACACGCCGTGGTCGGCCGAGGGCCTGCCGGTCACGGTCTCGCTGGCGACCCTGGTCTGCGCCACCTCGACCATCTCGTCGTACCGCGAGGCGTCCCGGCTGCTGGCGCCCCTGAAGAAGCGGGCGAAGGCCGTGCCCGGGTCGAGCTGGGTGCTGGCGCGCCCCAACTCCGAGCGGGTCGAGGTGCTGCGCGGCCGGTCCGCCGCGCCGCAGCCGCCCCGGCAGCAGCGACTGGATCAGCCGGCCTGAGGCAGCCCGCGCGCCGCCCGGTTCCGACCGTCCACAATGGCCACAGTGGTCAGCACGACGATGCAGAGCGCGTCGAAAACGACCGTATACCAAGGAACCTCGGCGCGCAGGTCCACATCGGACAGGATCAGCGCGAGGAACGTGCCCTTGCCCAGCACGGCGGCGATCGCGGCGGGCACGCGCGCGGGCCGGTGGAACGCGGCCCACACGATCATCGCGCCGAGCAGCAGCTGCAGCATTCCCCTATGTTGCAGCAGGGCGAGCGTCATCGGTTCGGGATCGGTCACGCCGTAGCTCGTTTCGAGCACCGAGGCGTCGGCCAGCGCGAGCACCGGCAGCATCGTGAGCACGCCCAGCAGCACGAGCAGGGCGCGCGGCAGATTCTCTCCACGGAGGGCGGTCATGCGGCCAAGGTAACGAGCCGCGGCTGAGGCCCGCCTCAGCGATGGGTGAACTTCGGCGCGCGCCGCTCCAGGAAGGCCGCGACGCCCTCGGCGTAGTCCTCGCCGTGCAGGGCCGCCGAGCGGATCTCCTCCACCTCCGCGTCGGATTCCTCTTGTCCCGCAAGGATCTTCCCGATGATCCGGTTCATCCCGCGGATCGAGGACTGCGACCGCGCGCACAGCGTCTCCGCGAACGCCGCGACCTCTTCGTCCAGGCTGGCGAAAACGTCGTTGAGCAGACCGATTTCGCGGGCCCGCCTGCCGTCGATCAGCCGGCCGGACAACAGGAAGTACCGCGCGTGCGCCGGGCCGATCAGCGAAACCAGCTGCCGGGTGGAGAGGAAGTCGTACACGATGCCGAGCTTCGCCGGGGTGATCCCGAACCGCGAACCCGGCTCCGCGAACCGGAAATCGCACGCGACCGAGAGCTGGCAGCCGCCACCGATGCAGTTTCCGCGGATCTTCGCGACGGTCGGCTTCCGCATCCCCGACAACGCCGTGACCGCGCCCTCGACCGCCTTGTCGTAGGCGGCGGCACCGTCCGCTGTGGACCGCAGCTCGCGGAACTCGCTGATGTCCGCGCCCGCCGAGAAATCCTGTCCGGCGCCGGTGAGCACCAGGACCTTCAGCGCCGGGTCCGCCTCCACGCCGGCCACGATCTCCGGGATCGCCGACCACATCCCGTGCGTGATCGCGTTCTTCTTCTCCGGCCGGGCGAAGGTCAGCGTCCCGACCTCGCCCTCACGCGCGAACTCCAGCCCATCCACCATGGACCGAACCCTAGCGTCCCCGCTCAGGACGCCGACGTGACGCGGTACACGTCGTACACGCCCTCGACGCCGCGCACCACCTTCAGCACGTGCCCGAGGTGCTTGGGATCGCCCATCTCGAACGAGAACCGGCTCACCGCCACCCTGTCCCGCGACGTGGTGACCGACGCCGACAGGATGTTGACCTTCTCGTCGGCCAGCACCTTCGTCACGTCCGAAAGCAGCCGGTGCCGGTCCAGCGCCTCCACCTGGATCGCGACCAGGAACACCGAGTTCTCCGACGGCGCCCACTCGACCTCGACCAGCCGCTCGGGCTGGCTGCGCAGGTCCTCGGCGTTGGTGCAGTCCGTGCGGTGCACGCTCACGCCGCCGCCGCGCGTGACGAACCCGAGGATGTCGTCGCCCGGCACCGGGGTGCAGCAGCGCGCGAGTTTCGCCCACACGTCCCCGGAATCCTTGACGATCACGCCGACGTCGTTGGACCCGCGGCGGCGGGTGACCGTGGACGGGGTGGCCCGCGCGGCCAGCTCCTCCTCGGCCTCCTCGACCCCGCCGATCAGCGCGACGAGCCGCTGCACGACGTGCTTGGCGCTGGTGTGGCTCTCCCCCACCGCGGCGTACAGCGAGCTGATGTCCGGGTGCCGCAGCTCGGCGGCGAGCGCGCCCATCGACTCCGCGGTGACCAGGCGCTGCATCGGCAGCCCGACCTTGCGGATCTCCTTGGTGATCGCGTCCTTGCCCGCCTCGATCGCCTCGTCGCGGCGCTCCTTGGCGAACCACTGGCGGATCTTGGCGCGCGCCTTGGGCGAGCGGGCGAACTGCAGCCAGTCCCGGCTCGGGCCCGCCGTCTCCGCCTTCGACGTGAAGATCTCGACCACGTCGCCGTTTTCGAGCTTCCGCTCCAGCGCGACGAGCCTGCCGTTGACGCGGGCGCCGATGCAGCGGTGCCCGACCTCGGTGTGCACCGCGTACGCGAAGTCGACCGGGGTGCCGTCGACCGGCAGCGTGACCACGTCTCCCTTGGGCGTGAACACGAAGATCTCGCGGGCGGCCAGCTCGTAGCGCAGCGAGTCGAGGAACTCGCCCGGGTCCGCCGCTTCCCGCTGCCAGTCCAGCAGCTGCCGCATCCAGGCCATCTCGTCGATGTCGACGGAGGCGCCGCTGTGCGTGCCCTTGGTTTCCTTGTAGCGCCAGTGCGCGGCGATGCCGTACTCGGCGGTGTGGTGCATTTCGTACGTGCGGATCTGGACTTCGAGGGGTTTGCCCTCCGGCCCGATCACCGTGGTGTGCAGGGACTGATACACCCCGAACCGCGGCTGCGCGATGTAGTCCTTGAAGCGGCCGGGCATCGGCTGCCACAGCGCGTGCACCACGCCCATCGCGGCGTAGCAGTCCCGCACGTCCTCGACCAGGATCCGCACGCCGACCAGGTCGTGGATGTCGTCGAGGTCGCGGCCGCGGACGATCATCTTCTGGTTGATCGAGTAGTAGTGCTTCGGCCTGCCCTCGACCTTCGCGGTGATCCGCGAGTTGCCCAGGCTCAGGTTCAGCTCGTCGATCACCTTGCGCAGGTAGATGTCGCGCGAGGGCGCCCTGTCCGCGACCAGGCGGACGATCTCGTCGTACTTCTTGGGCTGCAGGATCGCGAACGCGAGGTCCTCCAGCTCCCATTTGACGGTGGCCATGCCCAGCCGGTGCGCCAGCGGGGCGAGGACCTCGAGGGTCTCCTTCGCCTTGCGTGCCTGCTTTTCCGGCGGGAGGAAGCGCATCGTGCGCATGTTGTGCAGCCGGTCGGCCAGCTTGATCACCAGCACGCGCGGGTCGCGCGCCATCGCGATGACCATCTTGCGGATCGTCTCGGCCTCGGCGGCCGTGCCGAGCTTGACCTTGTCCAGTTTGGTCACGCCGTCGACGAGCTGGGCGACCTTGTCGCCGAAGTCCTCCGACAGCTGCTCCAGCGAGTAGCCGGTGTCCTCCACCGTGTCGTGCAGCAGCGCGGCCACCAGCGTGATGGTGTCCATGCCCAGCTCGGCGAGGATCGTGGCCACCGCGAGCGGATGCGTGATGTACGGGTCCCCGGACTTACGCCGCTGCTCGCGGTGCAGCTCCTCGGCCACGTCGTAGGCGCGCTGGAGCAGGCTCAGGTCGGCGTTCGGGTGCAGCTCGCGGTGGATCGCGGCCAGCGGCTCGAGTACCTGCTTGACCGAGGCCGCCCGCTGCGCGGTGATCCGCCGCGCGAGCCGCGCCCGGACCCGCCGGGTGGCCGACGGCGCCCTGGTCGCGCCCTGGTGCGTCAACGCGTTTTCGTGGGGCGCCGCCGAATCGAGCTCTTGGCTCAACCCCCACCTCCTCTTCGCGTGACCTCTCCGGACAACAAGCGTAACCCGCCTGCGCCGGATGGCGTCGCGGTGATCCGCAAGGTGCGTTGTGTGGCGGGCACCCGCGCCCAGCGGTCGCCTCCGCTTCCGCCGGGCCGATCACCCCGCTTCGCTATCCCTGATCAGGAAAACACCCGCGGGACCGCCACCATTCCCCGGCCCCGGTTCAGGCGGCCTGGAGCGCGCTCACCTTCCGGCCGGCCAGCACGGCGCGGCCGTCGAGACCGGCGAGCTCCAGCACCACCGAAATCCCGGACACCGAGGCACCGGCCTCTTCGAGCAGCCGGCACGCCGCGTCGACCGTGCCGCCCGTGGCCAGCACGTCGTCGACCACCGCGACCCGGCTGCCCGGCGCGACGACGCCGGCGGGCAGCTCCAGCGAAGCCGTGCCGTACTCGAGCGCGTACTCCACGCGGCCCGCGACCGAGGGCAGCTTGCCGGGCTTGCGGACCAGGACCACGCCGAGCCCGCGGGCGTAGCCGACCGCGGCGGCGAGCATGAACCCGCGCGCCTCGACCGCGGCCAGCAGCTCCACGTCCGGCTCCACCGTGGCGGCGAGCGCGTCGGTGACCGCCTTGAACCCGTCGGCGCTGGCGAACAGCGGCGACAGGTCGCGGAACAGCACGCCAGGCTCGGGGAAATCCGGGATCTCGGCGATCAGGCCCAATGCGGCGTCGAGATCCATGCTCAGCGCTTCTTCTTGCCCGAAGGCCGCCCGCGCCGCGGGTTGGACTTCGATTGCTTCGGCGTCCTCGACGGGACACTGGCCGCCGCCGCGTACGCCTTCTCCTTACGGAGCTCGGCGGCCAGCGCGTCGTCGTCCGAGGCGTCGAAGTCGTCCTCCTCCGCCTGACGCTCGGCGGCCTTGCGGGCCAGGTTCGCGCGGCGCTGCCGCACCCGCTCCGCCTGCTGCTTGAACTTCGGGTCACGCATCTTGAAGTCCACCAGCAGCGGCGTGGCCAGGAACAGCGAGGACATCACGCCGGCGAGCATGCCGGTGAGCTGGACCAGCGCCAGGTCCTGCAGCGTGCCGGAGCCGAGCAGAATATAGCCCACGATCAGCAGCCCCAGCACCGGCAGCAGCGCGATGACCGAGGTGTTGATCGAGCGCATCAGCGTCTGGTTCAGCGCCAGGTTCGCCGTCTCCGCGTAGGTGCGCCTCGTCAGGCCGAGGATGCCGCGCGAGTTCTCCTTGACCTTGTCGAACACCACCACCGTGTCGTACAGGGAAAAACCGAGAATCGTCAGCAGGCCGATCACCGTGGCGGGCGTGACCTCGAAGCCGACGAGCGAGTAGATGCCCGCCGTGACCACGATGTCGTGGATCAGCGAGATCAGCGCCGCCAGCGCCATCCAGCGTTCGAAGTAGATCGCCAGGAAGATCGTCACCAGCACCATGAACACGCCGAGCGCGATGAATGCCTGGCGCGAGATCTCCCCGCCCCACGACGCGCTCACCGCGCTGTCGCTGATCGCCTGCTCGCTGGGCTGCCCGTTGCTGCCGATCGGCTGGAGCTGCTGGAACAGCGCCTGCTTCACCTTCGCGACGTCCGTCTCCGGCAGCGTCTCCGAGCGGATCTGCACCGTCGCGGCGCTCCCGACGCCGACCGTCTGCGCCTCGGCCGCCTGCTTGCCGAGCGCGTCGGCGAACACGCGGGTGGCGTCGTCGGACGTGATCGTGCCGTGCGCGCCGTGCGCCGGCAGCTGGATCTGGGTACCGCCCTCGAACTCGATGCCAAGGTTGAACCCCTTGATCCCCATCGACGCGACGCTGATCAGCACCAGCGCGATGAAGAAGAGGTACCACCGTTTGCGCTTGCCTACGATGTCGAAGGCGCCGGTGCCGACGTAGAGCCGGTGGAGGATGCCGCCTTCGTTCTTCTTCGGCGAGGCCTGGGCGCCGTGGCTTTCCGCGCTGGACATGCTCACGCCTCCTTACCGGCCGCGGCGGCCTTGCGGGCCGACCGGCGTTCGGCGGCGAGGGTCTGCACCCCGCCGAGGCCGGTGAGCTTCGGGTTGGACAGGAACTTCGACCGCGAGGCCAGCGCCACCAGCGGGTGCGTCACCAGGAAGACCACGACCAGGTCCAGCACCGTGGACATGCCGAGGGTGAACGCGAAGCCCTGCACGTCGCCGACCGCGATCGCGTACAGCACCGCCGAAGCCAGGAACAGGATGGCGTCGGAGGCCAGGATCGTGCGCCGCGCCCGCTGCCAGCCGCGCGGCACCGCGGACCGGAAGGTTCTGCCCTCCCGTATCTCGTCCTTCAGCCGTTCGAAGAACACGACGAAGGAGTCCGCGGTGACACCGATGGCGATGATGAACCCGGCGACGCCCGCGAGGTCGAGGCTGAACCCGATCCACCGCCCGAGCAGCACCAGCACCGCGTAAACGACCGCGCCGGACAGCGCAAGCGAGATGATCGTGAGCACGCCGAGGAGGCGGTAGTAGAACAGGCAGTACAGGAACACCAGCAGCAGGCCGATCCCGCCGGCGATCAGGCCCGCCTTAAGCGAGGCGAGGCCGAGGGTGGCCGAAACCGTGGTGGCGTCCGAGGACGTGAACGACAGCGGCAGCGAGCCGTACTTCAGGATGTCGGCCAGGTCCTTGGTCTGCTGCTGGGTGAAGTTGCCGCTGATCTGCGTGTTGCCGTCGACGATCGCGCTCTGGATCGCGGGCGCGGAGACCACCTGCGTGTCCAGGGTGAACGCCGTCTGCGTCTGCGCCTGATAGTGCTTCGTGGTGAAGTCGGCCCAGGTCTGGCGCCCGGCGTCCTTGAAGGTCAGGTCGACCGTCCAGCCCGCCTTGCCCTGCGCCGGCGGCGAGGAGACCGCGCTGTCGATCTCGGTGCCTTTGAGGAACACCGGCCCGAGCAGGTACTTCGTGGTCCCGTCCTGGCTGCAGGTCATCAGCGGGAGGTTCGGGTCGTCGTTACCGCTCAGCGGGTCCTGCGTGGAGCAGGTGAACGCGGCCAGCGCCTGCTGCGCCGTGGCGCCCGCGGCGATGTCGTCCCCGGTGCCGGTCATCAGCGCCGGATCCTGGCGGGTGGCCTTGGCCTGCTGGATCTGCTGCGTGGACTGGTCGTCGGTGGTGCCGGCCGGTGGCGGGGTGGGCGCGGCCGTGGCCTGCGCCGAGTCCAGCACCTGGCGGAAGTTCAGCTGCGCGGTCTGGCCGAGCTTCTTGGCCTGGTCGCCCTGCTCGCCGGGCACCGTGATGACGATGTTGTTGCCGTCGAGGAGGACCTCGGCGCCGCTGACGCCCATCCCGTTGACGCGCTTCTCGATGATCTGGCGCGCCTGGTTCAGCGAGTCCTTCGTCGGCGCGGAGCCGTCGGGGGTGCGCGCGCTGAGCGTGACGCGGGTGCCGCCCTGCAGATCGATGCCCAGTTTGGGCGTCGGCTTGCCCCCGCCGGTGAAGAACACCAGCACGTAGAGCACGACCACGATCAGGGCGTAGATGATGAGATAGCGTCCCGGGCGGATCCGCCCGGCCGGTGGTGCCACGGTTGTGGTTCTCCTCGGGAAAAAGGGGTCTGCGGCGCTGGTAGGACCGGAACCCTACTCGGTCCCGGGTGAGCGCAGCGTGTTGCCCCCGGCGCCGTTCCGGAGGGCGCCAGGGGCCGGGCGATGGCCCTTACTTCTTGCCGTGCTCGAGCGGCGGCGCGATCTGCGGACCGGCCTTCTCTTCCTCGGCCGGCGCCTCGGTGATGGCCTCGGCCGAGGTGGCCGGGGACTCCTCCGGGGACTCCTCGGTCTCGTCCTCGATCTCGTCGACCGGGGGCGCGACCTTCTCCCGCACCGCCTGCCGCAGCCACGTGGTCACCACGCCGGGCGCGATCTCGATGTCGATCGAGGTCTCGTCGCTGGTGTCGGCCACCGTGCCGTAGAGGCCGGAGGTGGTCATCACGCGGTCGCCCTCGGACAGGCTGGTCTGCAGGTTCTTCTGCTCCTGCGCCGCCCGCTTCTGCTTGCGGCTCCCCATCACCAGCGGGATCGCCACGACGAGCATGAGGAGCAACGGCAGGAAAAGCTGATTCATGATTCTCCATTCGGCGAGCGCCACGCGCGCGCCTAATTGTCCGGATGTGCTCTTTCGAGTGTGCCAGGTGCCACCGCTGTTCTCACCACCCGCCGCTGACGTGCCTCTAGTCGAACAGCGGCGGCTGGTCCATCCGGCCGTAGCCGGGTGGGGGCGCGAGGCCCAGGTGCTCCCACGCGGTCGCGGTGGCGACCCTGCCCCGTGGAGTCCGGGCGAGCATACCCGCGCGCACGAGGTAAGGCTCACAGACCTCCTCGACCGTAGTCGCCTCTTCACCGACCGCCACGGCCAGCGTGGAGATCCCGACCGGGCCGCCGCCGAACGAGCCGACCAGCGCGCTCAGCACCGCCCTGTCGAGCCGGTCCAGGCCCAGCTCGTCCACGTCGTAGACCGCGAGCGCGGCGCGGGTGACCTCGTAGGTGATGCGGCCGTCGGCGCGGACCTCGGCGTAGTCGCGCACGCGGCGGAGCAGGCGGTTCGCGATCCGGGGCGTGCCGCGGGAGCGGCGGGCGATCTCGGCGCTGGCGCGCCCGTCGACCTCGATGCCGAGGATCTTCGCCGCGCGCGTGACCACCTCGTCGAGCTCGTCGTCGGCGTAGAACTCCATCTGGCCGGTGAAGCCGAAGCGGTCGCGCAGCGGCCCGGTCAGCGCGCCGGACCGGGTGGTGGCGCCGACCAGGGTGAACGGCGCGATCTCCAGCGGGATGCTGGTGGCGCCCGGGCCCTTGCCGACCACCACGTCGACCCGGAAGTCCTCCATCGCGAGGTACAGCATTTCCTCGGCGGGGCGGGCGATGCGGTGGATCTCGTCGATGAACAGCACGTCGCCCTCGGCGAGGTTGGACAGCATCGCGGCCAGGTCGCCCGCGCGCTCCAGCGCCGGGCCGGAGGTGATCCGGATGGCCGCGTCCAGCTCCGCGGCGACGATCATCGCGAGGCTGGTCTTGCCGAGCCCGGGCGGGCCGGACAGCAGCACGTGGTCCGGGGGCACCCCGCGCCGCCGGGCGCTCTCCAGCACCAGTTCGAGCTGTTCGCGCACGCGCGGCTGGCCGACGAACTCGGCCAGTTTGCGGGGCCGCAGCGACGTCTCGACCTCGCGCTCGCCGGTCTGCGGCAGCGCGGACAGGGTCTCGTCCGGGTCGAAGTCGGTCACGCTTTCATCGTGCATGCCGTGGCCCTACCGCTTGCGGCCGAGGGTGGTCAGCGCGGCGCGCAGCACCGTGGGCGTGTCGGCCTCCCCGGCGTCGGCCAGCACCTTTTCCACCGCCTGCTCGGCCTGTTTGGCCGCGAAGCCCAGCCCGGTAAGCGCTTCCACGACCTCGGCTCGCACGGCGGAACCGGCCACGGGCAGCGCTTCCCCGCTCGTGCCCGCGACGGCGGTGACCTTGTCCCGCAGCTCGAGGCTGAGCCGTTCCGCGCCCTTGCGGCCGATGCCGGGAACCTGGGTGAGCACGGTGATGTTGCCTTCGGCGAGCGCGGTGCGCAGCTTGTCCGGTTCGAGCACCGCCAGCGCCGCCAGCGCGAGCCGCGGGCCGATGCCGGAAACGGTCTGCAGCAACAGAAAGAGCTCGCGGGCCTCCGCGTCGGCGAACCCGAACAGGGTCAGCGAATCCTCGCGGACGACCAGCGCGGTGTGCAGCCGGGTGCGTTCGCCGCGGCGCAGCGTGGCCAGGGTGGCGGGCGTGGCCTGTACCGCGAAGCCCACCCCGCCGACCTCGACGACCACGTGGTCCAGCCCGACCGACAGCACTTCGCCGTGCACCGACGAGATCATCGGGCCGCTCCCTTCGTTTTCGCCGTCTTCGCCGCAGCGGCCAGCCGGGCCCGGTGCTTCCGGGCGAGTTCCGCCGCCCTCGCTTCGGCCTCCGCGAGGCGCTGCCGCATCGGCTCGCGCCACAGGTGACAGATGGCCAGCGCCAGCGCGTCCGCCGCGTCGGCCGGGTTCGGTTTCTCCACCAGGCCGAGTAATCGCGTCACCATACCGGTGACCTGCGACTTGTCCGCGCGGCCGGACCCGGTGACCGCGGCCTTGACCTCGCTGGGGGTGTGGAACACGACCGGCAGCCCGCGCCGGGCGGCCGCGAGCGCGACCACTCCCCCGGCCTGCGCCGTGCCCATCACCGTGCGCACGTTGTGCTGGCTGAACACGCGTTCCACCGCGACGGCGTCGGGCCGGTAGCGGTCGAGCCATTCCTCGACGCCGTCGGAGATGCCGAGCAGCCGGATCGCCAGCGACGCGTCCGCCGGGGTGCGCACCACGTCCACCGCGACACAGCTGACCTTCCGCCCCGTGCCGCCGTCCACCACGCCGAGCCCGCACCGCGTCAGCCCGGGGTCGACACCGAGCACTCGCACCAGATCTCCTCCTCACCGAACACCAGTTCGGAGGCTACCGGTCCGGCGGGCCGCGACGGCGCAGGACGCGCCGGGGCCGCGAGTGTCCTTTATGGACCGTCGACGCCCGGGGTCCAGCTTTCCGGCCTGCCGCTGTCGGTCAGCACCGGCTGCCATTCGGCGAAGCCCTCGGGCGCGTCCGCGTCCCACGGCCAGTGGTGGCCCTCGGGGGTGGCGACGATGATCTGCACCGCGGGGAAGTCGCCGTCCGGGTAGACGAGGAAGGCGCTGCCGAAGTACTCCGGGTAGTGCCCGGGGTGCACCTGCTCGAACGTGACCGGAACGCCCTCGAAGAAATCGTCGTACACGCGGCCGGGGACGAACGGGTCCCCGGTGGCCGCACGGTCCACATAGGCGTCGAGCAGGACCTGCGCCATCTGCTCGGGCAGCCCGACCACGACGGCCTCGGGAACCTCGTGCATCGCCCACACGCACGCGGTGAAGCAGTAGCCGGATCCCTTGTCGTCACGGGGAACCGAGATGACCGCATTGCCCCGCCGTTCCGCCTCGGCGACGATCCAGTCGAGCAGTTCCTGTTCTTGCGAGGCGAGGGCTTCGGTCGTCACGGCGGTCATTCTGCCGCAACGCCGCCCGAGATCCCAGGCTCCCCCGCAAAAAAATCCCGATGTGCTTGGCACACCGGGATTTTTCCGTCTTGTGGGTCAGCCGACTTCGGCGAGGACCTCGTCGGAAACGTCAAAATTCGCATACACGTTCTGGACGTCGTCGCAGTCTTCGAGCGCGTCGATCAGCTTGAAGACCTTCTTCGCGCCGTCCGCGTCGAGCGGCACGCTGACCGACGGCAGGAAGGTCGGGTCCGCCGACTCGTAGTCGAAACCGGCCGCCTGCAGCGCCTTCCGCACCTCGACGAGATCCGTGGCCTCCGAGACGATCTCGAACTGGTCGCCGAGATCGTTGACCTCCTCGGCGCCTGCGTCGAGGACCGCCATCAGGACGTCGTCCTCGGACAGGTCGTTCTTCGGCATGATCACCACGCCCTTGCGGGTGAACAGGTACGCGACCGAACCCGGGTCGGCGAGCGAGCCGCCGTTGCGGGTGAGCGCCGTGCGCACCTCCGACGCCGCGCGGTTGCGGTTGTCGGTGAGGCACTCGATGAAGACCGCGACGCCGTTCGGGCCGTAGCCCTCGTACGTGATGTTCTGCCAGTCGGCGCCACCGGCCTCTTCACCGCCGCCACGCTTGCGCGCGCGCTCGATGTTGTCCTGCGGGACGGAGTTCTTCTTCGCCTTCTGGATGGCGTCGTAGAGCGTCGGGTTGCCGTCCGGGTCGCCACCGCCGGTCCGCGCGGCGACCTCGATGTTCTTGATCAGTCTCGCGAACAGCTTGCCACGCTTGGCATCGACGGCGGCCTTCTTGTGCTTAGTGGTGGCCCACTTGGAGTGGCCGCTCATCTCGTCTCCATATTCTCGTCGCTGAGGAGGCCCCGTGGTGGCCACTGTGACACCCCGAACCGGGAGTGGCCGCTCATCTCTCCTCCATCTAATCGTTCTACGCGTCACGCACCATGCGGACGAACAGCTGGTGCACGCGCTCGTCCCCCGTGAGCTCCGGGTGGAAGGCGGTGGCGAGCACCGGCCCCTGCCGGATCGCGACGATCCTAGCGGCAGCGTCCCCGGCGCCGGCGGCGTCCGGCACCCTGGCCAGTATCTCCACCCCGTCCCCCGCCTTCTCCACCCAGGGGGCGCGGATGAAGACGGCGTGCACGGCGGGGCCTTCCAGGCCCGCGAAGTCCAGGTCGGCCTCGAAGGAGTCGACCTGCCGCCCGAACGCGTTGCGCCGGACGATCACGTCGAGCCCGTCGAGCTGGCGCTGGTCCGGGCGGCCGTCCAGCACCTGCCTGGCCAGCAGGATCATCCCCGCACAAGAACCATAGACCGGAAGCCCGCCGGCGATGCGCCCGCGCAGCGGTTCCAGCAGCTCGAAGGTCTCGAGCAGGCGCGACATCGTGGTGGATTCGCCGCCCGGCAGGACCAGGCCGTGCAGCCCGTCCAGCTCGCCGGGCCGGCGAACCGGCCGCGGTTCGGCCCCGGCCCGTTCCAGCAGCGCGGCGTGCTCCCGCACGTCACCCTGCAGGGCGAGTACCCCGATCACCGGTTTCGCCGTCATCCGTCCTCTTCCGGGTAAGAGCCGGGTCCCGCCTTCACTCCGAAGGCGGGACCCGGCGGCTCGATCAGGTGGACTGTGGTCACCAGCCGCGTTCGGCCAGGCGGTGGGGTTCGGGGACGTCGTCGACGTTGATGCCGACCATCGCCTCGCCGAGGCCGCGGGAGACCTTCGCGATCACGTCCGGGTCGTCGTGGAAGGTGGTGGCCTTGACGATCGCCTCGGCGCGTTTGGCCGGGTTGCCCGACTTGAAGATGCCCGAGCCGACGAACACGCCCTCGGCGCCGAGCTGCATCATCATCGCCGCGTCGGCCGGGGTCGCGATGCCGCCGGCGGTGAACAGCACGACCGGCAGCTTGCCCTTCTCCGCGACCTCGCGGACCAGCTCGTACGGCGCCTGCAGCTCCTTCGCGGCCACGTACAGCTCGTCCTCCGGCAGCGACGTCAGGTGCGCGATCTCGCCGCGGATCTTGCGCATGTGCGTGGTCGCGTTGGAGACGTCGCCGGTGCCGGCCTCGCCCTTGGAGCGGATCATCGCCGCGCCCTCGTTGATGCGCCGCAACGCCTCGCCGAGATTCGTGGCGCCACAGACGAAGGGCACGGTGAAGGCCCACTTGTCGATGTGGTTGGCGTAGTCGGCCGGGGTGAGCACCTCGGACTCGTCGATGTAGTCCACGCCGAGCGACTGCAGCACGCGGGCCTCGACGAAATGCCCGATCCGGGCCTTCGCCATCACGGGGATGGACACCGCGCCGACGATCCCGTCGATCAGGTCCGGGTCGCTCATCCGCGCGACGCCGCCCTGGGCACGGATGTCGGCGGGCACCCGCTCCAGCGCCATCACCGCGACCGCGCCGGCGTCCTCGGCGATCTTGGCCTGGTCGGCGGTGACCACGTCCATGATCACCCCGCCCTTGAGCATCTCGGCCATGCCCCGCTTGACACGCGCGGTACCGCGCTCGGGCACGGGGGAACCAGTGGGCTGAACTTCGGTCACTTCGGAGGCCTTTCGGAGCGGGCGAACCAGGTGCGACCTCCAGTTTAGGTCCGAATGGACCGGCGTCCTGAGCCAATGCGGCCCTATTCCGGAAGGCCACTTTCCGGGGCGGCCCGCGCAGTCGGGTTACCTGGTGGACGCGGGGTTGCCCGCACGTGGCCGACAGGTGTGTGATCGGAGGCACACCCGTTACCGACATCGACGTCCCGGGAGGCCTGTGATGGCCGAAAAGCAAGTGAGGAACGGCGATTCCGGGGCCGCGGTCGCTGTGGACGACCCGCGCAAGGTGCGCAACGTCGTCCTGGTCGGCCCGTCGGGATCCGGCAAGACCACCCTCACCGAGGCCCTGCTCGCCGTGTCCGGCGCCGTGAGCAGGGCCGGTTCCGTCGTGGAGGGCACCACGGTCTGCGACCACGATCCCGCGGCCGTCCGCCAGCAGCGCTCGGTGGGCCTCGCCGTCGCCCCCGTCCTGCACGACGGGGTCAAGATCAACCTGATCGACACGCCCGGGTACGCCGACTTCGTGGGCGAACTGCGGGCCGGCCTGCGCGCCGCCGACGCCGCGCTGTTCGTGGTGTGCGCGGCCGAAGGCGTGGACGAGACGACGGTCGCGCTGTGGGAGGAATGCGCCGCGGTGGGGATGCCGCGCGCGGTGGTCGTCGCCCGGCTCGACCACCACCGCGCGGACGCGACCGCCGAGATCGCCGCCTGCCAGGAGGCGTTCGGGGCCGGGGTGCTCCCGCTGTACCTGCCCGCGAGCGGGACCGAGCCCGGGCTCGTCGGGCTGATCACTCAGCGCCTGTACGACTATTCGAAGGGCTACCCGCCCACGCTCGGCGACCCGGACCCGGCGGACCTGGACCGGATGACCGAGGCACGCAACGAGCTCATCGAGGGGATCATCGCCGAGAGCGAGGACGAAACCCTGATGGACCGGTACCTCGCCGGTGAGGAGATCTCCGAGGCCACGCTGATCTCCGACCTGGAGACGGCCGTCGCGCGCGGCACGTTCCACCCGGTCATCCCCGTGTGCGCGACGACCGGGCTCGGGCTCGCCGAGGTGCTGGACGGGATGGCGCGGGCGTTCCCGTCACCCGTGGAGCACCGGCTGCCGGACGTGAGCGCGGTGGACGGTTCGCCGCACGCGAGCCTGACGGCCGACCCGGACGGGCCACTGGCCGCCGAGGTCGTCCGCACCGCCGTGGATTCTTATGTGGGAAGGGTTTCACTGGTCCGCGTCTTCTCCGGGACGCTGCGTCCCGAGCGGCCGGTGCACGTGTCCGGGCACGGGCTCGCCGAGCGCGGCCACGAAGACCACGACGCGGACGAGCGCGTCGCGCACCTGTACTCGCCGCTGGGCGCGAACCTGCGCGAGGTGCCCTACTGCGTGGCGGGCGACCTGTGCGCGCTGACGAAGATCGGCTCGGCGGAGACCGGGGACACGGTGTCCTCTCCGGACGAACCGCTGCTGATGAAACCGTGGAGCATGCCCGAGCCGTTGCTGCCGGTGGCGATCGTCGCGCACAACCGCAGTGACGAGGATACGTTGGCGCGCAACCTTTCCCGGCTCGTGGCGGGCGATCCGACGCTACGCCTGGAGCGCAACGCCGAGACGAACCAGCTCGTGCTGTGGTGCATGGGCGAGGCGCACGCGGACGTGGTGCTGTCCCGGCTGCGGGCCGGGGGCGCCGAGGTCGACACCGAGCCGATCAAGATCAGCCTGCGCGAGACGTTCGCGGCCCCGGCGAAGGGGCACGGGCGGCACGTGAAGCAGTCCGGCGGGCACGGCCAGTACGCCGTGTGCGACATCGAGGTGCAGCCACTGGAGCGGGGCGCGGGGTTCGAGTTCGTCGACAAGATCGTCGGCGGCGCGGTGCCGCACCAGTTCATCCCGAGCGTGGAGAAGGGCGTGCGGGCCCAGCTCGAAAAGGGCCTCGTGGATGGGCATCCGGTGGTCGACGTGCGCGTGACGCTGGTCGACGGGAAGGCCCACAGCGTCGACTCCTCCGACGCGGCGTTCCAGATGGCCGGGGCACTGGCGCTCAAGGAGGCCGCGGCGAACGGCCGGATCACGCTGCTGGAGCCGCTGGACGAGGTGCTGGTCCGGCTGCCCGACGACCACCTCGGCAACGTGCTGGGCGACCTGTCCTCGCGGCGGGGCCGGGTGCTCGGCACGGAGTCCGCGGGCGGCGGGCGCACGGTGATCCGGGCGGAGGTGCCGGCCACGGAGCTGCTCCGGTACGCCACCGACCTGCGCTCGCTGACGTCGGGCACGGCGACGTTCACGAGACGGCACGCCCGCTACGACCCGATGCCAGAAGGAGCGGTGAAGACCGGCGGCTGACCCCGCGGCCCGCGCTGCGGCCCGCGGCCCGCGCCCGGAAACGGCCACCACACCAACGAGGGCGGCCAACACACCCCCGCCGCCAGCCGACACACGCACCGGAACGGCCAATACACGCACCGGAGCGGCCAACATGCCGGTGCGGGCGTGTTGGCCCGCGGCGGTGGCGTGTTGGCCGTTCGTGTTCGCGTGTTGGCCCTGGGCGGCGGTGTGTTGGCCCTGGACGCGGATTGGTTGGCTTGCGGCGCGGGTGTGGGTGGGCCCGGGTG
>NZ_VMNW02000061.1 GCF_007713735.2 Amycolatopsis acidicola | reverse complement strand
CATGTTGGCCCCTCCCGTCGCCGAGTTGGCCCCTCCCGTCGCCATGTTTGCCCCTCCCGTCCACGAGTTCGCCCCCTTCCGCCCGGGAATCGGCCGTTCTCACCCGCGCGCCCCACGCCAGCGGCCAACCCACCGACACCACGAGCCAACCCACCGACGCCGGCGGCAAACACACCGACGCCAGGGGCAAACACGCCCGCGGGAGCGGCAAACACGCCCGAGGAAGGCTTAGCGCGAAAGCTGGCGTTCGTAGGCGAGGCGCAGGCCGAGGAGGGTCAGGTCGGGCACGTGCTCGGTGATGGTCTCGGACTCGGTGATCACCAGCGGGGCCAGGCCGCCGGTGGCGAGCACCGCGACGGGGCCGTCGGTGGACAGCTCCTTCACGATGCGCCGCACCAGCCCGTCGACCTGTCCCGCGAACCCGTACAGGATGCCGGATTGCAGGCATTCCACGGTGTTCTTGCCGATCACCGACCGCGGGGCGACCAGTTCGACCTTGCGCAACGCCGCCGCGCGGGCCGCCAGCGCGTCCACCGAGATCTCGATCCCGGGCGCGAACGCGCCGCCGAGGAACTCGCCCTTGGCCGAGATGGCGTCGACGTTCGTGGACGTGCCGAAGTCCACCACCACGCAAGCGCTTTCGTGCAGGTGGTGCGCGGCGAGCGTGTTCACGAGCCTGTCCGCGCCCACCTCACGCGGGTTGTCCACCAGCAGCGGCACCCCGGTGCGGACACCGGGCTCCACCACGACCTTCGGCACGTCCGCGTAGTAGCGGCCCAGCATCACGCGCAGCTCGCGCAGCACCGCGGGCACCGTGGACAGCGCGCTGATCCCGGTCACTTCGTCGGCGTACGAGCCGAGCAGCCCGCGCATGGTGAGCGACAGCTCGTCGGCGGTCATCTGCGCGTCGGTCCGCATCCGCCAGTCCCCGACGAGCCGTTCCCCCTGGAACAGGCCGAGGACGATGTTCGTGTTGCCGACGTCGATCGCTAGCAACATCGCTGCTCGCGCGGCACGCGTCCGTCGGCCACCTAGCTCTCCGCGTGCAGCAGAGCGTCGAGCCGGGCGGCGTCGACGGTCTCGGCGGTGGGGTAGGCCGGCTCGCCCTCGGCATGGGCGATGCTGACCGAGCCGCTGATCAGGCCCGAGCCCTCGGGCACGTAGCCGGCGTCCCCGCCCTGGTGCTGGATCCGGTTGTCCGCGTCGACGAAGACGATCTTCGGCTCGAAGGCCGCGGCCTCGGCGTTCGTCATCTGCGCGTACGAGATCAGGATGACCAGATCACCGGGGTGCACCAGATGCGCGGCGGCGCCGTTGATCCCGATCACGCCGCTGCCGGGCTCACCCGGGATCACGTAGGTCTCCAGCCGCGCCCCGTTCGCGATGTCCACAATGGACACCTGCTCACCGGGAAGCAGGTCGGCGGCCTCCATCAGCGTGCGGTCCACGGTGACCGACCCGACGTAGTGCAGGTTGGCCTGGGTGACGGTCGCCCGATGGATCTTGGACTTGAGCATCGTGCGGAACATGGTGACTCTCCCTCATTCCCCTGCGGTGCCGAGGAGGACGGCGACGTTGTCGATCAGCCGGGTCTGGCCGAGCCTGGCCGCGATCAGCAACCTTGCCTCTCCATCGACGGGCGCGGGACCGAGATCGGTTCCACGCAGTTCGAGATAATCGAGCGAAACCTCGGGCCGTGCGGCCAGGGTCTCCCTCGCCGCGGTCAGCACGGCACCGGCCCCACGCGGCCCGGCGTGCGCTCCCGCGGCCAGCGCCGCGGACAGCACCACGGCGTCGGCTCGCTGTTCGGGCGAAAGGTAGACGTTACGCGAGGACAGCGCCAGGCCGTCGCTCTCGCGCACCGTCGGCACCCCGATGATCCTGGTGCCCAGGTTGAGATCCGCGGCCATCCGCTTGATCAGCACCAGCTGCTGGTAGTCCTTCTCCCCGAAGAACGCGTAGTCGGGGCGCACGATGTTCAACAGCTTGTTGACCACCGTGAGCATCCCGGCGAAATGGCCGGGCCGGTGCACGCCCTCCAGCTCGTCGCCGAGCGGGCCGGGGTGCACGGTCACCGCGTGCCCCTCCAGGTACAGATCGCCCGCCTTGGGCACGAACGCCAGCTCGACGCCCGCCTCGGTCAGCTTGTCCAGGTCGCGCTCCAGCGGGCGCGGGTAGGCGTCGAAGTCCTCGCCTTCGCCGAACTGCAACGGGTTCACGAAGATCGACGCGCCGACGACGGTGTTCGGCAGCCGCTTGGCGCGGCGGATCAGCTCCAGGTGCCCGGCGTGCAGCGCGCCCATCGTCGGCACCAGCGCGACCTTCCGGCCGACCGAGTGCAGCGCGGCGGTGACTCGGCTGACGTCGTCCGGGGTCTGGAAGACGTTCAGCTGCCCGCGGGTGAATTTCGGGGTGGGGGTCACTTCGGTCCTTCGTCGAGAAGCTCGGAGAGTTCGGCGGCCGCTTCGGCGCCGAGCAGGCCGGCCGCCGAAGCCCTGGCCGCGGTGCGCCGCGCGAGCGCGCTGTAGCAGGGTTCGATTTCGGGCGCCGCCTCCGCGAGCACCGCGAGGTGCTTGCGGACGGTTCCGGTGTCGCCGCGCGCCACCGGTCCGGTGAGCGCCCGGTCGCCGTGGCGCAAAGCATTGTCCAGTGCCGCCGAGAGTAGTGGGCCCAGCATCCGCTCCGCATTGGCTATCCCCGCCCCACCAAGGAGATCGAGGCAATCCGCGACGAGCGTGACGAGGTTGTTCGCGCCGTGGGCGAGCGCGGCGTGGTAGAGCGGGCGCGCGGCTTCGGGCACCCGCACGGGCTCGCCGCCCATCTCCACCGTCAGCGCTTCGCCGACGTTCCAGGCGGCCTCGTCGTCCGGCGCCGCGGTGATCCCCACCGTGCACGCGGCCATCCGCTGTAAGTCCTCTTCGCGGCCGGTGAAGGTCATCACCGGGTGGAGCGCGAGCGGCAGGGCGCCGGCTTCGGCGACCGGATCGAGCACCCCGACGCCGTGCGCGCCCGAGGTGTGGATGACGATCTGCCCCGGCCGCCAGGCCTTGGTCGCGGCGAGGCCGGAAACGAGGCCGGGCAACGTGTCATCGGGGACGGCGAGCAGCACCAGATCGGCGGCCTCGAGCACTTCGTCCGGCGGCAGCAACGGCACACCGGGCAGCAGCCGTTCGGCGCGCTCGACGGAAGCGGCGGAAATCCCGGAAGCGGCAACGACATTGTGTCCGGCGCGGGCGAGCGCCGCGCCCAATACGCTGCCGACACGGCCCGCGGAGACCACCCCGACGGCGAGCCGGGCGGGCCTCATGGCGTGCCCCTGTGGACGCACATGGCAGAAAGCTCCTCAACTCGTTCCAGTCCCGATCGGTTTCGGGTACCGGACGACGGCGCGAGAGTAGCTCGGCGCCGGGCCGGCCGCCGGGCCTTGGTGACCAGCTTCACCCGTCCCGGGTCACCCCGCCTGTGCTTTGTCACCCGCCAGCCGGACAGCCTCGGCACGCGAGGCACGAAGGCTGTTCAGCAGCTCCCGCTGCCGGTCCGTGCTCTGGACGGTCGGCTTGGCCCGCTTCAGGAACGCCAGTTGTGTGACGTTGGCCTGATACGCCCCGACGGCGCGCGCCGCGCGGGAGCCGGACTGCTTGCGCACCTGCCGGCGCCACTGCCGCCTGCCTGCCAGGCTCGACAGCAGCTCGACCTCCGACGCCGCGATCCAGCGGTCCGCCACCATCCTCGGCAGCGCCGCGACGATGATCCGCTGTTCGCGCCGTCGTTGCAGCAGCACCAGCATGAACACGGCGATGAACATCGGCACGAAGATCAGGAAGTACACGTTGAGGAAGGTCTTGGCGCCGCCGAGCGTCGCGGCGCCGTTCCACAACGCGTGCAGCAGCACGGCCCCGACGTAGCCGCCGAGCGGCGCCAGAATCCGGACCGACTTCGACGTGGACCGCGCCGCCACCCCGAGCCCGATCCCGGTGAGCGTCGCGAACAACGGGTGTGTGAACGGCGAAAGCACCCCGCGCAGCACGAAAGCGGCGATCACGCCCGCGCTGGTGCCGTCGCCGAATCCGTAGTCCGAGAAGGCGCGGCCGAAGTAGTAGATGTTCTCGGTGAAGGCGAAGCCG
This sequence comes from Amycolatopsis acidicola, assembly GCF_007713735.2. GTDB lineage: Bacteria > Actinomycetota > Actinomycetes > Mycobacteriales > Pseudonocardiaceae > Amycolatopsis_E > Amycolatopsis_E acidicola. Next base: position 49,617 of record NZ_VMNW02000061.1, on the reverse strand, counting down.
GCCGCGGTGAGTCCGGCGTAGACGATGCCGTCGACGATCCCGTCGAACTCGTCGCTGCGGCGCAACAGGATGGCGAGCACGAACGAGCCCTTCGCCGCCTCCTCGACCAGCGGGGCGGAGACCAGCGCGCTGATCCGGCTGCCGTTTCCCTTGCCCAGCAACAGATCCCCGACCGTCTCCGCGGTGTTGTTGATCAGCAGCGCGGTGAGCGTCGCGATGCACGCGCCGTAGGCGAAGGCGAGCAGCAGCAGTTTCGCGGGCTCGGGCTCCCAGCGGTCGACCCAGAGGAACGTCGCCACCACCACGGCGACCGGCACGAGCGCGGCGGCGACGCCGATCGCGACGGCCAATGGGCCGACGCGGACCGTGACCAGGGCAAGCAGCGTCAGCCCGCAGATCGCGACCACGACGAGGCCGAGCACGGGCAAGAGCACGGTGATCCTGCGAGGTGCCGTCACAGCCCGGCACTCTACGGTGACGCTCCACGCACTCCGGAAATGCCTGTGGCGGGCGCCTCAGTCCTCGGCGCGGCGGCGCCGGCGCGGGATCGCGTCGGTGGTGCCGTGTGCCTTCAGCAGGTCGCTCACCGAGCGGCCGGACGCGTGCGAGCCGGTCGGGGTGCTCTCCTCGAGCGCGGGCCTGTAGCCAGAGGACTCGTCCGAGCGACGGCCAGACTGCGGCGCGGAGCGGTAGCCGGACGACTCACCGGAGCGGCGCGGCGTCGGGTTGCGGTAACCCGACGCCTCACCGGACCGGCGAACAGGCTCCTGGTATCCCGAGGATTCACCGGGGCGGCCGGGAGTCACGTCCGGCCGCGCGTGGCTGCCGGAATGCTGCCCACCCGGGGCGGCGCCCCACGACGGCGCTTCGTTTTCCGGGCGCCGACGACGTCCACCACCGGCGGAGGTCTCCGCGGGCGACTCCTCTTCGGACCTGCGACGACGGCCGCCACCACGGGCTTCCTGCGCCGCACGCCGCACCTCGACGGGCAAGGTGGGATTGCTCGGCGGCGGGAGCTCCTCCTGCGGCGGCTCCAGCCGGGCCGCCACCGGCTCCGGCGCCGGCGGGATCTGGGGTTCCGGGGTCTTCGGGGCGGTGTTGCCGTTGTCGCCGCGATCGCGGTTGAAGCGGCCCTCCCACGAAGGCGTCCAGTCGGCGTCGACCGGCTTGGACATCTTGGTCGGTTCCTCGACCGGCTCCGGCGGCTGCGCGGGCTTCTCCGCCTTCGCGCGGCGCGCCCGTTCGGACGGGCTGAACGCCGGGCGGGTGGACTCGGCGCGCGTGTCCCGCCGCTGCTCACGCGGCAGCGCGGCCGCCTGCTGAACCCTGGTCTGCTCCGCACGCGCATCGGCGGCGGCCTTCGCGACGCTCGCCGCCGCGCCATTGCCACGGGACGGCGCCTCGTTCGGCGGGCGGCGCTGCGGCAGATCCATCGAACGCTCGGGGCGGCGTGGTTCCGGCGCGGCCGGACGCCCGCCGGCCCGCGCCGACTGTTTTTCCCGGACGCGGTCCATGAACTGCGTCGGCCGCTCCTTCGACGGCGGCGTCGGTGCGGCCGTCAGCTGCGCCGGGGAGCGGTTGCCGTTCCCGTTGCTGCCCGGTCCGCTTTCGACGATGCGCTGCTCCTCGCGAAGGGCACGCATCCTCGTGGCCTGCGCGGTGAGCGCGACCCGTTCCAGCAGGACCTCTCCGCCGAAGAGCGACTGCAGGTTGTCCCGCAGCGCACTCACCTCGGCGCGCAGCGCGTCGAGCTCGTTCCGGGAATCGGCCTGCACCCGCGAACGGGTTTCGGCCTCGACCTCCAGCTCGTACTCCCGCCGGGCCGCGATCTCCCGTTCCAGTTCCAGTTCGTAGACCTCTTGCGCCTGCGCGACGGCGTCTTCCGTGCTGGACGCCTGCTTGCGGTACCTGACCGCGAGGAACGCGCCGACGAGGGCGGCCCACAGCGCGGCGACGATGCCCAACCGTAGGTAGCGGATGTCGTCGGCCAGCACGAGCGCCAGAGTCGCGGCCAGGGCGAGGGCCAAGCCGACGACGAACCACGGCCTGCCCACCAGGCGGCCGCGCGAGTCGTCACCCACGCCAGTCATGCCGAACACCGTACCCTCTAGTTATCCGTCTGAGACCTAGTCGGTACTTCGAGCGGTAGCTTCCCCGCGTTAACCGGTCGGGTGATTATCGCGATCCTGATCACGCGTGTCAGGTGTTCGGCAGGAATGCTCCAGCCACAAAGCCGCCGGTACGAGCAGCGCCGCACTGATCAGCCCGATGATCGCGCTGCGTGAGTCACCGGCGGCCGCCGAAACCTCATTGACACGTGGCAGCAGAGCCACTAGGGCGCCCAACCACGCACCCGTGAACAACGCTCCGAGCAACGACGACGCCTTCGCCAGCGCCACCGCCCGCGCGACGGCGATCGCGCCCACGAGTCGGCCCTCCTTGATCCGGCCGCGGATCGACCACGCCAGCACCACTTCGATGACCGCGATCACGAGCAGCGTGACCCCGCCGAAACGCGGCAGATCGGGCAACGAGCCGTACGCGAACTCGAACGCCAGGTACGCCAGCACCAGCCCGATCAGCCCGGCGGTCACCAGCTCACGGGGCCGCGTGAAGTGCATGCGCCTACCGTACCGGTAACAGCTTGACCCTCCAGCCGCTGGAGACCACAGCATGGACGACGTGAGCAGGACGTTCACCATCGGCGAGCTGGCGCGCCGGACCGGGCTGGCCGTGAAGACCATCCGGTTCTACTCCGATGAGGGACTGCTCCCGCCCACCGACCGCACGCCGTCCGGCTACCGGCTCTACGACGCCCGTTCGCTGGCCCGGCTCGAGCTGATCCGCACCCTGCGGGAGCTCGGCCTCGGACTCGCCGAGATCACGCAGGTGCTGGCCAGCGAGACCACCGTGCCGCGGCTGGCCGCCCGGCACGTGGCGGCGCTCGACGAGCAGATCCACCGGCTCCGGCTGCGCCGGGCGGTGCTGCGCGCGGTCGTGAAGCGCGAATCCGAGCTGGAGGAAGTGAAGCTGATGAACAAACTGGCCTCGATGTCCGACGACGAACGCGCCCGGCTCGTCGACGAGTTCTGGACGGAGATGACCGAGGGGCTGGAGGTGGATTCCGGGTTCTACGACCGGATGCGGTCGGCGAAACCCACGCTGCCCGACGATCCGAGCCCGGAACAGGTCGAAGCGTGGGTGGAGTTCGCGGAGCTGATCCAGGATCCCGCGTACCGGCAAGCGGTCCGCAGCATGAGCGAGCGGCACGCCGAGGTGCGCGCGGCCGGGATCAACCCGCAGCCTTTGCCGGTGCACCAAGAGAAACTGCACAGCTGGGCTGACAGGGCACAAGCCTTGCGCGACGCGGGCACACCGCCGTCGTCGAAGGCGGCGCAGAAATTGGCGGGCGAACTGGAGCGCGCCGCGGTGGGGCTGACCCGGCCGGAACTGGCCGACCGGATCGAGCAACACAACGACGCGCGCGCCGAGCGCTACTGGCAGCTGCTGGGGATCATGAACGGCTGGCCGCCGATCCCGAGTCGTGCCGACGGGATGGCTTATCTCGTCTCGGCTCTGCGCGGCTAAGCGACGGGAGTCCGGGCCACCGCGGGCGCCCGCAGGTGCTCGGGCTCCTTGATGAACCGCGCGCCCACCACGGAAAGCAGGCACAGCAAGGAAGACACCAGCACGATGGGCCAGGTCTTCCCACCCGACGCGTCGTTGAGCGCCTCGGCGACGAACGGGATGCAGCCGCCGACGATCGCGCCCGCGATCTCGCGGGTGAAGGTGACGCCGGTGTAGCGGTACCGGACGTCGAACAGCTCCGACATCATCGTCGCCTGCGAGGCGAGCGTGAGGTCGTTGCACAAGGTGTAGATCAGCACGAACGCGGCCCAGATGACCACCGGCGTCCCGGTGTCGAGCATGAAGAAGAAGGGATAGAACAGCACCGCTGCGGAGATCGCGCCGATGGTCATCACCGGCCGCCTGCCGAACCGGTCGCACAGCCAGCCCGCGGTCGGCACGGTCACGAACTTGACCGCGTTCGCGATCACGATCCCGACGAGCCCGACCCACGACGCGACGCCGACGTGCTTGGTGAGGTAGGTCAGCGCGTAGACCGAGGGCAGGTAGCTGATCACGTTCGGCGCGACGCTCACCAGCATGCCGGGGATGATCTTGTGCCCGGAGGAGGCGAACAGCTCCCGCAGCGGCGCGCGGGTCGAGCGGCCTTCTTCCTTGGCCTGCTTGAATTCCGGGCTGTCGGAGACCTTGAGCCGCACGATCACGCCCGCCACGCCGACCAGACAGCTGAGCAGGAACGGGATCCGCCAGCCGTAGCTCAGGAAGTCCTCTTTGGACATCGTGCTCTGCACGAGGAAGTAGACGCCGGTGGCCACGAGCGCGCCCACCGCGTTGCCGAGCGTGGGCGCGCTGGCGTTGAGCCCACGCGACCTGGTTTCGGCGTGCTCCGCGGACATCAGCATCGCGCCCGCGTATTCACCGCCGGCGCCGAGCCCTTGCACCACCCGCAGGACCACGAGCGCGACGGGCGCGAAGGCACCCGCCGTGGCATAGCTGGGAAGTACGCCGATCAGCGTCGACGCGACCGCCATCAGCAGCAGCGTGATGAAGAGCATCGTCCGGCGGCCGACGCGGTCGCCGAAGATGCCGATCAGCACACCGCCGACGGGCCTCGCGAAGAAGCCGACGGCGAAGGTGGCCAGCGAAGACAGGGTGGCCGCGAGCGGGTTCCCGGAGGGGAAGAACACCTGCGGAAGCACCAGCGCGGCGGCCGTGCCGTACAGCGAAAAGTCGTACCACTCCAAGGCGGTGCCCACGGTCGAAGCGACCGTCGCCCGGCTGATCCGAAGTGCCATCGATGACCCCTCATTGCGTCATTGAGCTCTGACCATTAACGTTAATGGCGACGACAGGCTACGATCTCCTCGCTCCAACAGTCAAGGAACGCGTCCTTGTCGTCACCAACATGAACGTTAATCTGGAGAGGACGAGGCGATGAGCACGACGGCCATCCGGCCGCCCGGCGATCCCGCGCTGGCGAAGTTCAATCCACTGGACCGCATCCTGTGCTTCGACCGGTTCTCCTCGACCACCCACGGGTGGACCGAGCTGATCGGCAACTACGACGGACGCGGCGACCTGGACACCGTCGACGACCACATGCGGGACTTCCGGCCGCCACAGCTGTCCTCGTGCTCGTTCTTCGACGTCGGCACGCACGGCACGCTGAGCGGGGACTACGCGCTGAAACTGGCGACGCGGCCGCACAAGGGGCACACCGCCACCGGCATCCGGCGGCTGACGATGGCCGGCCGGGGCCGCGTGCGCATCGAGACGTACTTCGCCTTCAAGGCAGAGGCCGTCGTCGGCGCCGAGCTTCCGTCCACTGTGGACTGGGACGGCAACCGGCATCCGGCGGAGTCTCAGTTCGGTGCCTTCACGGTGGCCACCGACATCTGCGCGGACAACGGGATCCGCTACCACAACGTGCTGCGCTACCAGAACACCAACCTCGACGGTGAGCTCACCAGGCAGTGGATGTACCCGGTGGTGCCGGAGCCGACGCCGCGTGATCACCAGGAGGGCAGGTTCGCGCTGCCGTACGCGGCCGACTTCACCGCGCCCGACCCGGACGACTGGCGGTATCTGACGGACCCGCAGGAGCTGTGCGTCAACGAGGTGCCCACGAAGATCAACTGGCACTACCTGCGCTGGGAGATCGACACCGCGACCCGGTCCAATGTGGAGTTCCAGCTCAACGACAGGGTGGTCGACATGCGGGACGTGCCGGTGCCGGTGTACCCGGACCGGTACTCGACCCTGGACAACCTGCTCAACTTCTATTTCTCGGTACGCACGCACGCGGCGATCCGGAACTTCCTGTTCCTGGACTCGGTGCTGATCTCGGTGGACTGGTGAGGCCGATGCGCTCGACGATGACCGCGGTACTGGAACGCAACACGGTGGTGCGCGAGGATTTCCGCACCGAACCGTACGAACTCCCGTGGGCGGGCGAAGCCCGGTTCTTCGTGCAGGCACTGGAGCTGACCGGTTCGGTGGAGTTCCGCACCGAGATCTCCCCTGACGGGCTGCACTGGTGCCCGCTCGACGATAATCGGCACCGGGTGGACGCGGCCGGGCTGACCAGCTGGCCGGTGACCGGGTTCGGGCAGTGGCTGCGGCTGAGCTGCGAAGTGGCCCCCGGCGCGGTCGCGAAGGTGCGGATCTACCTGGTGGGCAAGGGCTGAGACGGGAGGGGCCGACGGGTGTCGCGGAACCAGCGGGTCACGTTGCGGGATGTCGCGGACCGCGTCGGCCTCTCGGCGAACACGGTGTCCCGCGCGCTGGCGGGCAAGGACCAGGTCAGTGAGGCCACGAGGGAACGGATCGTCGCCGAGGCCCGCCGGCTGGGGTACGTGCCGAACAGCCATGCCCGTTCCCTGGTCTCGGGCACCACGATGGTGGTCGGCCTGGTGATCACGAACCCGTCGAACCCCTTCTACGCGGCGCTGATCTCGGCGGTGGAGCGGCAGTGCCGGGCCGAGGGGTACTCGGTGTTGCTGCTCGTCACCGAGGAGTCGGAGGACAACGAGGAGCGGGCCCTGCAGGAGCTGTTGCGCTACGGCGTGGACGGCGTCCTCGGGGTGCCGATCCAGCAACGCGGCGCGGGCTGGGAGCAGCTCGCGGATGCGGGGATCCCGGCGGTGCTGCTGAGCCGCGACATTCCCGCGCTGGGGCTGGACTTCGTGGGCCTCGACGTGGAGCGGGCGATCACCGACGCGGTGCGCCGGGTGGGCAGCGGCACGCGGCGGGCGTGGCTGTTCGAGGAGGATCTGGAGATCAGCACCGTGACGGCGCGGATCGCCGGTTTCCACCGTGCGATCGGGGATCCGGAGCGTTCGCTGGTACTGAAGGTCCCCACCCGCCGGACGGCGGGCGCCAGTCTGCCGTGGCGCCCGGATGACGCGTACCGGCTGGCGGCGGGGGTACTGACGCGGGAGAACCACCCGGAGCTGATCGTCACCGGCAATGACTATTTCGCGCTCGGTGTTTATCGCGCGGTGCGGGAATGCGGGCTGAGCGTGCCGGGAGACGTGCGGATTCTCGGGTATGGCGACCACCCCTTCGCCGCGTATCTGGAGCCGAGCCTGAGCACGATCCAGCTGCCCGCGGATGAAGTGGGGTCCGCGGGCGTGAACCTGTTGCTGCGCCGGATCGCGGACCACACCCGGCCCCGGGAGACGGTGCTGCTGGAGGCCCCCCTGGTAGAACGCGATTCGACGGCTGCTGCGAAGGTTGCACGGGGCTGAGCTGGGGGTCTGGTTCTGTTCGCCCGCAGAAACCCTTTGCCCATGTGCGGGTGGCAAAGGTCGAGCGCGCCTACGGCTTCCAGCGCACCGAAACCGCTTAGGCCTTTCGGGACGGCTTAGGCCTTCTGGGAACGGCCCGGCCCTTTGAAACGCCTGCGCCTCCCGAAGCCGCCTGCCCTCGGCACCGCCGAGCCCTTCGAAGCGGTTGCCTCCGGATCCGCCTGCCCTCGGCACCGCCGAGCCCTTCGAAGCGGTTGCCTCCGGATCCGCCTGCCCTCGGCACCGCCGAGCCCTTCGAAGCGGTTGCGCTTCCGGGACCGCCTGCCGCCGGAACCGCCGAGCCCTTCCAAACGGTTGCCTCCCGAAGCCGCCTGCCCTCGGCACCGCCGAGCCCTTCCAAACGGTTGCCTCCCGAAGCCGCCTGCCCTCGGCACCGCCGAGCCCTTCGAAGCGGTTGCGCCTCCGGGACCGCCTGCTCTCGGCACCGCCGAGCCTTTCGAAACGGTTGCCTCCGGAACCGCCTGCCCTCGGCACCGCCGAGCCCTTCCAAACGGTTACGTCCGGATCCGCCTGCTCTCGGCACCGCCGAGCCCTTCCGAACGGTTACGTCCGGATCCCACCTGCCCTCGGCACCGCTGGCCCACCGAAGCACCTGGCCGCCCCGGAACCGTGTAGCCCTCCAGAACTGGTTTGCCCTCCGAAACCGCCTGCCCCCTCGGAATCGGTTGCGCCGCCCGAAGCCGCCGACCCTTCAGAGACCGGCCCCTCCGAACCCGCCTAGCCCTTGCGGAACAGGCGCAGGTCCGGGCGTGGGTGCACCGAGTCGCGATCTTCCACCGGACGTGCCATCAGCAGGCTCCGCACCGAGCCGTGTCCTGGAAGCACCGCCTCCGGCTCGATCTCCAGCCAGGGCACCAGGACGCTCGACCGCTCCGGCGTGCCCGGGTGCGGCAGGAGCAGCTCCGGATCGTCCGAAGTCACGCCGTCCACGGTGACCACATCGACATCGAGCGTGCGCGGGCCCCAGCGCACCTCGCGCACCCGGCCCGCCGCCTGCTCCAGCTCCTGCCCGGCGCGCAGCCAAGCCCAGTGGTCCCGGGCCGGATCGTCCACAATGCACACCGCGTTGAGGAAATCCGGCTGATCCGTCACGCCCCACGGCTCGGTTTCGTACACAGTGGACACTGCCAGCACGGCACGGCCCAGCCCGTCGAGCACGGATTGCAGATGCCCCAACCTGTCCCCGAGGTTCGACCCCAGGGAAAGCACCGCGCGGCTCACCGTTCCCGCCGGACCGTGACAGCCACGTCGTCGAAGGTGAGGGGGATCGGGGCGGACGGTTTGTGCACCGTCACCTCCACCGCGCTCAACCGCTCGTCCCGCATGACCTCACCGGCGATCTTCCCCGCGACGCTCTCGATCAGGTCATAAGGCTCGCCGCCGACGATGCCGGCCGCGAGCTCGGCCAGTTCGCCGTAGTGCAAGGTCTGCTTCAGCTCGTCCGTCTCCGCCGCCTTGGTGAGATCCAGCCAGGCCGTGATGTCGACGACGAACTCCTGCCCATCCCGCTTCTCGTGCTCGAAAACCCCGTGCCGCCCGAAAACCCGCAGCCCGGTCAGGGTGATCCGGTCAGCCATGCCCACGCTGCCAAGCAGCCGCGACCGTGACCGCGTCCAGCGACGCCCCGACGGAATGCACCCGCACTCCCCAGGCACCGTTCGCGGCGGCCAGCACCGAGACCGCGGCCGTGGCCACTTCCCGGCCGGAGGGCGGCCTCGGATCACCATTCTCGTCGGCCAGCAAACGGCCGAGAAAGCGCTTTCGCGAAGCGCCGACGAGCACCGGGAACCCCATCCCCACGAACTCGCCAAGACCGTGCAGCAACGCCCAGTCGTGCTCGGCGCGCTTCGCGAAGCCCAGCCCCGGATCGATGACGATGCTCGACTCCGCCACTCCGGCGGCGAGCGCCGCGTCGACCCGCTCGGTGAGCTCCGCGCGCACATCGGCGACCACGTTTTCGTAGCTGGCCAACGCGTTCATGTCCTTGCTGTGCCCGCGCCAGTGCATCAGCACCCACGGAACGCCTGTGCTGGCCGCGACCTTCGCCATGGCCGGATCGGCGAGACCGCCCGAAACATCGTTGATGATCTTCGCGCCCGCGTCGAGCGCGGCCTCAGCCACGGCAGCCCGCGTGGTGTCCACGGAAAGACACAGACCATCGGACGCGAGCGCGCTCACCACCGGCAGCACGCGGTCGATCTCCGTCTGCGCGTCCACCCTCGCGGCCCCGGGGCGGGTGGATTCACCGCCCACGTCGATGACATCCGCGCCGCGCTCCCACATCTCGTGCGCGTGCGCCAGCGCGGCATCCAGATCGAAGTACCTGCCACCGTCCGAAAAGGAATCCGGGGTGACGTTGAGAACGCCCATCACCGCACAGCGGCCCGGCGTGGGCAGGCCGCCGCTCATCGCCGGCCCGTCCACGCCGTCAGCTCACTGTCGATTTTGGCCGTCCTGGTCGTCCGGGTCCTGGCGGTGCTGACCACCTTCACCGGATCCACCGAACCAACCAGGGCGCTGCTGCTCGTCGCCGCCGGTGCCGGGGCCGTTGCCCTGACGCCATTCGTCGGCGGGCGGACGCCACGGCTGGTTGCCCGGCTGGGTGGCCGGGGTCCATCCAGGAGGGGCGCCGTAGTGCGGCGGCCCGGACTGCTGCCCACCCGAAGGCTGCGGCCACTGGCCGGTGCCGTTCGGACCGTACGGACGGCCACCACCGTTGGGCGGGTAAGCACCCGAGGGCGGCGGAGCGTACGGGTTCGACGGCGGCTCCGGCTGGTTGCCGTACGGCGGCCCGCCAGGCAGGTCGCCACCACCCGGCGCGGTACCCACCGGAGTGGGCTCCGGACGACGGGCCGGCTTCTCCTCCTGCGGCGGGGGCCACGGCTCACCGCGCTCCATCGCCAGCTCGCCCGGGGTCTTGATCGGCGGCTTGTCCGACGGGATCCGCTCGCCGAACTCGTTGAACACGGTGATGTGCGGGCGCTTCTCGACCGAGGCGAAGATCCGCTCCAGGTCCTTGCGCTGCAAGGTTTCCTTCTCCAGGACCTCCATCACCAGGTTGTCGAGCACATCCCGGTAGGTGTTGAGGACCTCGTACGCCTCCGTGTGCGCGGTCTCGATGAGTTTGCGCACCTCTTCGTCGATCTCGTGCGCGACCTCGAGCGAGTAGTCCGCTTGCCGTCCCGCGGACCGGCCGAGGAACGGGTCACCCTGCTCCTGGCCGTACTTCACGGCGCCGAGGCGGGCGCTCATGCCGTACTCGGTGACCATCGCCTTCGCGATCTTCGTGGCCTGCTCGATGTCGGACGAGGCGCCGGTGGTCGGCTCGTGGAAGACGAGCTCCTCGGCGGTGCGCCCGCCGAGCGCGAACACCAGCCTCGCGATCATCTCCGACCGGGTCATCAGCTGCTTGTCGTCCTCCGGGACGATCAGCGCGTGCCCGCCGGTGCGCCCGCGCGGCAGGATCGTGAGCTTGTACACCGGCTCCAGGTCCGGCATCGCCCACGCGGCCAGCGCGTGCCCGCCCTCGTGGTAGGCGGTGATCTTCTTCTCCTTCTCGGAAATGATCCGGCTCTTGCGCGCCGGGCCGCCGATCACGCGGTCGACCGACTCCTCAAGCGCGTGATCGTTGATCACGTGCCCGTTCTCGCGGGCGGTCAGCAGCGCGGCCTCGTTGATCACGTTCGCCAGGTCGGCGCCGGACATGCCCACGGTGCGCTTGGCCAGCGCGTCCAGGTCGACGTTCTGCGCAAGGGGCTTGCCCTTCGAGTGCACCTGCAGGATCGCGCGGCGGCCCATCAGGTCGGGCGCGGACACCGGGATCTGCCGGTCGAACCGGCCGGGGCGCAGCAGCGCCGGGTCCAGGATGTCGGGCCGGTTCGTGGCCGCGATCAGGATGATCCCGCCGCGGGAGTCGAACCCGTCCATCTCGACCAGCAGCTGGTTCAGCGTCTGCTCGCGCTCGTCGTGCCCACCGCCGAGGCCGGCGCCACGCTGACGGCCGACCGCGTCGATCTCGTCGACGAAGATGATGCACGGCGCGTTCTGCTTGGCCTGCTCGAAGAGGTCACGCACACGGGAGGCACCGACACCGACGAACATCTCGACGAAGTCGGAACCGGAGATCGTGTAGAACGGCACCCCGGCCTCACCGGCGACGGCTCGCGCGAGCAGCGTCTTACCGGTACCGGGCGGGCCGTAGAGCAGCACGCCCTTCGGGATCTTCGCGCCCAGCGCCTGGTAGCGGGCCGGGTTCTGCAGGAAGTCCTTGATCTCGTACAGCTCTTCGACCGCTTCGTCGGCGCCCGCGACATCGCCGAAGGTGGTCTTCGGCATGTCCTTGTTGAGCTGTTTCGCCTTGGACTTGCCGAAGTTGAGGACCCGGTTGCCGCCGCCCTGCGCGTTGTTCATCATCCACATCAACAACAGGAGCAGGATGCCCAGCGGGATGAGGTAGACGAGCACCGACTGGAGCCAGGACTGCTGCGTGACCGACGTCGTGAACTTGACGTTCGGCGCCTTGATCAGCTGGTTGTAGATGTCCGCCGTGGCGTCCGCCGGGTACGGCGTGATGATCTGGTCGACCTGCTGGCCGTCGACGTCGATCTTGTTGTTGAGCGACAGCTTGAGCTGCTGCTCCTTGTCCTCGAGGTTCGCTTCCTTCACGTTGTTCGCGCTGATCTGCGCGATCGCCTGTGAAGTCGGGACCTGGGTGTAGCCGCGGTCGCTGTCGAAGATGGTGTTGTACGCCAAGAAGAGCAGCACAACCGCGACGATCCACAGCAGTGGGTTCCTGAGCAGGCGCTTCCGGTCCATATGCCTCGGCCGTGCTGGCCTTGACCCTCCCTGGTTAGGCGGTAGATGGTGACATCCGCCGTCACGGTGTAACAACGACTGACGGTGTACTAGGGACACCCGTCCAACCAGGGTACAGTCCGGCCGACGTGGACACCTGCACGAGTCTCCGGCTGGTCAACGGCCGATCAAGGTCCGGTGTTCCCGGGATCAGCCCCCGAGTCCGGCGACCATCTCGCCCAGCCTGCTCCGCAGCGTCTTCGCGTCCGCCCCGGACACCGTCACCCATTCGCGCCCGTCCGTGCCTGCCCGGGAAAGGCTGAGGTAGCGGCCGGTGGAGGTGTCGAACCAGGCGAGCACGGGCGAACGGCGGCGGCCGTTGATCTCGCTCCGCGTGTTCGCTGCAAGCTGACCTCCGCGCAGCCGGGGCTGGCCGGAAATCCGGGCATACGTTTCACGCGGGTCGGCCGCCTGCTCGCTGAGCGCCTGCCGGCGCCGGCCACCGGACTTCGCGGATTTCGCCGGCGCTTCGCCACCGCCGACGGGCACCGTCACCCGGCTCGGCGGGATGCGCATGGCCTCTTCCACCGGCAACGTGACGGAAGGCTCGGTGCCGCGGCTGCTCGGCGGCAGCAGTTCCACCACGGCGGAGGCGAGGCCTTCGGCGAAGGTGGGCCGGATCCAGATGCCGTCCGCGTCCTGGATCGCGAGTACGCCCTGCTGCCCGTCGGAGGCGGCGAGGATGCCGACCGGCGGGTGCTGGAACTCCGGGATGTGCAGCGCGTCGATGCTCAGCGTCGGCCGGGCCAGCAGGCCGAACCAGTCCTCGACGTGCGGCTCCAGCCTGCCGAAGTGATCACGCAGGCCGCGCGCCTTGAGCTCGTTGTGCGCCCGCTGCCGCAGCGCCGCGCGCTCGTCCACGGTGGCGCCGTGCGAACGCACCCGAAGCGGATAGGGCAGCTCGCCGAGCTCCATCGACTCCCACACGAAGTCGAACGTCAACGGCGTGAAGAACTCAGGCCGGGTCACCATGCTCCTCCCGGTGCCATGCTCGTGCTGGCGGCACCGGAAAGCATCTCATTGAGCCGTGCGCGCAGCGACGCCGCGTCCGCCGGTGCGATGGTGATCCAGTCACGTCCGTCGTGCCCGCGACTGGCCTGGGTGAAGTACCGGCCGGCGTCGGTGTCGAACCAGCTCAGCACCGGTGTGCGCACCTTGCCGCCAGAGCGGCCGCGAGCGTTCGCGCCGATCTGTCCGCCACGCAGGCGCGGCTGCGCCTGCAGCCTCGCGAGCGCCTTGCGGTCGGCGTCCGCGCTGATCTTGCCGTCGGCGTCGGGCACCCGGCGCTGGAGGAAGTCCGCGCCGGTACCGGTGAGCAGCTGCTCCAGCGGCACCGTGATCGACTTCTCCGAGCCGCGCGGCGCCGCGGGCATCAGCGAGACCATCGCGCTGGCCAGCCCGTCGGCCGGGACCGGGTGGAAGTGGAACCCGCGCTCGTCGTGCACCGTGAGCACGGCCTGCCCGCCCAGCGCGGCGCACACCGCGAGCAGCGGAGGCGTGCTGGGGGCGGCGATGTGCACCGAGTCGAGGCTGACCTCGGCGCCACTGAGGATCTCGAAGAACTCCTCGACGTGTGGCTCCGGGCGGCCGCGGCCGTCCACGACGCCACGCCTGCCCAGCTCGTTCAGCACCTGCCCGCGCAGGTGCGCGCGTTCGTCGAGGGTCGCCCCGTGGGAACGGACCTCCAGCGGGTAGGGCAGCTCACCCTGCCCGAACGACTCCCACAGAAAGTCCAGCTCCAGCGGAGTGAGCAGCTCCGCTCGTGTCACTACTGTCCCCTAACCCCGGAGGCCGGACGAGAGCCGGGAGCAAGCGCTCCCGGCTCTCCTGCACCTGCGACTCAGTCTTCGTCTTCGTCCGACCAGGCCCCGATGACCGGCGGCGCGGTGGCCACGTTGGCGCCGAACGCTTCGTCCGGGTCGGCCTCGATGAGGAAGGACGCACGGTTGTGCTCCTGATCCTCCTCGCCGCCGTGCGCGCCACCGGCACCCATACCGCCCATGCCCGGGGTGGCGGCCGTGGTGTTCGAGCCGCCGATGGTGCCGTTGGCCGACATCACGCCCTGGTTCTGCGCGGCGCCGTGGCCCTGCTGCTCGGCACCGTCGGTGCTGGCCGCGGCCGTGCTGTCGCCGTCCTTCTTCGCGCCGGACTTGCTGCCACGGCCGAGCGCCGCCTTGAGCCCGCCGACGCCGAGGCCGCCACCGGCCAGGCCGAGGCCCGCGGCGAGCGCGGCACTGGAACCGCCGCCACCCGAGGAAGACGTCGGCACCGCGCTGGCACCGGTGGACGCGGGCGCGGCCGTGCCCGCCGCCGGAGCGGGCGGAGCAGCGGGAGCACCTTGCGCACCCGGAGCGCCGACCTGACCGGCTTCGCCGATCTGGCCGAGCTGGGACCGGTTGCCGCCGCCGAAGCCGTCGGCTCCGCCGTTCGCGCCCAGCGCCGGACCGCCGGAGACACCACCGAGCACGCCGACCGTCCCGCCGGTGTTCGCGCCGACCGACGACGCCTTGGTGGAGCCGATGCTGCCGTCCGCGGGCAGGCCGAGCGACTCCGGGCCGAAGCTCGGCGTGGAGTCGTCCACGTCGGACATCGCCTGCGTATAGGCGTTGAAGTACTGGACCTGCTGGGCGTGCACCGCCTTGGCCTCATCGGACTGCTGCTTCATGTCCGTGACCATCGCGGCCGGGCCGCCGGCGAGCATCGCCGCCGTCTGCTTGGCGGGGTCGAACTCCTTGGGCTGCGGCATCTTCTTGACCTCGGCCGCCGCCACGGCCTGCTGCGCCATCCGGCTCGACATGGTGTGCGCCGCGTCCCCGGCCTGCTGGCTGGAGTTCGCGATGCCCACCAGCGCGCCCTGCGCGGAAGAGGCACCCTTGCCGACCCAGGCGTTGCCCAGTTCGCTGACCGCGTTGTACAGGTCGTTGGCAGCCTGGTGCAGCTCGTCCCCGTGGCTGCCCCACAGCTGGCCGGTGGCCTCCGCCGTCGCCGGGTCGTTGTTCACCGTGGCGCCCTGGTAGAGCTGGGTGCTCTCCTGCGAGGCCCAGTTCGGCGGGCTGGCGATGGCGCGGTCGGACCCGTAGTCGAAGCCGCCGGCGGAGTTGCGGGCCTGCTGCACGATGGCCGCAGACTCACCGTTGTCACCGAGCCGCACGCTGGACGGAGCGCTCTGCGGCGACTCGCTCTGGTTACCCATGACTGCTCATGCCCCCCTGGTTGCTCAGGCCCGGCCGGACAGCGCGTCCGAGGCGTCCTGCTCGATCTGGTGGTAGTGGCTCATCGCCGCGACGATCGCGTCCTCGGCCTGCTGGTACTGGCCGTAGAGGTTCTGCAGCGCCTGCGCGTAGGAGTCGCCGCCACCGTCCGCGCGCTGGGAGAACTTCGCCGCGATGGCGTCGCCGACCGGGTTCGCGCCGAGCTTGGGCGCCTCGGCCAGCGAGCCCGCGTTGCGCAGCAGGTTCTCCACCGAGTCCTTGCCCGTGCGGATCTTCTTGAGCACGTTCTGCGCGGCGTCGGGGTCGACGCCGAGCTGGCCGTTCACCGCCGCGTTCTTGAACGCGGCGGCATCCGTGTTCCCCATCGGTATTCTCCTGCCCCAAGTCGATGCCGTGCGTGGCGGCGCGGCTACCCTCGTTCGCTTAGGTTAACGCACTCGGACGTGCTCTATGACGCCTTCTCGGGACACCGGGTTCCGCAATTTCCGGATCCGTCAGGACCCGTACACCTTGGGGTCGAGTGTCCCGATGTACGGCAGGTCGCGGTAACGCTCCGCGTAGTCGAGCCCGTACCCCACGACGAACTCGTTGGGGATGTCGAACCCGACATACCGGACCGGGACGTCCACCTTGACCGCCTCCGGCTTGCGCAGCAGCGAGCACACCTCGAGCGAGGCCGGGTTCCGGCTCGCGAGGTTCTTCAGCAGCCAGGAAAGCGTGAGCCCGGAGTCGACGATGTCCTCGACGATCAGCACGTGCTTGCCCGCGATGTCGCGGTCGAGGTCTTTGAGGATGCGCACGACGCCCGAAGACGAGGTGGCCGAACCGTAGGACGACACGGCCATGAACTCCAGCTGCGCCGGCATCGGCAGGGCACGGGCGAAATCGGTCATGAACATGACCGCGCCCTTGAGCACCCCGACGAGGAGGAGATCTCCGGCGACACCTTCCTTCTCGTAGTCCGCCGCGATCTGCTTGGCGAGTTCGGTGATCTTGTCTTGGATCTGCTGCTCGGTAACGAGCACGGAGGCGATCTCGCCTTCGTACACGGTCATTCCCCTCTAGGCCGGGACACACTCATTCGCCGCGGGCTTCGCGCCGCTCGCGACGACTCATGGCCAGCCTGCCATGCGACCGCTCGACCACCAAGCTGCCCGGCAGCCAGACACCACCCTGACCGCGCCATTTCCCGACGAGATCGTCCACCGAACGCAGATGCGCGTCAGTGAGATCACACGCGCCGGCGTCCAGCAGCCAGCTGCGAAGCACCCTGCGGCGCAACGCCGCGGGCACATCCGCCAACGCCTTCGCGTCGAGCGTGTCCCCTTCGCCGCGTAATTCCGCTGCGAGCGCGTCGAGCGTTTCGAGGTCTTCGCGAACCTGCGCCGCCGTGCGCGCCAGTGCGGCGGCGACGCCGCCCGACAGCACGTCTTCCAGCAACGGCAACACTTCCGCCCGCAGCCGGCTGCGCCGGAACCGGGGGTCGGCGTTGTGCGGGTCCTCCCATGGGCGCACGCCCAGCTCGACGCACGCCTGCCTGGTGGCCGAACGCGGGACATCCAGCAACGGCCGCCCCCACGGCGGGTCCAGCGGCTTCATCCCGGCGATCGACCGCGGCCCGGAACCACGACCGAGGCCGAGCAGCACCGTCTCCGCCTGGTCGTCGCGAGTGTGCCCGAGCAGGACCAGACCGCTGCCCGAACGGGACAGCGCCGCGTACCGCGCGCGCCGCGCCGCGGCCTCCATCCCGCCGGAGCCGGTGACCTCTACGGCCAGCACCTCCGCTTCGTCGACGCCGAGCCCGCGCGCCTTTTCCGCGGCTTCGGCGGCGACCTCGGCGGAGCCGTCCTGCAGCCCGTGGTCGACGACGAGCGCGCGCACGCGGACGCCCGTTTTCCTTGCGGCGTAAGCAGAAGCCTCGGCGAGCGCGAGCGAATCGGCACCGCCGGAGACGGCGACCGCGAAATCCTGGCGGGGCTGCCCGGCCAGGAACCGCCGGACCGCGCGGCGCACCAGCTCCAGGCTCACCCGTGCACGCGGCGGACCCAGGCGTCCGGGTCCGCGATCTCCGCCCGGCTCGGCAGGGTGTTCGGCGACGTCCACACGGCATTGAACCCCGGCATACCGACCCGCTCCACGACCCTGGTGGTGAACGCCGAGCCCTGCGCGTACTGGCGGATCTTCGCGTCGATGCCGAGCAGCGCGCGCAGCACCCTGTCCAGCAGCCCGCCGCCCTCGCGGCGCGCGGTGAACCGGGCGCGGATCGTCTCGACCGAAGGGACCACAGCGGGCCCGACGGCGTCCATCACGTAATCGGCGTGGCCCTCGAGCAACGTGGACAGCGCCAGCAGCTTGTCGAAGACCTCGCGCTGCTTCGGGGAACGCAGCAGCTGGCCGAGCGCGAGCACGCCGTCCGCCTTGTTGCGCTTGGCTTCGCGGAACGCCTCCGGCAACCTGCCGAACAGGTCGGTAATGCCGTCCTCGTCGTCGGCGAGGCCGCTGACCAGCCGCTCCACCTCGTCGGCGAAGTAGTCGCGCAGCCAGTCCACCGCGGTGAACTGCAGGCGGTGGGTGCTCTCGTGCAGGCAGACCCACATCCGGAAGTCCCGGCCGTCCACGTCCATCGCGCGCTGCGCGGTGACCACGTTCGGCGCGACGAGCACGAGTCTTCCTTCGCCCCCGCCGAACGGGTCGTACTGCCCGAGCACGCGCGAGGCCAGGAAGGCGAGCACCACGCCGGTCTGCACGCCCGCGCCGCCTGCCAGCACCGGGCTGAGCGGGTTGCTGGGAAGTGTGCGCAAAGCCTTGGCAGTCAACGCATCCAGCCCCGCGGCGGCGGAACGGACCCAGCCGGGCCGGTCCACGACCTCGCCCGGCAACAGCGGCAGCCCGGCGCCGAGGCCGGTCAGCTCGCGGACGTGCGCCTCCGCGTCGACCGTGAGCTCACGCAGCTCGGTGACGGCGAGCTGCGCCTCCTCCTTGGGAACGGCAGGGCCGCCGCGCACCAGGAACGCGCCCGTCGAAGCGGCGAGCGACCAATCGACGACGGGACGGGTTTTCTCCGCGCTCACAGTGCTCACCTCTTCGAAGCTACCTGGCGTCAACCACATCCGCAGCCACGTAGCGTGGCGGCGACGGCGTCGAGCGCCGGGCGCGCGCTGTTCGCGTCGGAACCGTTGGACATCACCGCGAACACGAGCACCCGCCCGTCCTTGTCGAGCACCACCCCGGCCAACGTGTTCACGCCGGAAAGCGTGCCCGTCTTGGCGCGCACCCAGCCACGCCCGTCCTTCGCGTTCGGGGCGTCGAACCGGTCGGACAGCGTGCCGCTGCCGCCCGCGACAGGGAGGCCTTCCAGCAACGGGCGCAGCTTCTCCGTGCGCGGGTCCTTACCGGTCGGCGCGGCCGCCACCGACAGCAGCTGCGCGAGCAGCTTCGGCGACACCTTGTTCAAAGTGGACAGTCCGCTGCCGTCGTTGAGCACCGCGCCGGAGGTGTCGAAACCGTTCTGCGCCAACACGTTCAGCGCGGTCTGCGCGCCACCCTCGAACGAGGCTGGCGCACCGGCACCGATCGCGAGCTGCCGCGCAACGGCCTCCGCGAGGTTGTCGTCGGAGATGCTGAGCAGGTTGTTGATCAGCTCGGTGAGCGGGGCCGACTTGACCTCGCCGAGCACCTTCGCGCCCTGCGTGGCGGTGGCCGTGGTGGTCGGGGCGACCGAAGCGCCGAGCCGCGACGAGAACTCCTGCAGCAGGCTCAGCGCCGGGTTGGCCGAACGCATCGAGTAGTCCACTGTCGGGTCCTGACGGCCACCGTCGAGCATCGCCGGGACAACCGGCGCCGCGGAGATGGACGGCGCGTCGTCCGGAGCCCAGCCCTGGGCGGACGTCGGGCCGGTGTACATCGACAGGTCGATCTGGACCTTCGTGATCTTCCCACCGCTGGCCGCCTTGACCTGCGCGACGAGGTCGTCGAGGTGGGCCGCGCCCGGGTACACCGAGTCCTTGCCCGCGGGCAGCGAGGACAGCGTCGGGTCACCGCCCGCGACGATGATCGCGGTGTCCGGCGAAGCGCCCTGCACGACCTTCGTCGTCAGCTGCATCGCGTGGTCCAGCTTGAGCAGCGCGGCGGCGGAGATGAGCAGCTTCGTCGCCGAGGCCGGGGTGAGCAGCTGGGTCGCATTGTGGTTCCACAGCGTGCTTCCCGTCGCCGGGTCGATCACCGTTCCGGCGACCGTGCCGAGCGCCGGGTTGCTCGCCGGGCCGGAAAGCGCCGAGTTCACCCCCGAACTGCTCGGCGTCGGCGCCGAATCGCTGGGCGGCTGCAGCGAGAGCGTGACCGCGGCGGGTTCGGGCTCGTCGCCCTTGGGCACGTTCGGCGCCCAGGGCAGCCCGAGCCTGTTGGACACGTACGGCACGGCCAGCGCGACCCCGACGGCGATCACCAGCACCACCGCGACACCGCCGAAGACAAGGCCACGTCGTTTGCGCCCGGTCTTGGGCGGAGCGTCCGGCGCCTCCGGCGGGGGCTGCTCCTCGCTCGGTGCCTCGACGGGGTGGACCTCGCCGGAAGGCTCGATCCGCATCGGCTGCGCGACCATGTTTCCGGCCGGCGGGATCGGCTGCGGCGGCGGCGTGTTCTGCCACGGCATTTGTTGCTGTTGCTGGTACTGCTGCTGCGGCGGGGGCGCGATCGGCTGCAGGGGCACGATCTGCGTCTGCTCGGCCGCCGAGGGCTCGGGCGGTTGGGGCGGGCGCCGGACCTGGACGGTCTGCTCGGACGGCGGCGGCTTGGGCTGTTGTTGCCGAGGCGCCTGGACGTGCACCGTCTGTTCGGAGGGCGGCTGCTGTTGCTTCGGAGCCTGGACGTGCACGGTCTGCTCGGAGGGCGGCGGCTTGGGCGTCTGCTGCTGCGAAGCCTGAACGTTCACCGTTTGTTCAGAAGGCTGTCGCCGCGCCTCGACGTTCACCGTCTGCTCGGACGCCTGCGACTCCTCGCGTTCGGGCGAGGCCTCCCCTTCGCCCTTCGGGTGCCGCACCCAGACCGTCTCCTGGTTGGCCAGGGACGCCTGCTTGGGCTGCTCCTCCGGAGGAGTCGGCAGCTGACCCGACGCACTGTCGTTTCCGTCGCCCTTCGCGCCGGTGGTGTCCGAGTCGTCGGACGGCCACATCGGCTCCTCTTCGTGCGGCGGCACGCACCCCTCCTCGTCGCTCCGGTAGCCGAGGGGACACACTCACTGTCGTCAAGACAACATCAGTGCGACTTCCCAACGGCGCGTGGTCCACACTAGTGAAGACAAGTTAGTGAGACCGTAAGCCGCCAGTGCGGCTTCAAAAGACGAGTTCAGCGAGGACGGCCGTGGAGTTCGACGCCACCATCGAAATCCCCAAGGGGGAGCGCAACAAGTACGAAGTGGACCACAAGACGGGGCGTATCCGGCTGGACCGCACTCTGTTCACGGCCACCCAGTACCCCGCCGACTACGGGTTCATCGACGACACCCTCGGCCAGGACGGCGACCCGCTGGACGTGCTGGTGCTGGTGCAGGAGCCGACGTTCCCCGGCTGCCTGATCCGCTGCCGCGCGATCGGCATGTTCCGGATGACCGACGAGAAGGGCCCGGACGACAAGGTGCTCGCCGTGCCGTCGGACGACCCGCGGCTGGAGCACCTGCGCGACATCCACCACCTGAACGAGTTCCACAAGCTGGAGATCGAGCACTTCTTCCAGGTGTACAAGGACCTCGAGCCCGCCAAGAGCGTCGAGGGCTCGGACTGGGTCGGCCGCGTCGAGGCCGAAGCCGAGATCAAGCGCTCCTACGAGCGTGAGAAGGACCGCCTCGCCAAGGAAGCCGCCGACGCCGGCGAGCACTGATTCCTCAGCACACACGAAGGCCCCCGGCTCGGCTTGAGCCGGGGGCCTTCGTCGTTCGGTCAGGTCAGGCGCGGTAACCCGGGATCGGGTACGCCGTGAGCAGGTCACGCACCTCGCCCGCGATCTTGTCCAGCGCCGCCTCGTCCTCGCTCGCGGCCGCGGCGATCGTGCGGTCCATCCACTCGGCGATCTGCGGCTGGTGCTCGGGGGTCAGCCCGCGGGTGGTGATCGCCGCGGTGCCCAGCCGGATGCCCGAGGGGTCGAACGGCTTGCGCGGGTCGAACGGGACCGCGTTGAAGTTGAGCTCGATACCGGCCTTGTCCAGCGCCTTCGCGGCTGGCTTGCCGCCGATCTGCTTGCTGGTCAGGTCCACCAGCAGCAGGTGGTTGTCGGTGCCGCCGGAGACGAGGTCGAAACCGCGCGCGGTGAGCGCGTCACCCAGCGCCTTGGCGTTCGCGACGATGGCGTGCGCGTAGTCGCGGAACTCCGGCTTGCTCGCCTCACCCAGCGCGACGGCGATGGCGGCCGTCGTGTGGTTGTGCGGGCCACCCTGCAGGCCGGGGAACACGGCCTTGTCCACGGCCTTGGCGTGCTCGGCGTCCGACAGGATCATCGCGCCGCGCGGGCCGCGCAGGGTCTTGTGCGTGGTGGTGGTGATGATCTGGGCGTGCCCGACCGGTGACGGGTGCGCGCCACCGGCGATCAGGCCCGCGATGTGCGCGATGTCGGCGACCAGCACCGCGCCCACCTCGCGGGCGATCTCGGCGAAGGCCGGGAAGTCGATGGTGCGCGGGATCGCCGTGCCACCGGCGATGATCAGCTTCGGCCGGTGCTCCTTGGCCAGGTCGCGGACCTGGTCGAAGTCGATGCGGCCGGTCTCCTTGCGCACGCCGTAGTGCACGGCGTTGAACCACTTGCCGGTGGCCGAGACGCTCGCGCCGTGCGTCAGGTGGCCGCCGGCGGGCAGGCCCATGCCGAGCACCGTGTCACCCGGCTTCACGACCGCCATGTACGCGGCGAGGTTCGCCGGGGAACCGGAGTAGGGCTGCACGTTGGCGTGGTCAACGCCGAACACCGCCTTGGCCCGCTCGATGGCCAGCTCCTCGAGCGGGTCGATGAACTGCTGGCCCTCGTAGTAGCGCTTGCCGGCGTAGCCCTCGGAGTACTTGTTGGTGAGCACCGTGCCGGTGGCTTCGAGCACCGCCTGCGACACGTAGTTCTCCGACGCGATCAGGCGGATCTTCTCGGCCTGGCGACGCGCCTCGTCCTCGACGATCCCGGCGATCTGCGGATCGGCGGCGGTGAGGGTCGGAATGGCTGGCTGGTGAGTCATGTCCCTACTCCTGACTCCGGCCACACCCAGGCGCGCGGTGCCGGCCTCGTCGGTCGCTTCCCGGTGGTGCTCCACCTCTACGGCGCCAGTCGCATTTGGCGTGGTCAATCCTAGTCGACGGGTTTGGTGCCCTTGGCGTGCCGCTGGGAAAGTTCCTGGTACAGGGCCGCGTTGTAGTCCACCCAGCCGCGGGCCGAATCGGACAGCGGGACGATCTTCTTCGCGGGGCTGCCCATCGCCATGTGCTCGGCGGGCACCTGGGTGTTCGGGGTCACGGTGGAACCGGCCGCGATCATCGCGCGCGCACCGATGTCCGAGCGGTCCAGCACCGTCGAGCCGTTGCCGATGAGCGCCTGCTCGCCGACCGTGCAGTCGTGCACGAGGCACAGATGGCCCACGGTCACGTTGCGGCCGATCTCGGTGGGCTCCGTGCCGGAGTGGATCACCGAGTTGTCCTGGATGTTGGCGCCCTCACCGATGACGATCCGGCCGTAGTCCGCGCGGATGACCGCGCCATACCAGACCGAGGCGCCCTTCTCGACTACGACGTCTCCGATCAGCGTCGCGGTGGGGGCGATCCAGGCTTCGGGGTGCACAGTCGGGCTGACGCCCTCGAACGAGTACAGAGGCATGCTCCGCACCCTAAGCCAGGCAGAGCAGCTCGATCTCCTCGCGCAGGGTCGCGAACGCGCGGCGCCGAACACGCTGCTGCACGATGGCGCCGAGCAAGTACGACTGCAGTGCCCTCGCCCTGGCGCGCGGGTCGTCGATGCCGAGGTCGGCGAGCAGGTCGGTGAGGAACTCGGTGATCGAGCGGAGCATCGCCTCCGCGGCCTGCGGGTGCCCCGCCCTGCCGACGGCCACCCAGTACTCGAACCACACGAAGGCCGAGTTCGGGTTGCTGGCGAAGACGTCGAGGTACGCCTCGAGCACCGCCCACAGCCGTGGCGCCGGTTCCTCGTACCGGGACGCGACCTCGCGGAGGTGGTCGAGGAACGCGTTGACGTGCCCGGCCATCGCGCGGTCGATCAGCAGGTCGATGTCGGCGAAGTAGTAGTGGATGGCGCTTTTGGTGAGCGGGCTGGCGTCGGCGATGGCGCGGGCCGTGCAGCCGGCGAGGCCCTCGGTCGCCAGCACCGCGCGCGCGGCTTCGACGATCTGTTCCTGCTTGGCGAGCTGGTTCGGCGACAGCCGGTCGCGGTGACTCGGCGGCGTGACGGGCAAGGTCTTTCCTTCCAGAAGTAGTCCGGACGGTCAGCCTAGCTATCAGGACACCCGTCCCGCACATTCACCGCCAGAAGCCGCAGTGGTGCCCGCCCGCGAAATCGGTTTCGGCGATCTTGCCCGCGGAGATCGACAGCACCGGGCCGCCCTGCCGGTACGCGGGCCAGCCGGGGTTACCGGTCTTGGCGAAATCGGTCCAGTAGCGAATCATCGTCTGCCCGAGCTGCCCACCGGAACCGAACAGATAGGGCAGCTCCGCGGAATGCGTTGCGCCGAGCGGGAGCCCGGCGAGGCTCTTGCCGTCGTCCTGCGCGAACTCGTAGGCATACACGGGAGTGCTGCGCGCGGCGGCGTCGTCGGCGGGCAACGCCGTGCAGGCGCCGAGCTTCTCGCCCCAGTCACCGAGCACAGTGGACAGTGCGATCCCCGGGCTCGGATAGCGGTCGACCGGATACTCGGCGAGCACCGCGTCGGCCCGGTCGCCGAAGACCCGGCGCACGGCGGCCACGTACCCGTCGGCCGTCACCGGCTCGGGATAGCCGAGCGCGACGAAAGAGCGCAGCTCGTCACGCGTGGTGCCCTGGATCAGCGGGATGCCTTTCGCCGCACCGTTCTCGAGCGCTTCGAGCGGCTGCCGCGGCACCACCGCCGTCTGCGCGACCGGCCCCCATGCCATGTCCTGGAGGCGGCCGGTGGGGCTGTACACCTCGGCGTCGTCGAGTCCGGTGAAAGCGCTTACCGGCTTCGCGCGGAGACAGGCCACGTCGGCGCAGCCGAGCTCGGCTTCGACCTTCTCCGCACGGGCTCGCGCGTCGTCGACGGTCATGAACGAGTTGCCGCAGGGTCCACTTTGGATGATCGCCTTGCCGAACAGCCCTTTCGCGGCGGGCGACGTGAGCTGGCCGCAGACGCTGTACGCGCCGGCGGACTGCCCGAAGAGCGTGACGTTGCCCGCGTCTCCGCCGAACGCGGCGATGTTGTCGCGGACCCAGCGCAACGCCGCCTGCTGGTCGGCCAGCCCGAAGTTGCCAGCCGCCGGATCGTCACCGGCGAGCAGGAACCCGAGCGCGCCGAGCCGGTAGTTGAGCGTCACCACGATGACGTTGCCCTGCGTGGCCATCGCGGACGGGTCGTAGTCGCTGCCCGCGCCTTCGATGAACCCGCCGCCGGGGACCCACACCATGACCGGCAGGTTCGCGGCGGGATGTTCGGGCGCGGTGACGTTGAGGTACAGGCAGTCCTCGCTGCTGGTGGGTTTCCCGGGCTGGGCGCACGCGGCGGCGGGATGGGAGGCGTCGAGAACCCCTTCCCACGGCTGGACGGGCTGCGGCGCACGCCAGCGGAGCTGACCGACCGGCGGCGCGGCGTACGGGATCCCGGAAAACGACCGGTGCCCGCCGGCCACGATGCCGCGCACCAGGCCGTCCGAGGTGCGCACGACGTCCTCGGTCTGCGATGCCGCGGCGCCCGCCCCGCAGGCGGTCACCAGCAGCAGCGCGGAAAGTGCCGCGGCCAGCCGTCGTTTCCCCATCGGCGCAAAGATAGCCGGTGACGCGCCACCGAAAACCGGCGATCCCGGTGTACGGCGGACAACGGGTTGTCGAGTTACGGTCGGTTCGTTCGTCTTCCTCTTCGAGAGACCACGTCCGATGCCTGGAGGACCCGTGCTGTACATGCTGCTGATCTTCGACTGCCAACGGCCGGAACCGGATGATCCGGCCTTCCCCGAAGCGCTGGCCAGGGTGAACGCCTTCGCCGACGAGTGCCGCCGCCGTGGCGCGTTCGTCAGCGGTCATCCGCTGCAAGGCGAGCACACCGCCACCACGGTCAGCGTCCGCGAGGGCCGCACGCTGGTGACGGACGGCCCGTTCGCCGAAACCCACGAGCACCTCGGCGGCGTCTATGTCCTCGACTGCCGCGATCTCGACGAGGCGCTCGAACTGGCCGCGCTCTGCCCGATGGCCGAACAGGGTTCGATCGAGGTGCGGCCGATCGCCGGGGTGCCGGGCCTCGCCCACAGCCCGTCGCGCCTGGCGGCCACCGACGGATGAACCCCGCGCCGCTCCTGCAGCGGGTTTACGGGGAGCATCGCGCCCGGATGCTCGCCGCGCTGATCCGCGTCCTCGGCGACTTCGAGCTCGCGGAGGACGCGCTGCAGGACGCGTGCGCCCGCGCGCTCCGCAGCTGGGCCGGTGGAGCACCGGAAGATCCGGTGGCGTGGCTGCTGACCGCGGCCAGGAACAGCGCTGTCGACCGGCTTCGCCGAGCCCGGCTCGGCCGGGAAAAACTCGCCCGGCTCGGCGGGCCGCCGGAGGCGGTGACGATGACGGACTACGGCGAAGAAAGCCTGCGCGGCATGGGCGACGAACGGCTGAGCCTGATCTTCACCTGCTGCCACCCAGCGCTGGCCGAGGAGGCACGCGTCGCGCTGACCCTGCAGGCCGTGGCCGGCCTGACCGCGGGGCAGATCGCAGGGATGTTCCTCGTCAGCGAAGCGACGCTGGCGCAACGACTGGTGCGCGCGAAACGGAAGATCCGCGACGCCGGTATCGCACTGGAAGTGCCGCCCGACCACCGCCTGCCCGAACGGCTCTCCGGCGTACTCGCCGTGGTGTACCTGATCTTCACGCGTGGCTACACCGCCGCGCACGACCAACCCGAGTTGCGCCAGGAGGCCATCCGGCTCGGCAAGCTGATCGCCACGCTGATGCCCGACGAGCCCGAAGCACTCGGGCTCGTCGCGTTGTTGCTGCTGCACGATTCGCGCAGCGCCGCGCGCTACAACGCGTCCGGCGATGTGGTGCTCCTCGACGACCAGGACCGTTCTCGTTGGGACAGCGCCGAAATCGCCGAGGCGATCGGGGTGCTGGACCGGGCGCTGCGCGTCGGGCGGCCGGGCCCGTACCAGCTACAGGCCGGAATCGCCGCGCTGCATGCACAAGCCGTGTCGGCCGAACACACGGACTGGGCAGGCATCGCGGCCCTCTACGCCGAGCTGCTCGCGGTGGCCCCGTCGCCCGTCGTGGCGCTGAACCACGCCGTCGCGGTCGCCATGGCCACCACCCCGGACGAGGGGCTGGCGCTCATCGACGAGATCGACGGGCTCGACCGCTACCACCTCCTCCACGCCGCGCGCGCCGACCTGTTGCGCCGCCTCGATCGCAACGCCGAGGCCGCGGCGGCGTACCGGCGTGCCCACGAACTCGCCACGAACCCCGCCGACCGCCGGTTCCTCGCCGGCCGCCTGCACCGACTCGACGCCGAGGAGTCCCGATGAGACTGTCTATTTTGGATGACGGGCAGCGTTTTCGCGCGAAGCTGTTCCTGACGGCGACGTCCACGATGTCGCGTGTGGACAGTCCGGACATCGTGAAGATGTTGTTGTACCGCCCGGGTTTCCTCACCCGCGCGCTGCTCGACCTGACAGCCGACGCGATGCGCGGGCCGTCGTACTGGACAGCCGGGGAACGCGAATACCTCGCCATGTGCACGGCGCAACTGCACCGGTGCCCGTTCTGCATCGACTCGCACGCCGAACTCACGCGCATCGCGGGAAACGGCGAAATCTCGCCCGACGATCCCGCCTCGGCCAGGTCCGAACTGCGCGCGGTCCGCGAGTTCCTCGACGAGGTCACCCGGAACCCGGACCACGTGGCAACGACCGACATCGCGAACCTGCCCGGGGAGGCGGTCGCCGAAGCGCTCCGCGTCAACCTCGTGTGGAACATCGTCAACCGCCTGGCCAACGCGTTCGGTTTCGTCCTCCGTGACGGCCAGCTGCACAGCGGAACCCGTGCGCTGCACCGGTTCGGCTACCGCTTCCCGGCTTTCCTGCTCGCCGAGGGCGAGTTCACCGACCACGGTGACGCGGTGGCCAACCTGCGTCACGCGGTGCTGGTGGCGCCCGCGATCACCGACCCCGCCCTGCGCGCCGCCGCCGCGGCGGGCGACCCGCTTCCCGAACCGTGGGGCCCCTACGCGAGCACCGTCCGCGACGCGTCGTACAAGATCACCGACGCCGACCTCGGCCGCCTCGTCACCGCGGGCTTGGGCGAGGGCGAGATCTTCGAGATCACGGTGGCGGCGGCCGTCGGCGCCGCGCTGCACAGCTTCGACGCCGGGAGTCGCGCGCTCGGAGCCGCCTGACGCTGTCGAGAACCACGGCCGCCGTTCGTCCTCCGGTATGTCCGCACCGCCCCACCGAAAGGGATCGCGAAATGTCCGGAGAGATCAACTGGCTCGAACTGCCCGCCGCCGACACCGCCAGGGCCCGCACGTTCTACGGCGGCCTGTTCGGCTGGAGCACCAGCGAATTCAGCGAGAACTACCACGTCATCGACAACGGCCCGGCAGGCGCGATCGCGCCTGGCGGGGACGGGTTCACGCACCCGCGCGTGTATTTCGCCGCCGACGACGTCGACGCGGCCGTCAAGCGTGTGCACGAACTGGGCGGCACCAGCGAAGAAGTGCAGCCCGTGCCCGGCGTCGGCCGGATCGCGCACTGCCACGACGACCAAGGCGTGCCGTTCAGCCTCTTCGAACCCGCGCCGCGGAGCTGAATCACGGGATCCGAGGGCCTTCACAGGGAGGCCCTCGGATTCACCTGCGCCGATCACCCACCGGGCTGCACGATGTCGTGATCGAAGGCGTAGACGATCGCCGCCGCTCGGTCGCGGAGGCCGAGTTTCGCGAAGATCCGGCCGACATGGCTTTTCACCGTCACTTCCGAGATGTACAGCGTCTCGGCGATTTCGGCGTTGGTGAGGCCACGGCCGATCGCCCGCAACACGTCGTGCTCGCGGCCCGTGAGCTCCTTGGGCGCGGCGGCCGGCGCGATGTCGGGGGCGCGACGGTAGGTGGCGAGCACTCGCGCGGTCACCGTCGGGTCGAGCCAGCTGCCGCCGGCCGCGACGGTGCGCACGGCGCGGATCAGGTCCTCGGCGGGCGAGTCCTTGAGGATGAACCCCGCCGCGCCCGCGTGCAGGGCGCCGGAAAGCAGTTCGTCGTCGTCGAATGTGGTCAGGGCGAGTACCGGCGGGTGATCGCCGCGCTGCCGCAGGAGCCGGGTCGCTTCGATCCCGTCGACCGTCTTCATCCGCAGGTCCAGCACGACGACGTCGACCTCGTTCGCGGTCACGGCCGGGATCACCCCGGAGCCGTCGGAACATTCGTCCACGACGAGGAAACCGGCGCGGCGCCGCAGGATCCGGCGCAGGCCGGACCGGATCAGGTCCTGGTCGTCAACGAGCAGCACCCTGATCTCGTCGGCACAGGTCTCGGTCATGACACCACCGGCCGGATCGGGCAGCCGGACCGCGGGGTGGCGAGCGGAACGGTCACGTCGACGACCCAATCCTCGCCGCGCGGACCCGCGTGCAGCACGGCGCCGAGCTGGCCTGCCCGTGTCGTCATGCTGTTCAGCCCCGCCCCCGGCGTGTACTCGGCCTGATGGGACAGGAGCGTGTTGCGGACGGTCAGCCTCGTTCCGTCCGGCCCGGCGTCCAGGTGTACCTCGGCGGCCGCGGTCGCCGCGTGCTTGGCGATGTTGGCCAGCGACTCCTGCGCGATGCGGTACAGGCTCAGCCCGTGCGTCATGTCCACAAAGGACAGATCGCCGGCCTGCCGGTAGCGCACATCGACTCCGGCCGCACGGGTGCGCTCGACGAGCGTGGCGACGTCCTCGATGCCGGGTACCGGCGCGGTCGCCGCCGGGCCGTCTGCCAGCAGCCCGACCGAGCGGCGGATGTCGCCCATCGCCGTCCGCCCCACTCGCTCCGCTTCTTCCAGCGCCTCGACGGCCTCGGCAATGTCGCGGTCGTGCTGGAGCGCGTGCCGGGCGCCGGTGACGTGCAAGAGCGTGATGCTCAGCGAATGCCCGATGACGTCGTGCACCTCACGCGCGATGTGCTGCCGTTCCTCGGAAACCGCCTGCTGCTGCCGGATGTCCTGGTTGGCGCGCTCCGCTTCCAGCGCGCGAGCCTGCCAGCGCAACCCGATCCCGACCACCAGCCCGAGCAAGAGGCCGACCACGTAAAGCGACAAGCCGATCAACGTTCCGTGCACCGTGGCGGCCACGAGAATGACGACCCCGAGCGCGGTCACGGCGAACGCGGTCGACAGCGGGCTCACCGCCGCGATCTCGGCCACCATCACCATGAGCAGGAACGGCGCGAAGTCGACCGAAGCGGGCTGGAGCAGCAGGATCGCCGCGGCGGCCGAGACGATGAGCGCCTCGATCAGCGGCAGCATCATCCGGCGCCTGATCACCCACAACAGCAAGGGCGCGATCGCCACCAGCCCGCCCAGCGCCATGGGCGTGGGTGGGAACAGGGCGTGCCGCTGCACGAGGGCGCCGATCGTGATCACCACTGTCGCGGAGGTCGAGAACAGCGGGATCCACCACGGATACGGCAGGCCGATCTCGGCGCACGACTCCTCGATCCGCGCCTTGACCCTGGCCAGCACCATGCGGACAAGGATAAGGAGGAACGCGCCCCACGCCATCCGCCGACGGAAGGTGGGCCGTCTCCTACCACGGTAGGAGGCCATTTCCGGTACCACGGCACGAAGCGCGGCGGGGCCGGCCGGTAATAGCGTCGGGCGCATGATCGACAGACCGTCGACGAGGGGAGTCCCGGTGGGCTGGCACGAGACGCACCGCTACTACGCGGCGCTCGGCGCGGTGGTCGCCGAACTCGACGACGGCGTCGACACCCTGCCCTGGCGCGAGGAGTACGCCGAGATCTTCGGCGACCGGGCCGGGCTGCTGCTCGCATTGCGCCGACGGTGGCGGCTGCTGGTCGAGGCACAGGTCGAGCGGCCGCTCGACTACGGGCATCGGCCCAGCGCGGAACTGCGCGAGCTGGCCATGCGGCACCGCAAGATGCTGGCCGCGATCGACGATCTCGACGGCACCGCGGGCCTGACGCCCGGGGAAAAGGCTTTGTGCGTCCTGCCAGGAGGTGCGGCATGAACGCGGCTCGTTCGGCACTGGTCTGGGCCATCCGCTACGGCGTGCCCGGCCTCGCGTTGCGCACCGCCGCCCGCCGGGGCGACCTGATCGCCGGCACCACAGCCGACCCGGCGGTGCGGGCTGACCCGTTCCCCGCTTACGACGCGATCCGCGCACGGGGGCCGTTGGTGCGCAACCGGGTCGTCAACGCGACCGCGACCCACTCGGTCGCCAGCGCCGTGCTGCGCAGCGAGGAATTCCTCGTCGCACCGAGCGCCGCGCCGACCAGTTGGCTGGGCGTTCTCTCCGCCGCCGCCCTCGATCCGCGCGCGCTCGGGCCGACCGATCCGCCGTCGCTCCTGGCCATCCAGCCGCCGGACCACACCCGCCTGCGCAGGCTGGTCAGCCGGGCGTTCACCGCGCGGGCGGTCAGCGGGTTCACCGAGCGCATCCGGGAGATCGCCGACGGACTGCTCGACGACATCGCAGGCCGGACGGCCCCCACGTTCGACCTGATCGAGTCCTATGCGGCGCTGGTGCCGGTGACGGTGATCGCCGAGATCATCGGCGTCCCGGCTGCGATGCGGCGCCAGTTCCTCGCGTGGGGCAACGAGGCGGCGCTGACGCTGGACCCCGGACTGTCCTGGCGGGACTACCGGAGCGCCGAGCGGGCGCTGCGGGCCAGCCATCGCTGGCTGGCCGAACACATCGCGTCGTTGCGCCGCTCTCCGTCGAACGAAATGCTCGGCGATCTCGTGCACCTCGTCGACGACGGCGACCGCCTCACCGACACCGAACTGCGCGCCACCGCGCTACTCCTGCTCGGCGCCGGTTTCGAGACGACGGTCAACCTGATCGGCAACGCCGTGGCGCTGCTGCTGGAGCATCCCGAACAGCTCGCCCGCCTCCGGGAGGATCCCTCGGGCTGGGACAACGCCGTCGAGGAAGTGCTGCGCTACGACTCGCCGGTGCAGGTCACGGTGCGCACGGCGCGCAGCACGAC
This sequence comes from Amycolatopsis acidicola, assembly GCF_007713735.2. GTDB lineage: Bacteria > Actinomycetota > Actinomycetes > Mycobacteriales > Pseudonocardiaceae > Amycolatopsis_E > Amycolatopsis_E acidicola. The sequence continues at coordinate 17,768 of NZ_VMNW02000061.1, read as the reverse complement.
CGAAGTGGCCGGGGTTCGGGTGCGAGAGGGCAGCAACGTCCTGGTCATGCTCGGCGGCGCCAACCGCGACCCGGCCGTTTTCGAAGATCCGCACACTTTCGACGTCACCCGCGGCAATGCCCGGGACCACCTCGCGTTCTCCGCGGGTATCCACTACTGCCTCGGCGCCTCGCTGGCCCGGCTGGAAGCCGGCATCGCACTCCGCGCGCTGTTCGAACGCTTCCCCGGCCTCTCGGCGGCCGGCGCCCCCACCCGGCGTGGCACCCGCGTCCTGCGCGGCTACCAAGCCCTGCCACTGTCCTCATAGGACCCGGAAAACGAACCAGGGCCTCCCCGCAAATCCGGGGAGGCCCTGGTGTTCGCCGGAGCCGCCTAGGGGAATCGAACCCCTGACCTGCTCATTACGAGTGAGCCGCTCTGGCCGACTGAGCTAAGGCGGCGAACGCAGAATCAAGTGTAGCGGCATGGCCCACGTCACCATCCACCCCCGTCCTCGTTAGTCTGTTTGACGCCGGTCACAGCGGCCCGGCCCTGCTCGTTCGTGGAGGACTTCACGCATGCGTCAACGTCTGTCTCGTGCGCTGGCTCTGCCGGTGACCGCTGCCTTCGTCGTGCTGTCGGCGACACCGGCGGTCGCGGATTCGACGATCCCCACGACACCGATCCCGCAGCCAGCCGGCACGGGTCAAGCGCCGATCTCGGCCCCGATCGGCCCGCAGCCGCTCGGCCACGCGGTCGGTGACGCGGCGGCCGCGCTCGGCGTGCTTCGCCTGCTGCCCAACGCGGTCACCACGAACACGATCCTGCCCGGCTACGGCGAGAACCTGCCCAAGCAGTCGGCGCTCGAAGCGGGCATGGGGCTCTCCAGCGCGCAGGCGAACTCCGAGGCGTACCTCAGCTACGAGAAGTCGATCGCGCAGTCCTCGCCGCTCGGCCTCGCCGTCGAGGGGAACTCGCCGCAGGCGCCGGGCAGCCTGGTGCAGACAGCGCCGCCGGACAACAAGAACGGCCTCTCCGGCGGGATCACCGCGCCGCAGAACCCGCTGCTGAACGTGGGCCTGCTCAACGGGCAGGTGCACGCGCGCTGGAGCGACACGCTCGGCCCGTGTGTCGGCACGATCTCCGACGCGAGCACGTCGGTGGCGAACCTTTCACTGCTCAACGTCATCCCCTCGCTGCCGAACCTCCCGCTCGACAGCCTGACCAACCTGCCGGCACTGGCGAGCGGCTTCGACGCGACCAAGGGCCTGCAGTCACTCGGCGGCCTGCTCAGCGGCGGCGGGCAGACGTCGGCCGACGGCACGAACTCGCTGCTGAGCCTGAACAACACGCTGTCTTCGCGTTCGGTGATGCAGCTGGTGGACATCCCCGGCTCGGACAAGAAGGCCGTGCAGTCGGTGTCCACGCTGCAAGCCGCCGACATCGAACTTCTCAAGGGCACCCCGCTGGAGCTGACGCTCAAGGTCGCCAGCCAGCCCACCCTGAAGGTCACCTCGACCGGCGACAAGGCCACTTCGAAGGTCGAGTACTCCGCCCCGGTGATCACCATCGAGCGGCAGGGCCAGGTGCTCTACACCCTCGACGCCGCGCACCCCACCAAGGACATCCCGATCGGGCTGCCGCTGGACGGGCTGACCAAACTGTTCGGCCCGGTGGAGAACCTGCCCGTCGTCGGCGGCCTGGTCGCGACCGCGGACAAGGGCCTGCAGCAGGTCAACAACACCACCGGGAACGTGCTGGACCTCGGCGTGCTGCGGTTGAGCATCGGCGAGCTGAACCAGAACTCGCAGCAGCTGACCAACCCGTTCGACGGCTACCAGCTCGGCGCTTCGGCCCGCCTGCTCGACCTGCAGGTGCTGCCCACCTCCGGCCTGAAGAGCATGCTGCCCGCCGGCACGGCCGACTCGCTGCCTTCGTCGCTCGCCCAGCTTTCGCTGGGTGAGCAGATCGGCCGGGCGTACGCGCCGACGGGCGGCGTCGTCTGCGGCACGGCCAACCCCGTGACGCCCGTGGGCAACGCCGCGCCCGGCGTCCCGCAGAAGCTGGCGTACACGGCCGGCGCGTACTCCGCTGTGCCACTCTTCTGGACGGGCACGGGAATGCTGCTGCTCGGCGTGATCCTGGTGGCGGGTATGCCGAACCGTCGCCGCAGGCCGGCCGCCGTGAAGCCTTCGCCGTTCCCACGCGAGAAGTGAGGGCGGGCCGGGGCGCTCCTTCGAGAGCGTCCCGGCTTCAGCCGTGGCGCAAAGCCGTGACCATCGCTTCCACGGCGATGCGCGGCTTCACGTTCCAGAGGATCGCTTCACGACAGGCGAGCACGGCTTCGAGGCGCCGCAAGGTGGCTTCCGCCGTCCAGTGCCGGGCTGCTTCGCGGACATCCGACTCGTAGTCGGGGTGGTTCAGCACGGCCCGCGCGCCGCTGCCGGTGACCAGCACGTCGCGGTAGAAGCCCGCGAGGTCCACCAGCGCGAGGTCCAAAGTGTCCCGCTGCGTACGCGTGGCGCGCGACTTCTGCTTCTTCTCCAACGCTTTCACCGCGGCCTCGGCCGCACGCTTCGCGCCGGCCACGCCCTTCCCGGTGGCGTCGCCGCCCATCGCGTTGCGCAGCTCCGCCTTCTCGTCCTCGTCGCGCGCCTTGCTCTCTTCGCTCGCGTCGCCCTCCGCCGCGGCGATCAGCTCGTCGGCACAAGCGAAAACGTCGGCGGGACGGCGCAGCCCGAGCGGGATCCGCAGCACGGTTTCCCGGCGCTTGCGCGAGTTTTCGTCCGTGGCCAGCCGCCGGGCGCGCCCGACGTGCCCGCCGCACACCGCCGCCGACCACTGCGCCAGCTCCGGATCGATGCCGTCGCGCTCGACGAGCACGCGCGCGATCGCTTCCGGCGGCGGCGTCCGCAGGTTCACCAGGCGGCACCGCGAGCGGATCGTGACCGACACGTCCTCGGGGTGGTCCGAAGGCGCGCACAGCAGGAAAACCGTGCGCTCCGGCGGCTCCTCGACCGCCTTGAGGAGCGCGTTCGACGCTCCCTCGGTCAGCCTGTCGGCGTCGGAAATGACCACCACGCGCCAGTTCCCGGTGGACGGACGGCGGGCCGCGGCCTGCACCAGCGCGCGCATCTCGGCGACCGAAATGGACAGTCCTTCGGGGACCACCATCCGCACGTCGGCGTGGGTGCCGTGCAACGCCGTGCGACACCCCGTGCACTGGCCGCACCCGGTGCCCGTCGAACACTGCAACGCCGCCGCGAACGTCCTCGCCGCGACCGAACGCCCCGAGCCCGGCGGTCCGGTGAGCAGCCACGCGTGGGTCATCGCGGCGGAGGAAACCTGTTCTCCCGCAACGATTTTCGCCGCGGCGGCACTCGCCGCGGAGAGGACTTCGACTGCAGGCTCCTGCCCGACCAGCTCAGCCCAGACGCTCACTCAGGCCTCCACGACCTCTTCGATCGGCGCCAGTCCGGATCGGCGCCCCACCAGTACGGCCCGCACCGCCGTCTGCACGCGCTCGGCGACTTCGTCCTCGCTGCCGTCGCCGTCGACCACCACGTAGTGGTCCGGGTCGGCCGCGGCCATTTCGCTGAGCAGGTTCTGCACCCGCCACTGGTCCTCGATCGAGACCGGCCCAGGCGGCGCTCCGCCGGGGTCGGCGTCGAGCAGCACCGTGACGTCCGGGCGCAACCGGCCGGTGGCCCAGTCCGCCAGCCCTTCCAGTTCCTTCGCGTCCAGCCCCGCGACCGCGGACAGATGCGCCAGCGGCGAGTCCACGAACCGTTCCATCACCACGATCGACCCGCCGTCCAGCGCCGGCTGCACGTCCCGCTCGACGATGTCGGCTCGGACCGCCGCCGCGGCCAACGCCTGCGCGCGCGCTCCGTTCAGCGAAGCGCCGCTGACCAGTTTGGTCAGCCGCTTGTCGTCCAATGCCGGGTCCGCGGCCAGCACCACCGGCCGCGAACCCACCTCGCGGAGCCAAGCCGACAACCTCGCGGCCTGGTTCGCGGTGTCCGCCGCCGTCGTGCCCTCCAGCGCGATGAGCAGGCCGTTCGCCCGGCGCGGCCGACGGCGAATGACGTTCCGCAGGTCCGCCATGATCGTCTCGGGATGCCGCGAGTCCATCTGCCGGTACGCGATGATGCCGACGACCGCGGCCAGGATGCCGCCGCCGAGCATCACCGGGCGGGTGCCGTCGATGATGATCGGGCTGCCCCACACGGTGACCGTGCGCGGTTTGGTGAGACCGATCAGCAGCGGCACCACCGCGGTGGAGCCGAACACGATGATCTTCATCATCGACTGGTAGATCGCGTTGATCCGGCCGCGGATCGAGTCGTCCACCTGCGAGCCGATGATCGTCACGCCGGTCAGGAACGCCGCGCCCGCACAGGCGCCGACGATGGCGACGGCCACCAGCGAGACGGCCAGATGCGGGGACACCGCGACCAGCATCAGCGCCAGTCCGGCGAGCACGATCGAGATGCCGAACAACCTGTCGTGCGGCAGCCGCCGGGACAGCTTCGGCGCGCCCGCCATCCCGGTGGCCAGCCCGACGAACACGGCCACCAGCAGCAGACCCCAGGCCGAGTCACCGGCGAGCAAACTGGACGAATACGGCTTGGCTGAGCCGACAACGGCGCCACCGGCGGCGAACGCGCCGGCCGCGCCGATCAGCAGCCCCCGCACGAGCGGAGTGCTGCGCACGAACTTCACGCCGTCACGGACCAGGGCCGAGAAGCCCGGCTTCGGCTCCTCCGCCTCTTCCTTCTTCTTCGCCTCGGTGGCGGCTTCGGCCGAGCTCACCCGCCGCGACAGCTCCGGGATCCGGGTGATGATGAGGATCGCGCTGGTCAGGTACAGACAGCCGATCAGCACCACGATGACCTTGGCGAAACCCAGCTCGCCGAACAGGTTCGGCGGCAGGTGCAGCGTGGTGCTGACGCCGGTGAGCACCGAATAGAGCGCACCCGCGGAGAGCACGGCCAGCCCGTAGGTCATCACCATGCCGAGCTGGTTCGCCGTCTCCACCTGGTCCGGTCTGCGCAGCAGGTTCGGCACCGCGGCGTCCTTCGACGGGATCCACATCATCGCGCTGGCGCTGGCCAGGAAGCTGGCGATGTAGAGCCACCAGCCGGTGCCGACGAACGCGATGGACACGATGAACCCGCAGCGCAGCAGGTCCGCGACGAACATGACCTTGCGCCGGTCGAACCGGTCCGCGAGCAGCCCGCCGAACGGGGCGAAGATCAGGCCCGGCAGCAGGTTCGCCAGCAGCACACCGGTGAACGCGAAGTTCTGCGCCGTGTAGTTCGACGTCAGCTTCGTGGCGAGGCTCGTGACGCCCAGCAGGGTCAGCCAGTCGGCGACACTGCACAGGTAGGTGACGCCCCACAGGCGCCGGAACGGCCGGATCGCCAGCACCCTGCGGGCACGGTAGATCGTCGACCCGTCACGGGCGGCCTGAGCCTCCACGTCGGGTTTCGTCTGTACGCCCTCGCTGATCCGACCCACCCCGCTCATCGCTGTGGCACCGGCCATCCGTCAGGGCATCTGCCATCGGGTCCCCGGACCGGTGTCGCCAGGGTAGCTCCGGACTCCTGAGAGTTGCTCGTATGGGTTAGTTGAACAGCCCCGAAATGCTGCTGATCAGGCTCGACAGGAATTCGATGGCGACGAACGCGAAGACGATCATCAGCACGACCGCGACGATGACGCCGGTGGACCCGCTCGACGGGCGCGTGGGCCGGAGGCCCGCGGTGCTGCCCAGCCTCGGCGTCGGCAGCCGCGGCATCCGCAGCGAGGGGCGTTTGATCGAACGCAGCCCTGGGCGGCTGCGCTGGCGGGGCAGGATGCCCAGCGGCGGCGCGGGCGGAACCCCCTGCGCCGGCGACGCGGGCGGCGTGCTGTCCGGCTCCGGGGCGTCGACGTCGAGGAAGTCGCCGAAACCACCGGTGCCCTGCTCTTCCTGCGCCGGGATCGCCGACCCGCCGGGCCGGACCGGGGAGGCGACCCTGGTCAGCTGGAAGTCGTCGGAGTCGTCTCCACTCGCCGAGCCGGACAACGCGTCGCTGAACGTCCCGGCGTGCGTACCGTCATGAAAATCGGCGTCGCCCTTGGACGGACTCATACCACTCCTCGTAGTCGGCCGGCCTCCACTCCAGGCAGGCTTCCCTCCCAGGGTAGTGGGCGACCGGCCGATCCGACTGGCCCATCCGGGTAAGGGCCCGGTTACCGTCCGCGAGACGCTACTTCTTCGCGGGCGCCTTCTTCGCGGTGGTCTTCGTGGCCGTCTTCGCCGGGGCCTTCTTGGCCGGAGCCTTCTTCTTCGGCGCCGGCCCCTTCGCCCGCTTGTCCGCCAGCAACTCGGCCGCCCGTTCGGGGGTCAGGTCCTCGATGCTGTCGGTCTTGCGCAGGGTGGCGTTGTACTCACCGTCGGTGACATACGGGCCGAACCGGCCGTCCTTGACCACCATGGGCTTGTCCGTGGCCGGGTCGTTGCCGAGCTCCTTGAGCGGCGGCTTCGCCGCGCCGCGGCGCCCGCGCTGCTTGGGCTGCGAGTAGATCTTCAACGCCTCGTCCAGCGTGATGTCGAAGATCTGGGCCTCGGTCTCCAGCGAACGCGAGTCCGTGCCCTTCTTCAGGTACGGGCCGTAGCGGCCGTTCTGCGCGGTGATCTCGTCCCCGGACTCCGGGTCCTTGCCGACCACCCGCGGCAGCGACAGCAGCTTGAGCGCGTCGTCCAGCGTGACCGACTCGATCGACATCGACTTGAACAGCGAACCCGTGCGCGGCTTCGGCTTCTTGGCCTTGCTGGTCTTCTTGCCGTCCGCGGGCTCCTCCGGCTCGGGCAGGACCTCGGTGACGTACGGGCCGAACCGGCCTTCCTTCGCCTTGATCTCGTGCCCGCTCACCGGGTCGACGCCCAGCGACCGGCCCTCCTGCGGCGTCGCGAACAGCTCCTCGGCGATCTCCGGGGTCAGCTCGTCCGGCGGCATGTTCTCGCGCAGGTTCGCGCGCTGCGACTGCCCGTCCACCTCGCGCTCGAGGTACGGGCCGTAGCGGCCGACGCGCACGTACACCGTGCGGCCCTGGCTGTCGGTGAACAGCGGGATCGAGTTGATCTCCCTGGCGTCGATGTCCTCGACGCCGGTGCCGACCAGCTTCTTCAGCCCGCCGAGGCGGCCGATCGAGCCGTCCACGCCCATCTCGCCGCCGAAGTAGAACCGCGACAGCCAGTTCGTGCGCTGCTCGTCACCGGAGGCGATGCGGTCCAGCTCGTCCTCCATCGCGGCGGTGAAGTCGTAGTCCACGAGCCGCTCGAAATGCCGCTCCAGCAGGCCGACCACGGCGAACGCCACCCACGACGGGACTAGCGCGGAGCCCTTCTTCCAGACGTAGCCGCGGTCCTGGATCGTCTTGATGATCGACGCGTACGTCGACGGACGGCCGATGCCCAGCTCTTCCAGTTTGTTGACCAGGCTCGGCTCGTTGTAGCGCGGCGGCGGGCTGGTCGTGTGGCCGTCCGGGTTCAGCTCGGTCGCCGTCAGCTCCTGGTCCTCGACCAGCCGCGGCAGCCTGTTCTGCTTGTCGTCGGCCTCGCCGCCGCTCTCGGTGTCGACCGCCTCGACGTACGCCTTGAGGAAGCCGGCGAAAGTGATGGTGCGGCCCGAGGCGGAGAAGGTGACCTCCTCGCCGGAGGTCGCCCTGCCGACGATGCGCACCGACATCGTGGTGCCCTTCGCGTCGGCCATCTGCGAGGCGATCGTGCGCTGCCAGATCATCTCGTAGAGCCGGAACTCGTCGGCCCGCAGCTCACTCGCGACCTGGCCGGGGGTGCGGAACACCTCACCGGCGGGCCGGATCGCCTCGTGCGCTTCCTGCGAATTCTTGACCTTGCGGGTGTACTGCCGCGGGCTCGGCGACACGTACTCCTTGCCGTACAGGTCGGTGGCCTGGTTACGCGCGGCCGTCAGCGCCGTCTCCGACAGCGTCGTGGAGTCCGTACGCATGTAGGTGATGTAGCCGTTTTCGTACAGGCGCTGCGCCGTCCGCATGGTGTTCTCCGAAGAGAGCCCCAGCTTGCGGCCTGCCTCCTGCTGCAGCGTGGAGGTCATGAAGGGGGCGTACGGGCGCCGCGTGTACGGCTTCTCCTCGACGCTGGCGACCTTGAAGTCCTGGTTGCGCAGCGCGCCGGCGAGCCGGTTCGCGTCCGCCTCGGCGAGCACCCTGACGTCCTTCGCGGATGACTTGAGCTGCCCGTCCGGACCGAAGTCACGGCCGGTGGCGAGCCGGGAACCGTCGACCGCGATCAGCCGCGCCGGGAAGGAGCGGGGCGTGGCGTCGGCACCGGCGTCCATCGTCGCGGCGATGTCCCAGTACGAGGCCGACGTGAAGCGCATCCGCTCGCGTTCGCGCTCGACGATGACGCGGGTCGCCACCGACTGCACGCGGCCTGCCGAGAGCTTCGGCATGACCTTCTTCCACAGCACCGGCGAAACCTCGTAGCCGTAGAGCCGGTCGAGGATGCGGCGGGTCTCCTGCGCGTCCACCAGGTCGGCGTCGAGCTCGCGGGTGTCGGCCGCGGCGGCCTGGATGGCCTGCTCGGTGACCTCGTGGAACACCATGCGCCGCACCGGGACCTTGGGCTTGAGGGTCTCCAGCAGATGCCAGGCGATGGCCTCGCCCTCGCGGTCGGGGTCCGTCGCGAGGAACAGTTCGTCCGCGTCCTTGAGCAGGCTCTTGAGCTCGGTGACCTTCGCCTTCTTGTCCGGGCTCACCACGTAGAGCGGCTCGAAGTCGTGGTCGACGTTCACGCCGAGCCTGGCCCAGGCCTCGCCCTTGTACTTGGCCGGCACGTCCGCGGCGCCGCGCGGCAGGTCACGGATGTGCCCCACCGACGACTCGACGACGTACCCGCCGCCGAGATACGGAGCAATCTTGCGGGCCTTGGTGGGCGACTCGACGATCACGAGCCGCCGACGGCCGGCACCGTTCGCTCCGGCGTCCGTCTTCTTCGTCCGTGCTGCCACGCTGTCCGCTCTCCTGCTCATTCCCGTCGCCGGGGCGGCGACGCTTTGTTCAACCAGCCAGTGTGCACGTCCCTGGCCGGTTATGTCCGCTCAGGTGACGCAACACGCCGTCCAACCTCGTGTGAAGCGCATCGGCGCCGACCCGGTCGGCGTTTCTTTTTCCACACCTAGCACGTGACCGCCGCCACGTGGTGGCCGGGGCTGGAGCGTAGCCGTTCCGCTACGCTCCGGCGTCATGCTGCGCCGCCTCCTCCTCGTCCTGTCCGTCGGGCTGCTCGCCATCGGAGTTACGCCCGCCGCGGCCGCTCCGGCCACCGGCTTCACCGGAATCGTCGCCCTCGACAACTGCTCCGGCTCGCTCGTCCGGCTACCCGGTTCCCGCGATTCCGACCCCGCGCTCGTGCTCACCAACGGTCACTGCGACGAGAACGGCATGCCCGCTCCCGGCGAAGTGATCACCGCCCAGCCGAGCCGTCGCACCATGGACCTGCTCGGCTCCGACGGCGCGCGCATCGGCAAGCTCCGGGCGACGCAGATCGTGTACGGCACGATGACCGACACCGACGTGCTGCTCTACCGGCTGGACTCCAGCTACCGGCAGATCGCCCACCGCACCGGCGGGAAACCGCTCACGCTGGCCGCCTCGCCCGCCGACGCCGGCACCCCCATCGACATCCGCTCCGGGTACTTCGCCCGCACCTGGAGCTGCGACGTCGACCGGATCGTCTACTCGCTGCGGGAGGCCGACTGGACGTGGCACGCGTCGATCCGGTACACCCCGGAGTGCGACACCGGCCACGGCACCTCCGGCTCGCCGATCGTCGACCGCGGCACCGGCCAGATCGTCGGAATCAACAACACCGGGAACGACAACGGCTATTCCTGCACCTTCGACAACCCGTGCGAGGTGGACGAAAACGGCGTGGTCACCGTCCGGCAGGGCCGCAGTTACGGTCAGCAGACCTACGGGCTCACCTCCTGCGTCGGCTACGGGAACCAGCTGGAGCTGGACCGCCCGGGCTGCCTGCTGCCCAAGCCCGCCGGGCTCAAGCTGCCGATCCCGCTTCCGGCCTGACCTCGTCCTTCACCGGCGCGGTGCGCGGCCAGACCGCGGCCGCCGCCGGTGGCGGGGCACCCAGCAGTTCTTCAAGCGCGGCAAGCCTTTTCCGGCCCGTCACGCGGATGGCGGGGCCGCCGTGGCGCGGGCCGACCAGCCGTGCGGGCACGCCGAGCTGGGTGCAGGCCTCCGCCAGTTTTTCGTGCCTGGCCGGCATTTCCTCGTCCACCGCGAAGAGGTAGTGGTTCTCCGCCGGCAAGCCGTCCGCGAGCGCCCACAGGCGCAGCGCGCTGCCGGTGAGCCGGAAGCCCTCCGGCAACTCCTCGCACTGCCAGGCGTTCGCCAGCCGGATCAGGTCGATCCGGAACGCGGTGCGCACCAGCAGCCCCTCCTCGGCGCGCGACACGTCGGCCTGGACCCCGCGGCGGCCGAACTCGGTGACCAGCGCCCGCGCCCGCCACGGCTCGCCGACGGTGACCGACAGCCGGGCGGCCGTGCGCCCGAAGCTGACGATCCTGCCGCGGCCGCACAGCACCCCGGCGAGATCGGCGAGTTCGGGGCCGTTCGCCTCCGCGGAGTAGAACGAGAGCTGATCCACGGCGATCAGGGTAGAACAGAAGTTCGATTCCACGCAAAGGCGCGGAGTTGACGCTGAGTAAGCGCTTACCGTGCGGTTTCGCTCAGCAACACACGCTGAACAAGGCGCCGCCCACCACGACACCGACGACCTGCGGGAATATCGCCTGAACGGACGTTCGAAACTTCGCCCTCCCCTAGGAGAAGGGCGGCTCCGAGCCCACGGACGTGGTCGGCATCGCGGGCGCGGACGGCACTGAAGGCGTCTGCGAGGCCGGGCCTTCGTGCGCCGTCAACTGCTGGCACGCGGGCGCGTGCCCGGCCGCCGTCGCCAGCGAGGGCACGGCGTTCAGCTGCGCCAGCACGTCCACACCGGACACCTCGGTCAGCGGGCCCTGCGCCTCACGCATCGTCGTCTGGTCGACCGTCGGCGCGGTCCCTGCGGCATCGAGGTGCTGCTTCGCCGTGAGGGCGCGCTCGCGGATCCCGCTGAACTGGGCGACGGCCCTGTCCCTGGCCGTGGCGGCCTCCTGGACCGGAGCCACCGGCAGCGTCCGCAACTGCTGCACGGTCTTGTCCAGCCCGCCGATCATCGAGCCGAGGAGGTCGCTGGAGGTCTGCACGACGCGCCGCGGCGTGCTCGGATCGATCGAGGGCATCGTGGCCAGCCCGGCCACGAGCGAGCTCACGGCGATGCAGTAGTCGTTGGCCCATCTGGAGGTCGCGTCCTGCGCGTCGACCTGCTCCTTGGACATGCCCGGACCACCGGGCTGGACGGTCGCCGGGTCGGCGGGTGGCTGCCCGCACCCGGCAAGGGTTACGCACAGACCCGCGACAATCGCCAGGAACCGGACCTTCCCGGGCCGCACGCGAACACCTCCCGAAGATGTGAACCACTCTCGACGGTACCGACCCGGTTGCACTGTGCAAACCGTGGGCTGGTCACAACGCGAAAAACGGGCCCGCCGCACGAGATGTGCGACGAGCCCGTTCCGGCCTGTATCAGGCTGTCTTGGCGGGTTCCTGCTGTTCCGCGGGGGTGTCCGCGATGACGGTGCTACGCCGCTTCGACACGACGATCGCCACCACGATGATGACCACCGCGACCAGCGAGATCGCCAGCCGGATGCCGAGTGAGGCGTCCGGCCCGATGGAGAACTGCACGACCGCCGGGGCGATCAGCACCGAGACCAGGTTCATCACCTTGATCAGCGGGTTGATCGCGGGACCGGCGGTGTCCTTGAACGGGTCGCCGACCGTGTCACCGATGACCGTCGCGGCGTGGGCCTCGGAGCCCTTGCCGCCGTGGTTGCCGTCCTCGACGAGCTTCTTGGCGTTGTCCCAGGCACCACCGGAGTTGGCCAGGAAGATCGCCATCAGCGTGCCGGTCGCGATCGCGCCTGCCAGGTAACCGGCCAGCGCGCCGGTGCCGAGGCCGAACCCGACGGCGATCGGCGCGAACACCGCCAGCAGGCCCGGAGTGGCCAGCTCGCGCAGCGAGTCGCGGGTGACGATGTCCACGACCTTGCCGTACTCGGGCCGCGTCGTGCCCTCCATGATCCCGGCGATCTCGCGGAACTGGCGGCGCACCTCGTAGACCACCGCGCCGGCGGCGCGGGACACCGCGTTGACGGCGAGTCCGGAGAACATGAACACGACCGCGGCGCCGATCATGACGCCGACGAGGGTGTTCGGGCTGACGATGGTGTCGACGAACGACTTCACGCCGTCCGCGGTCGCCCCGATGCCGGCCAGCGCCTTGCTGATCGCGTCCTGGTAGGACCCGAACAGCGCCGTCGCGGCGAGCACGGCGGTCGCGATCGCGATGCCCTTGGTGATCGCCTTGGTGGTGTTGCCGACCGCGTCCAGCTCGGTCAGCGTCTGCGCGGCGGTCTCGTCCACGTCACCGGACATCTCGGCGATGCCCTGCGCGTTGTCCGAAACCGGGCCGAAGGTGTCCATCGCGACGATGACGCCGACGGTGGTCAGCAGGCCCGTGCCGGCGAGCGCGACGGCGAACAGTGCGACCGTGCCACCGAGCAGGTAGGCGCCGAACACCGCGGCGCCGATGACCAGCGCGGTGTACACGGCGGACTCGAAGCCCACCGAGATACCGGACAGGATCACCGTGGCCGCACCGGTTTCCGAGGTCTTGCCGACGTTCTTGACCGGGCCGTGCTCGGTGCCGGTGTAGTAGCCGGTCAGCTTCAGGATGACCCCGGCCAGCACGATGCCGATGATCACGGCGACGGTCGCGATGACCGCCGGGTTGCCCTCGGTGCTCGCGAACTCCTGCCCGAAGCCGGAGAACGAGTTCGGCAGGAACACGAAGGCCGCGATCGTGCACAGCACCGCGGAGATGACCGCCGAGATGTAGAAGGAGCGGTTGATGGTGACCAGTCCGCTCTCGTTCGCGCGCGACTTGGTGATGTAGACACCGATCACCGCGGTGATCACGCCGATGGCGGGCACGATCAGCGGGAACAGCAGGCCGTCGCCACCGAAGGCGGTGCTGCCGAGGATCAGCGCGGCCACCAGGGTCACCGCGTAGGACTCGAACAGGTCCGCCGCCATGCCGGCGCAGTCACCGACGTTGTCGCCCACGTTGTCGGCGATCGTCGCCGCGTTGCGGGGGTCGTCCTCCGGGATGTTCTGCTCCACCTTGCCGACCAGGTCGGCGCCCACGTCGGCGGCCTTGGTGAAGATACCGCCGCCGACACGCATGAACATCGCGATCAGCGCGGCACCGAAACCGAAGCCCTCCAGCACCTTCGGCGCCTGGCCCGCGTAGGCCAGCACGACGATCGCGGCGCCGAACAGGCCGAGCCCGACGGTGAACATGCCGACCGCGCCACCGGTGCGGAACGCGATCCGCGTGGCCTTCTCGCGGCCGCCCTGCTCACGGGACGCCGAGGCCACGCGCAGGTTCGCGCGGGTGGCGAGCCACATGCCGAGGTAGCCGATGGTGAACGAGAACAACGCACCGAAGAGGAAGAACACGGAGCGGCCGATACGCTCGCTCCACCCGTCCGCCGGAAGCGCGAAGAGCAGCAGGAACACCAGCACCCCGAAGATGGAGAGGGTGTTGCGCTGCCGGTTGAGATATGCGGTCGCACCTTCCTGCACTGCCTTGGCGATGTCCTGCATCTTGGCGGTGCCTTGGCCAGCGGCCAGCACTTCCTTGAGCAAGACGTAGCCGATGGCCAGCGCGGCAAGGGCGACCACGGCGACTACGGCAACGATGCCGTAGTCACCCCCGGAGAGCTCTATACCCTCCGCGAGGAATTGCCGGGACATCCGTCCTCCTGGAAACGTCGCGTACCAACGACGGGTCGCCTGCGGACAGCCTTGCCGACGTTGGCATGGGATCTACACCACAAGTGGTGCCGGTTTGCCGGAGTGTATTGGTAGTGCTCCGGCCACGGTCATGGCGTCCCACAACGAACACTCTCCGTACATGTGAGTCTGCTCACTGTTCATGATCATCACGCGGTTTTCACGAGTTGTCGTACACCTGTGCGATCCTGGGGCGCGTGGCAGAGACCGAGCGCGCGCAACGGCTTTTGCGCCGGGTCACGGCCGGCATCCCGGCGTCGGCGAACCCCGTGACACACGTGGCGGAGCAACCGGCTCGTGAGGCCGGTTTCACCGATTGGCCGTCCTGGGCGGATCCGGACGTCGTGGCCGCACTGCGGAAGTCAGGGGTCGAAACACCGTGGACACACCAGGTCGAGGCGGCTTCGCAGGCGTACGCGGGGCAGCACGTGGTGATCTCGACGGGGACGGCTTCCGGTAAGTCACTGGCCTACCAGCTGCCGGTGCTGTCGGGCCTTTCCGAGGACGAGCGGGCCTGCGCGTTGTACCTGGCGCCGACGAAGGCCCTGAGCGCCGACCAGTTGCGCTCGGTGTCCTCTTTGGACATTCCGGGGGTGCGCGCGGCGGCGTACGACGGGGACACCCCGATGGCGGAGCGGGATTGGGTACGCGCGCATGCGCGGTGGGTGTTCACGAACCCGGACATGCTGCATCGCGGCATCCTCGCCTCGCATGCGCGGTGGGCGCGGCTGTTTCGCAAGCTCGAGTACGTGATCGTCGACGAGTGCCACGGGTACCGGGGTGTCTTCGGCTCGCACGTCGCCCTGTTGCTGCGCCGGCTTCAGCGGGTCGCGCAGCGGTACGGCAGCTCGCCGACGTTTGTGCTCGCCTCGGCCACCACCTCGGCCCCGGCGGAGTTCGCGGGGCGGCTGATCGGGCAGAAGTGCGTCGCCGTCACGGAGGACGCGTCGCCCCGCGGCGCACGGACGGTGGCGCTGTGGGAGCCGCCGCTGCTGGAGGATTTCTCCGGGGAGAACGGGGCCCCGGTGCGACGTTCGGCCGGCGCCGAGGCCGGGCGGATTCTGGCGGAGCTGGTCATCGAAGGCGCACGGACGTTGGCGTTCGTCCGCTCGCGGCGCGGCGCCGAGCTCACGTCGCTCGGCGCGAAGCGCATTCTGTCCGAAGTGGACACAAAGCTGGCGGAGCAGGTGGCGGCCTACCGGGCGGGTTTCCTGCCCGAGGAGCGCCGCAAGCTGGAGCGGGCCTTGCTGTCCGGTGAGCTGCTCGGGGTGGCCACCACGAACGCGCTCGAGCTGGGTGTGGACATCGCGGGGCTGGATGCCGTGGTGCTGGCCGGTTATCCGGGCACGCTGGCGTCGTTCTGGCAGCAGGCGGGCCGGGCCGGTCGGTCAGGGGATGAGGCGCTGGTGGTGTTCGTGGCGCGGGACGATCCGCTGGACACGTATCTCGTGCACCATCCGGCGGCGATTCTGGACCGCCCGGTGGAGACGGCGGTGCTGGACCCGGCGAACCCGTATGTGCTGGCTCCGCAGCTCGCTTGCGCCGCCGCCGAGTTGCCGCTGACGTCCGCGGAGCTGCCCACGTTCGGCGGCGAGGCGGCGCGGCAGGTGCTGGATTCCCTGGTGGCGCAAGGGATCCTGCGCCGCAGGGCGAGCGGGTGGTACTGGACTTCGCGGGACAGGCCGCAGTACGAGGTGGACATCCGCGGCTCGGGCGGCGAGCAGATCGCGGTGGTTGAGGCGGAAACTTCGCGCCTGCTCGGCACCGTCGACCCTGGTTCCGCCTGCGTCACGGTGTATCCGGGCGCGGTGTATCTGCACCAGGGTTCGTCGTATGTGGTCGACGAGCTGGATCTCGAGTCCGGGATCGCGCTCGTGCACACGGAGGATCCGGAGTGGACCACGTCGGCGCGGGAGGTCTCGGACATCGCCGTGCTGTCCACGCAGGAGCGGGTGGATTACGGCGGTGTGAGCGTGTTCCTCGGTGAGGTGGCGGTGACTTCGCAGGTGGTGGGCTACCTGCGGCGCCGCCCGTCGGGGGAGATCCTGGACCAGGTGGCGCTGGACCTGCCGGAGCAGAAGCTCGAAACCCGCGCCGTCTGGTACACGGTCTCGGAGGAACTACTGGCGGGCGCGCCCGCGGCCGCCGCCACGGGAGTGGATGAAGGTGGCAGGGCGGACGTGGGTGGCAGGGCGGACGTGGGTGAAGGTGGCAGGGCGCCGGGGGGCGCTGGGCTGGTGCCCGCGCGCATCCCCGGCGCCCTGCATGCCGCCGAGCACGCGGCGATCGGCCTGCTACCGCTGTTCGCTACGTGCGACCGCTGGGACATCGGCGGGGTGTCTACCGCTTTGCACGCTGACACCGGGGAGGCGACGGTGTTCGTGCATGACGGCCATCCCGGAGGCGCGGGATTCGCCGATCGCGGTTTTGCCGCTCTGGTCCCTTGGCTGGCCGCTACGCGGGAGGCCATCGTCTCCTGCGAGTGCCCGGCGGGTTGCCCGTCCTGTGTGCAGTCACCGAAGTGCGGGAACGGTAACGAGCCACTGGACAAGGCGGGGGCTGTGGCCGTACTGGACACTGTGCTCGGGGCGGTGCGTCTGCACGGCGGCCGGCACGGCCACGTGGTGGATCAGGCCGCGACGGAGGCTGCCGCGACGAGCTGCTGATGACGGTCTTCCTGCTCCAGCGCCCTGGCGAGGACTTCGTGCACCGCGTCCGCGGCGGGAAGGGTCCAGCCCCAGACATCGGGCTTGACCCGCCAGTGCACCACGCCGTGCTGGAACGGGGTGGGCGGCAGCGGAACCCAGCTGCCTTCGCCGTGCCAGCGGACCGCGCCACTGGTGGCGAGCTCTTCGGGAAGGTTCTCCGCGACGGTCGTCAGGAACAGCCAGCGGCCGTCCGGGGTCGCGACGATCGGCGCCGGGTGCCCGGTCGCCCGCAGCAGCCGCGCGGCCCGCTTGCCCAGTTCCGTGTCGACCTCGACGGCGTCGACGACGCGGCCGGTCGCGACCAGCAGGCTGTACGGCTGCCCGGTCCACCAGTCCGCGACCTGGTTCGGGTGCGCGCCGAGCCGGTCCGCCCAGTCGTCGTGCACGGGCACCGGCCCGGACCACGCCTGCGCACCGGCTTCGGCAGCCGGAAAGGTGCCCGGCAGCACCGGCCAACCGTGCCAGGCAAGCCCGATCGCTTCCGCACGCAGCTCGATGCGGAACGCGCCGCGCCAGCCATCCGACCAATCCGTGTCCAACATCCCTCAACAACTCCTTGCTAGTTCCACCGCCCGGGGTGGCTTTCCGATTTCAATAAACGGCAATTTGCAGACTGCCGGAAGTGGGCGCTCGACAACCGGCCGTTATGGGACGACGAGCGCGCCAGCCCGCACCGCCCGGGCCGAAGGCCACTTGTCGATCACCGGACGACGACCAGCGGCACCCGACCGGATGACCCCGCAGTGACCTCCGGCACAGTTTTCCCTTGGCACACAAGGCTTTCACTGCGTGAGGCCGCCGGTTGCGAGTAGCCGCGGCCGACCGTTCGGCGCGCGCGGACGACCGTCCATCCGGTGCCGGGAGCGCCCACCGGTCGGCGGCCAACTCCCAGTGGGCACACCCACCGGACGATCGCGATCGGTGCCACCAGTCGGCGCGCCCGTGGTATCGGCTGGTCACCGGGGGTGGACGGCAGGGCCTTGTGGACCCCGTCGGCGCCAGTTCGGCAGCACTGATCAGCACCACGGGCGCGGGATAGGACCACGCACCGGGCAAGGGGGTGGGGAAGGG
>NZ_VMNW02000060.1 GCF_007713735.2 Amycolatopsis acidicola | reverse complement strand
CCTGCCACCCCCGGCGCTCCGCCCACCTTCGGCCCGCCGGCCACCCCCGGTGGTCCGCAGCGCCCGGCCAAACCGGCACGTCAGCTCTCCATCGCGATCGCGAGCATCCTCGCGGCCGCCGCGCTCGTCGTGGGTGGCGCGATCGGTTTCGTCGTCGGGCATTCCACCGGCTCCGACTCCTCCACCACGGGGCAGTTCGGCCCCGGCGGCGGGATGGGCGGCTACGGCCCGCCGAGCGGCGGGATGGGCGGCATGCCCGGCCAGCAGCAGCAACAGGGCTCCGATTCGGGGTCCACCCAGTCCACCACCTGAGTTTCCAGGTCCACCGGAGGTATTCGATGAGTCTCGTTCTCCTTCTCATCGTCGTCGTGATCGTCGGCTGCCTGATCATGGCGTTCGGCAAGCGGTCCGGCGCCTCCCGTGGCGGGTTTCCCTTGGGCGGACAGCACAATCTGGGCGACGCCGAAGCCGAAGCGCGCCGGTGGGTGGAACGGCTCGGCGCGGGTATCGCCGGGCTCGACGGTGCCGGGAACACCGCCGCCACCCAAGCCCTGGCGGACGCGTCCGAGCGGTACAACGCGGCGAGTGTGGAGCTGGGGCGGGCGCGCTCGGCTACGCAGTTCGGGCTCGCCGGGCAGACCGCCATCGAGGGGCTGCACTACATCCGCGCGGCACGCACCGCGCTGGGGATGGACCCGGGGCCGGAAGTGCCGGCACTGGGCCAGGTCGAAGGAATCGCCGGGCAGCAGCGCGTCGTCGTCGGCAACCAGGAGCACTACGCCTCACCGCAACCTGGGGACGCGACGCCGTACTACTACCCGGGCGGGCAGGTCGGGGGCCGCCCGGTGCCGGCGGGCTGGTACAGCACGCCGTGGTGGAAGACGGCACTGGTCGCCGGGGCGGCCGGGGTCGGCGGGGCATTGCTCTTCGACGCGCTGCTCGATGGCTTCGGGGGCCATCACCACGGGCCCGGTGGGTTCGGCGGCTTCGGCGGACCCGGCGGGTTCGGGGACTTCGGTGGGCCCGGAGGCCCCTTCTGAGCCCATCCATCGAAGGCTGACCGCACGAACCGCTCGGGGCTCGTGCGGTCAGCCTTTTCGCTGGCGCTTTCGTTGGCGCTTTCGTTGGCGCGTGGGTGAGCGGCGCGGCGGGCCGGGGTGCCCGGCGTGTTTGCCGCTCGCGCTGGTGTGTTGGCGGCTCGTGCTGGCGTGTTTGCGGCTCGCGTGGGCGTGTTTGCCGCGCGCGCTCGTGCTGGCGTGTTTGCGGCCTGCGTGGGCGTGTTGGCCGCTCGCGCTGGTGTGTTGGCTGGTCCGGCGCGGGCGTCAACCCCAGCTCACCCGCAGGTCCGCGAAGCCCCGGGCGACGGCGACTCGTTCGGCCTCCTCCTCGGCGGCCTTCCGCGCCGGCGGCGGCAGCGTCCAAAAAGGACTCACCGTGAAGTCCAGCCGTTTGCGGCCGCTGCCCTTCGTGCGCCACGTTCCTGCCAGCTCGCCCTCCACCAGTAGCGCGCCTGGGTTGCCGAGGATCTTCCACACCTCCTTCTGCCGCGCCTTGTCCGGCACGAGCGTGGCCCGGTCCCGCGACTGCAGGAACGGATCCCACGGCGGCAGCAACCGGACTACATCGGGCTCCGGCGGATTTTCCAGCAACCCCAACGCATCCACGGGCACGAACGCACGACGCCCGCCGAAGCGCACCTCCGCCAGGTCCGCCGGCCACATCTCCTTCGCCTTCGTCGCCGTGGTTCCGACGAACCCCGCCGCCTCCGACGCCGTCGCGGGCCCGTGCAGCCGCAGGTACTCCTCCACCACCGACGTCGCCGCCGCGACGTCCGGCTTCGTGCGCAGCCGTCCGCGCCCCGCGACAGGCGCGAGCGTGGCGGGGAAGGCGCCGGGCTCCAGCCGCGCGCCGCCATGAATCGCGGCCAGGCGCATGACCTGCTCCAGGATGTGCACGGTGTCGCAGCCGCGGCAGAAGTAGCTCAACCCGCCTGGGACGATCTTCGTGACGGCCGTGCTCACCGCGCCCTTGGTCATCGGCTTGTCGACGACCTGCCGGATCGCGCGAGCGGCGGCGAACAGCCCCTCCCGCGCGCCCATCCCGGCGGCCTCCACCTGCTTGCGCTGCCACTGCATCCGCGCCATCGCGTCGGCCTCGTCGAGCGGGACGAGCGCGGCCGTGACCTCCGCCAGTTCCGCCGCGCGGTGGAAGTGCGGCGCGCCCCGATGTGTCCACGCCAGCACGAATCGCGGGTCCTCGCCGAGGGATTCTTCCGTGACCGTGCCGTTCAGCCGTGCCGCGATGGAGACTGCCGCCGTGTCGCGCTGGGTGCTCTGCAGCCCGAGCCCGAACACCGCGAGCGAAGCGACGTCCGTGGTTTCCCGGTGCAGTCCGTGCGCCGCCACCCGGTAGGCCAGCATCTGTTCGCGATCCACTTCCAGCAACGCGGACTCCTTACAGCGTCGTTCTTCACCGATCCGATCACGGCCACGGCGGAAACGGGTCCATTTCGGCAGTTCGGCCGTATCCGCCTACTTCTGACCGGATCGGTCAAGCGAGTACTCGAAGCTGTAGCCCATCGTTTCGCTGGCTCCGCCGATCGTGCCGCGCCCGGTCAGCCCGGCCAGCTCACCGGTGCCGGAGCCCGGGACCACCGTGAACGAGCCCTGGACACCCGTGCTTCCGTAACCTACCTCGTGCCGGATGACGAAACTGCCCTTCCGGCCGGCCACGCTGCCCTCGATGCGCTCGTACCCGGGCGCGGTCTGGCCGCCGCCCTCGTAACCCTCGCCCGCGTAGTACAGCAAGTAGTCGCAGACCGACACGCCCTCGATCAGCCCGCTGTACTCGAAGGTCGCGTGCACGTGGGCGAAGCGCGGCCCGTCCTCCGGTCCCGCGACGACGCCTTCTTCCCAGTTCTTCATGGCGAACGTGTTTGTCATGAACCCAGCATCACGCCGATACCTGTCAGCCAATGTCAGGTTTTCTGAGGGAGAATGAACTCCATGCGGGCGAGCAGGCTGCTTTCGATCTTGTTGCTGCTGCAGAACCGCGGCCGGATGACCGCCGACGAGCTGGCCGCGGAGCTGGAGGTCTCGGTGCGCACGGTGTACCGGGACATCGACGCGCTGTCCGCCGCCGGTGTGCCGGTGTACGCCGATCGCGGCCGCACGGGCGGGTACCAGCTGGTGGCCGGGTATCGCACCAGGCTCACCGGGCTCACCGAGGAAGAGGCGCAATCGCTTGCGTTGAGCGGGCTCCCTGGCGCGGCGGCCGAACTCGGGCTCGGCACTGTGCTCGCGGCCGCCCAGCTCAAGCTGCACGCCGCGTTGCCCGCCGAGCTGCGGCAGCGGGCCGGGCACGTCGCCGCCCGGTTCTTCCTCGACGTCCCCGGCTGGTTCCGCGGCATCGAAAGCCTGCCGAACCTGGCCGAGCTGGCGCGGGCGGTGTGGCAGGACACGAGGGTGAAAGTCCGGTACCGCCGCTGGGACGACAGCGAGGTGGAGCGCGTGCTCGAACCACTGGGGCTGATCCTGAAGGCCGGGAACTGGTATGTTGCCGCGCGCCGCGAAGGAGCGGACCGCACGTATCGGGTTTCCCGGATCCTCGAGCTGGAGGAACTGCCGGGGAAGTTCGAGCGGCCCGCGGATTTCGACCTCGCCGAGTACTGGCAGCGGTGGTCCGAACAGTTCGAGCGGCGGATGTACCCGAGGGTCGCGGTGGTGCTGCTTTCCGCGCGCGGACGCGGTCTCGTACCGTTCTACCTGGGCGCGGTCGGCGCCCGCGCGCTGGCCGGGACGAGCAGTGAGCCGGACGAGGACGGGTGGTTGCGGGTGGAGTTACCGGTGGAGCCGGGCGCCCCGGCGCTCGGCGAGCTGCTGCGGTTCGGTCCTGAGCTGCGGGTGCTCGAGCCGGCCGACCTCCGCGCGGAGGTCGCCGCCGCAATCGCGAAGATGGGCGAGAGCTATGGCTGATCTCTCCGGAGTTACCATCGGGGTGACCGCGGAACGTCGCGCCGAGGAGTTCATCGGCGCGCTGGAACGCAACGGCGCCACGGTGCGGCACGCGCCGTTGATCCACATCGTGCCGCTGCCGGACGACAGTGAACTGCTGGCGGCGACGGAAACCGTGCTGTCCCAAGGCATCGATGCGCTGGCGGTGACGACGGGCGCGGGCTTCCGCGGCTGGCTGGAGGCCGCCGAAGGCTGGGGCCTCGGCTCGCGGCTGCTGGACACTCTCGGCCGCGCGCGGATCTTCACCCGCGGCCCGAAGGGCAAGGGCGCGGTTCGCGGCCATGGGCTGACGGAGGAGTGGTCGGCGCCGGAGGAGAGCAACCGGCAGCTCTTCGCGCACCTGCTCGACGCCGGGGTGTCCGGGCTGCGGGTCGCCGTACAGCTCCACGGTTCCCCGCTGACCGAGCACACGCGGGCGCTCGCCGCCGCCGGCGCGCGGCTGATCGAGGTGCAGCCGTACCGATGGGAGTGGCCGGCGGACCTGGCCCCGGCGAACCGGTTGCTGGACGGAGTGCTGGACAGGCACGTGCAAGCGCTCGCGTTCACGAGCGCGCCGGCCACGGCCAACCTGCTGAGCCTGGCGCGCGAGCGCGGCCGGTACGACGAGCTGCTGCAGGCGTTGCAGGGCGACGTCGTGTGCGCGTGCGTCGGGCCCGTCACTGCCGCGCCCCTGACTGACGTGGGAATCCCGACGCTGCAGCCCGAACGGCAACGCCTGGGTGCGCTCGTGAAGCTCCTCGTCGCCGAACTGGGCTCCTAGCCCATCGGGTTTTCCTTGTCGCCCAACGCTTTCAGGGCCTCGGGGTACATCCGGGTCTTGATCGTGCCCAGCGCCGGGCCCGCCTTCGCCGCGTGCGTTTTCGCGAGTTCCAGCGCCGTAGCACGGACGGCGTTCTCCTCGGTGGCCTGATCCACGATCCCGGCGGCGGCCGCGTCCTGGCCGCCGTAGCGGCGGGCGGTGGTCATCGCCTCGTGCGCCACCCGCGGCGTGAGCCGGGACTGGATCAGCGCGGACATCCCCGGTGTGAACGGGATGTTGATCTCGGACTCGGGCAGGCACCAGAACCCGCGGTCCGCGCGCATGACCCGGAAGTCGTGCGCCAGCGAGAGCATGGCCCCGGCGGCGAACGTGTGGCCCTGCAGCGCGGCGACCGTGATCATCGGCAGCGACAGGACGCGCGCGAACAGGCCGTGCACCGAAACGACGTAGTCCAGTGCCTGCTCGCCGTGTTCCGAAAGCCAGTTCAGGTCGAGGCCGTTGGAGAAGTACTTGCCCGTCGCGGCCGTCACGAGCGCGCGGGGTCCTTCGGCGCGCTCGACCTCGTCCAGCGCGCTGCCCACTTCGGCGAGCCAGTCGGGGTGGAAGCGGTTCTCTCCGTCGCCGAGGTCGAGGACGAACACGTCTTCGTGGCGGTCGAGGGTCGGCATGGTGGCTCCTTCGCGGGTCGCGGTGCCACCGATGTTACTCGTGAGTAACCTCAGTCTTCTTCGAGGGGCTCGCCCGCTTCGTACTTGCGCAGACTCTCGGCGGCTTCCTGGTCCTGGTCGACGCCCTTGCGCCAGTAGCCGGTGAAGGTGATCGCGCGCTTGTCGAGGCCGCGCTCCCGGACGAGGTGGCGTCGCGCGTACTTGACCATTCCCGCTTCGCCCGAGATCCACGCGTACGGCGTCCCGTCGGGGAACTTCGCTTCGCGCACGGCGTCGAGCAACCCTTCGCCGTGCGGGCGCTCGCCGCGGTGCACCCAGTGGATCTCGACGTCGCCTTCGGTGGCGAGCTCCTGTTCTTCGGCCGGATGGTCGACCTCGATGTAGGCGTGCGCGACGGCGCCGCGCGGGAGGTCCGCGAGGATCGCGCCGATGGCAGGCAACGCCGTCTCGTCGCCGACCAGCAACTGCCAATCGGTCTGCTCGGGCACGATGTGCAGACCACCCGGGCCGATCAGGGCGACGTGGTCGCCGGGCCGGGCGCGGTTGGCCCAGCTGCTGGCCGGGCCGCTGTCGCCGTGCAGCACGAAGTCGACGTCGATCTCCGAACCCCGGTGCTCGCGGATCGTGTAGGTGCGCATCGGCGGGCGGACGTCGTCGGGCATCGCGAGGTACGTGCGGTACCAGGTGTCGCCGACCAGGTCCGGGAGCCGTGGCTTTTCCTGGCCCGGCAAGGGAAAGAAGAGTTTGACGTACGCGTCGGCGCAGGTGCCCGCGCACAGGTGGAGCTCGTCGCCGGCGAAGCTGACCCGCGCCATGCCCGGCGTGACCCTGCGCACCGAAGTCACCTGAGCCGCCCTCACGTCCATGAGGTGAGGCTAACCTAATCAAGGGCGAAGACTCAAGGTCGCCATCGGTACGTGCGGAGGTTCACGCGCTGCCCGTCGGCGAGCACTCCCTCCGCGCGCAGCAACTCCAGCTGGCGGTGCGCGAGGTGCGGGGCCGGGGTGCCGTTGGCGCGCAGGATCCGCTGCCACGGCAGGTCATGGCCGTCCTCGGAGAGCACGCGGCCCACCATCCGCGGCGACGGCGCGCCCGCGATCGAGGCGATGTCGCCGTAGGTGGCGACTTTGCCCACCGGAACCCCGGCGATGACCTCCCGGATGCGCTCGTGCAACTCTTCGTCCACATCGCAAACCTACGCTGCAAGGTGTGCCGGTGCGCCGAGTTGTCGGGGTGACGTGATTCCATCGTTTTCGTGAGTGGACGCGGTACGGGGAGCAGGGGCGCGCGGCTCGTCCGGCGCCCCCCGGAGCCGTTGCCTCCGCAAAGCTGGGAGCCGGCGGCGCAGGCGGTGATCGAGCGCCCGTCGGGGTTCGTCCGTGTCCTCGGCGGCCCGGGCACGGGCAAGACGTCGCTGCTGGCCACGGCCGCCGCGAGCCGCATAGACAGCGGAGTGGACCCCGAACGCCTGCTGGTGCTCACGACGTCGCGCCGCGCGGCGAACGCGTTGCGCGCGGAGATCACCCGCCGCGTCACCTCGGGCCTCGACGGCCGCACCATCCGGGAGCCGATCGTCCGCACGGTCCACTCGTACGCGTTCGCGCTGCTTCGCCTGCAGGCCAACGCGCAGGAGATGCCCGCGCCGCGCCTGCTGTCGAGCCCGGAGCAGGACGTGGTGGTCCGGGAGCTGCTGGCCGGTGATCTCGAGGAGGGGGCGGAGTACTGGCCGGAACAACTGCGCCCGGCGCTGCCGATCCCTGGCTTCGCGGAGGAGCTGCGTGACCTGATCCTGCGCGCGGCCGAACGCGGCCTCGGCCCGGAGGACCTGATCAAGCTCGGCAACCGCACCGACCGTCCACAGTGGATCGCGGCGGGCGTGTTCTGGCGGCAGTACGAGGAAGTCACCGTGCTGCAGGGCGCGGGCGGCGCCCCGGCGCTGGACGCGGCCGAGCTGGTGGCCAACGCGCTGGTGGAAATGGAGGGCGACCCGGATCTGCTGGTCCGCGAGCAGGCGCGGATCCGGCACGTCTTCGTCGACGACGCGCAGCACCTGGACCACCTGCAGTTCCGGCTGCTGCGGCTGCTCGGCTCCGCGGCGGAGGACTTCGTGGTGGCCGGGGACCCGGATCAGGCGATCTTTTCCTTCCGCGGGGCGGATCACACGCTGCTCACCGACGCGGATCCCAGCGGGGACAACACGGTCACGCTCAAGCGCACGCACAGGCTGAGCCTCGCCGTGCACTCGGCGGTGAGCCGGTTCGCGGGCACGCTGCCCGGCGCGAACAGGCACCGCACGCCGTCTCCGCGCCCGGATGCCGAGGAGGGCTCGGTCCGGGTCCGGCTGCTGCCCACCCCGTCCGCCGAGGCGAGCTGGGTCGCCGACCAGCTGCGGCGCGCGCATCTCACCGACGGGGTGCCGTGGTCGGAGATGGCGGTGCTGGTGCGCTCGCCTGGCCGGTCTTTCCCGGTGCTGCAACGGGCTTTGCGTGCGGCGGGGGTGCCGATCGCGTCGGCCGCCGAGGAGTTGCCGCTGGCGCGGCAGCCCGCCGTGCGGCCGTTGTTGGCGGTACTGCGGGTGGCGTCGAATCCCGACCTGCTCACGGTGGACATCGCCGAAATGCTGCTCTCCTCGCCGCTCGGTGGCGCGGATCCGCTGGCGCTGCGCCGGATGAGGCGTGGCCTGCGGCGTCTCGAACTCGCCGCCGGTGGTGAGCGATCCAGTGACGAGCTGTTGCTGGAAGTGTTGCGGGACAACGACAAACTGGGTGCGCTGGCGGACGCCGAGGCGCGGCCGATCAAGCGGGTCGGGAACCTGATCGAGATCACGGCGGCCTCGATCCGCCGGGGCGCGCCGGTGGAGCAGGTGCTGTGGGATCTGTGGAAGGCGAGTGAGCAGCAGCCGCGGCTGGTCCGGTTGTCCGCGCGCGGCGGCACGCTCGGGTCGCAGGCGGACAGGGATCTCGACGCGATCGTCGCCCTGTTCCACGCGGCGGGGAACTACGTCGACAGGCTGCCCAAAGCCAGCGTCGCTTCCTTCGCCGACTACCTGTCGTCGCAGAACATCGCCGGGGACAGCCTGGCGCCGGTCGCCGCGCGCGGCGAAGGCGTGGCATTGCTGACAGCGCACGGTGCCGCGGGTCGTGAGTGGACAGTGGTGGCGGTCGCCGGGGTGCAGGAAGGAAGCTGGCCCGACCTCAGGCTGCGGGGATCCCTGCTGGGAGTGGAGAAACTCGTCGACCTTTTGTCCGGTGTGGAGGGTGACGCCATCTCGGCGACAGCACCGATCCTGGCCGAGGAACGGCGGTTGTTCTACGTCGCCGCGAGCCGGGCACGGGAGACGCTGCTGGTGAGCGCGGTGGCGGGCGAGGACGAGCAGCCGTCGCGTTTCGTGGACGACCTGGAGGAGAACAGCGCCGACGAGTCCGGAATGGACTCCCGGATGAAGCCGCCAGGGCGTTCGCTGGTGCTTTCCGAGCTGGTCGGCGAGTTGCGCAAGGCGGTGTGCGACTCGGACACGGAGCCCGAACGGCGAGCGCGCGCGGCCAGGCAGCTCGCCCGGCTCGCCGCCGACGGGGTGCCGGGCGCGCACCCGGACACCTGGTACGGCATCGGGGAAACGTCCTCGACCGAGCCCCTGTACGGCGCCGGTGACGTGGTCCGGATTTCACCCTCCACTGTGGACACGCTGGCCCGCTGCCCGTTGCGCTGGCTGATCGAACGGCACGGCGGGAGCGACCCCGCGCAGCTCGCGGCGATCACCGGGACGCTCGTCCACGGGCTGGCCCAGGCCGCGGCGAGCGGGATGGACGATCAACGGCTCCGCGAGGCGCTCGACGAGGCGTGGGCGAAGGTCGACGCCGGTG
Organism: Amycolatopsis acidicola; assembly: GCF_007713735.2. Classification (GTDB taxonomy): domain Bacteria; phylum Actinomycetota; class Actinomycetes; order Mycobacteriales; family Pseudonocardiaceae; genus Amycolatopsis_E; species Amycolatopsis_E acidicola. Next base: position 45,346 of record NZ_VMNW02000060.1, on the reverse strand, counting down.
CGCCGTGGTTCTCCAGGCGGGAACGCGGCCGCGTCGAGCAGATGGTGCAGAACTTCCTGACCTGGCTGAGCACGAGCCGGGACCAGCTGGCGCAGCTCGGCGTGGAGCAGGACATCGAGGTGGAACTGCCGCTCGGCGAGGACGGGATGCTGGTGCGGCTGCGCGGCCGGGTGGACAGGCTGGAGTCCGACAAGGACGGCCGCCCGGTGATCGTCGACCTCAAAACCGGCAAGACCCCGGTCACCGCCGCCGACGCCGAGCTGCACCCGCAGCTGGCGGCGTACCAGCTTTCCGTGCTGCTGGGCGCTTTCGGCAAGGACAAGCGGCCCGGCGGCGCCCGGCTGGTGTACCTGGCGAAGTCGAACAACAAAACCGGTGCGGCGCAACGGGAACAGCCGCCGCTGGACGACGAGAGCGGCCGTCGCTGGCTGGATCTCGTGCGCGAGGTCGCCGCTTCGGCGTCCGGGCCGGAGTACGAGGCGAACGAGAACGTGGACTGCGATCGGTGCCCGGCAAGGGGATCGTGCCCGCTGCGGCCCGAGGGCAGGCAGGTGACGGACGGATGACCCTGGTCTCGCCCGCCGAAGTCGCCGCGGCGCTGGGCCTGCACCCGCCCACGCCCGAACAGGCCGCGGTGATCGCCGCGCCCGTGGAGCCCGCGCTGGTCGTCGCCGGAGCGGGCGCCGGCAAGACGGAGACGATGGCCGCCCGCGTGGTTTGGTTGGTGGCCAACGGAATCGTCACCCCGGAGCGGGTACTCGGCCTGACTTTCACGCGTAAGGCGGCCCGGCAGCTCGCCGAGCGCGTGCGGGCCCGGCTGCGCCGGCTCGCGGGTTCGGGTCTGCTTGATCGTGTCGACCCGGGTGGTCAGCGGCGCGCGGCCGTGGTCGCCGGTGAGCCCACCGTGCTGACGTACCACGCCTACGCCGGACGGTTGTTGTCCGAACACGGTCTTCGGCTGCCGGTCCAGCCCGGGGTGCGGTTGCTGTCGGAAACCTCGTCGTGGCAGTTCGCGCATCGCATCGTGTCCACTTGGGACGATGACCTCGACACCGATCGCGTACCCGCGTCGGTGACGGCGCAGCTGTTGTCGCTCACCGGCGAGCTGGGGGAGCACCTGGTCACCGAGGAGCAGTTGGCCGCGTATTCGAAGTGGCTGTGCGATCTGATCGAGAACGCCCCGCGCGCGAAGGGGCAGCGGGCCGCGCTGCCCAAGGCGTTGTCGGAAATCGCCGCGGCGCAACGGTTCCGGCTCGCCCTGCTGCCGCTGATCGAGGGCTATCAACGGCGAAAGCGCGCCGAGGGCGCGTTGGACTTCTCCGACCAGATGTCGCTGGCCGCGCAGCTCGCGACCTCGCATCCCGAGGTCGCCACGGGCGAGCGCGAGCGCTACGGCGCGATCCTGCTGGACGAGTACCAGGACACCGGCCACGCCCAGCGCGTGCTGCTGCGTGCGCTGTTCGGCGGGGTGGAGAACCCGCCGTTGCCGGTCACCGCGGTGGGCGATCCGGCGCAGGCGATCTACGGCTGGCGCGGCGCGAGCGCGGCGAACCTGCCGCGGTTCACCACGGACTTTCCCCGGCAGGAGAACGGAAAGCCGGTGCCTGCGCGGAACTACGGGCTGCTCACCAGTTTCCGCAACCCGCCGGAAGTGCTGACGCTCGCCAACGGCATCTCCGAGCCGTTGCGTGCACGTGGTCTCGGAGTCGAGCGGCTGCGCGCCCGCGAGGGCGCCGGGCAGGCGGACATCGAATGCGCGCTTTTGCCGGACGTGCGCAAGGAACGGGAATGGGTCGCGGACGCGATGGCGCGGCGGTGGTTCGGCCGGCTCGAGGCGACGGGGTCGCCGCCGACCGCGGCCGTGCTCGTGCGGCGTCGCGCGGACATGGCGCCGATCGCGGCGGAACTGCGGGCGCGCGGGTTGCCGGTCGAGGTGGTCGGGCTCGGCGGACTGCTCGACGAACCCGAGGTGGCCGACCTCGTCGCCACGCTGCGGGTGCTGTCCGATCCGCTGGCAGGCACGGCGGCGGCACGACTGCTGACCGGCGCCCGGTGGCGGCTGGGAGCCGCCGACCTCGCGGCGTTGTGGCGCCGTGCCAACGAAATCGCCGCCCCGCCGCCGACCGCGGAGTCCAGTGTGGACGAACTGTTCGCGGAGCGTGCCGAGCAGACGGGCCTGATGGACGCGCTCGACGACCCCGGCGACCCGGCCCGGTACTCGGAACAGGGGTACCAGCGGATCAGGCGGATCGCGGCGGAGCTGTCCGCGTTGCGGCGACGGCTCGATCAGTCGCTGCCGGAGCTGGTCGCCGACGTCGAGCGGACGTTGTTGCTGGACGTGGAGTCGCTGGCCCGGCCCGGTGGTGCGGGGCGCGCGCATCTCGATGCGTTCGCCGACGTGGTTTCGGATTTCGCGGAGTCCTCACCGGACGCGACGCTGATGTCCTTTGTGGACTACCTGGCGACGGCCGCGCACGCGGAGGACGGGCTGACGCCGGGCGAGGTCGAGGTGCTGCCGGACAGGGTGCAGGTGCTGACGGCGCATTCGGCGAAGGGCCTGGAATGGCAGGTGGTCGCGGTCCCGCATCTGGTGCGGGAGGTGTTCCCCAACAAGCGCCGGTCGTCTTCTTGGTTGCGCACGGTCACTTCGCTGCCGGCGTCGTTGCGGGGTGACTCGCAGGACCTCCCGAAGCTCCGGGTGTCCGACGGGATGGACCGCAAGGAACTGATCGAGGGTTTCGAGGAACACGAGGCGGATTTCGCCGAGCGTGAGGCGGAGGAGGAGCGGCGGCTCTGTTACGTCGCGCTGACCAGGTCGGAGCACGCGCTGCTGGTTTCGGGGCACTGGTGGAACGAGACGAGTACACGGCCGAAGGGCCCGTCGGACTTCCTCACCGAGGTGCTCGAGCTCGCGGGCGAGGACGCGATCTCGGTGCTCGCCGAGGAACCGCCCGCGGACCAGGAAAACCCGCTGGCGGCCGAATCCCGTTCGGCGCGCTGGCCGATCGACCCGCTCGGCGCGCGGCGGACGGCGGTCGCCGAGGGCGCCGATCTGGTGCTGGAGGCGTTGGCAGCAGGGGAACTCACCGAGGAGGAGGACGACCCGGACGGCTGGATCGCCGACACCGACGTCCTGCTCGCCGAACGCGCTTCGGCCGCACGCGCGGGCGAGGACGTCGTACTCCCCGGGCACCTTTCGGTCAGCCAACTGGTCGAGCTGGCGCGGGACTCTGGCTCGCTCGCGCGCCGGTTGCGGCGGCCGCTTCCCGTGCCCCCCAACACTTTCGCCCGGCGCGGTACGGCTTTCCACGGCTGGCTGGAGCGCCGGTTCGGCGGCGAGCGGCTGCTGGAGATCGACGACCTGCCCGGTGCGGCGGACGACGGCGCGGCGCCGGACGCGGCGCTCGACGAACTGCGTGAGGCGTTCGAGGCGAGCAGCTGGGCGGACCGGACGCCGCACGAGGTCGAGGTGCCGTTCTCGACGGAAGTGGACGGTGTCGTGGTGCGGGGCCGGATGGACGCGGTGTTCGCGGACCCCGACGGCGGCTGGACGGTCGTCGACTGGAAGACCGGCGCCGTCCCGGAGTCCGGGAAACTGCGGCCGCTTTCGGTCCAGCTGGCGGCGTACCGGCTGGCGTGGGCTTCGCTGTCCGGCACTCCGCTGGAGAAGGTGCGCGCCGCCTTCCACTACGTGCGCGACGACCACACGCTGCGCCCCGTGGACCTGCTCGACGGGGCCGGGCTGCGTGAGCTGCTGCGTTCGCTGCCCACGCCCTGACCCGCGTGGGGGTGGCCCCGTGCTGGGTGATCCTTTACGATCCGCGGCGTGCGTGACCCTGACCGAGCGGACTACAAGCTCGTCGGCATCATCAGAATGCCGGAGCCGTCGATCAGCCCGATGCGGTCGATCAGCCGCCGGATCATCGGTGCCCTGCTCGCGCTGGTGGCGGCGGTTTTCATCGTCTACGCCGGCCGGGACGGCTACCGCGACGTCAACGGCGACGGCCTGTCGCTTTTGGACAGTTTCTACTACGCGACGGTCTCGCTCTCGACCACCGGCTACGGCGACATCACCCCGGTGAGCTCGGCCGCGCGGCTGGTCAACGTCCTCGTCGTGACCCCGCTGCGGGTGCTGTTCCTGATCGTGCTGGTCGGGACCACACTGGAAGTGCTCACCGAACGTTCCCGCCAGGCGTTCCGGATTCAGAAGTGGAGGTCCAAGGTGCGGGACCACGTGGTTGTCGTCGGTTTCGGCACGAAGGGCCGGTCCGCGGTCAACACCCTGCTCGGCGACGAGAACGTCGAGGCGAACCGGGTGGTCGTCGTCGACACCGACCAGCAGGCGCTCGACGCCGCGGCGGCGCTCGGCCTCGTCACCGTGCACGGTTCGGCCACCCGCTCGGACGTCCTGCGCGTCGCGGGCGTGCAGCGGGCGCGTGCCGTGGTCGTCGCGACGAACCGGGACGACTCGGCCGTGCTGGTCACCCTCACGGCGCGGGAAATGGCCCCGAAGGCGCATATCGTCGCTTCGGTACGGGAAGCGGAGAACGTCCACCTCCTCAAGCAGTCCGGCGCGAACCAGGTGGTGGTCTCCAGCGAGACCGCGGGCAGGCTGCTCGGCATGGCCACCTCGACCCCGGTCGTCGTGGACATGGTGGAGGACCTGCTGACCCCGGAGTCGGGGCTGGCGATCGCGGAGCGTCAGGTCGAGCAGTCGGAGGAGGGTGGCTCGCCGCGGCATTTGCCCGACATCGTCCTCGGCGTGGTGCGCGACGGGACCCTGCACCGGGTGGACTCCCCGCAGGTGGACGCCATCGAACCCGGCGACCGGTTGCTCTACGTCAAGAAAGTCACCCCGGCCGACCAGAACGAGTGATACCTCTCGGACTCGCCGACTTGCCTGTGCTTCCCCGGCGGGATCTGGAAACATTGAGCGGGTGCAGGTAGTCCAGAGCTCGTTCGCGCCGCGGCCGACGGCATGATCCATCCGCACATCCGGTGGAACTCACTGCTGGTCGCGGTGCTGGTCGGCATCGTCGTCGTGGTCGTCGTCTGGTGGGCGGGCCCCGGCGCGCTCGGCGGTACCGAGGCCCCGCAGGGCACGGTCACCCCGGCCACGGTCAGCGTTCCCGCCGACTGCGCGAACTCCGGCGCCAAGGAGACGGTGGAGTTCGAGTTCGGCAGCCAGAACCACACCGGGTCACTGGACGCCTGCGGGCACGACAAGGGCGACAAGGTGGACATCCTGGTGCCGACCGGCATCGGCTCCGGCACCGCGGACGTGCACCTGGCCGACGTGAACGTCGGCGACAGCCCGCTGCGCCGCCCAGTCGGCCTCGTACTGCTGGCGCTGAGCTGCATCAGCGGAGCCGTGTACGCGTTCCTGGTGCAACGAGGACCACGCCGCCCGACAGTCGCGGCCTAGCCCGGCCCCGGCGCCGGCCTCGACCGGCGTGTTTGCCCCTCCCGCGGGCGTGTTGGCCCCCCGCGTCGGCGTGTTTGCCCGTGGCGTCGGGGTGTTGGCCGTCGGGGGTTGGCGTCTCGGCCACCGTCCGAGGGCGCGCCGCGGGGAGAGGCCAAGCCGTGCGCGCGAGGGGCCAACTCGTGCGCGCGAGGGGCCAACGTACGCGCGGGAGGGGCCAACACGCGGACGGCTTCGGTCAGGAGACTTCCGACGCGGGGGCGGAGAACGTGTTGCACTGGGCGATCCGGTTGTTCTGCGCGCCCTTGCGCCACCAGGCCGCGTAGTTCGCGTTGGTGCCGTGGTCGTGGCTGCCGGAGGTGTTGTCGCCACGGGTGTCCTGGTCACGCCACGCCTTGGCGTACATGTCGTGCGTGACCGAGCCGCCCCGGTCCACCACCGCGCCGAGGAACATCCCGGAGAAGCACTGCGCCTGCAGCTCCTTGCGCCGCGACAGGTCGAGCCCGGCCGGGGTGTTCTCGCCGACCTGGTAGATCTGCTGCCAGACCGCGTCCATGATCCCGGCGACCTCCTGCACGTGATGCCCGTACTCGTGCGCGAACAACGCCAGGTACACGCCGGGGTTGTTGCCGTACTGGTCGATCTGCAGCCCGTTGTACGGCACGTACAGGTTGTTGTCGCAGTAGTAGGCGGCCGTGGCCACCCCGACGCCGATCGTGCCGCACGCGGTCTGGAAGCTCGCGCCGGTCGGGAAGTGCAGGGTCGGCGGGCTGAACGGCAGGTGGTAGTACTCGAGGAACGGGCCCCACGCGTCGTTCAGGCACTGCTCGGCGGCGGTGAAGAACGCCTGCGCCGCGGCTTGGTTGCTCTGCCACGCGGGCAGCCGGCACACGATGTTCTGCAGTCCGGCGTTCGGGTCCTGCAGGATCGGGTGGTCGGCGAGCTTCAGCACCTTCTGCCCGGACGCCGCGCCTCCGCCGGACGCCGGCGTGGGGGTGGTTTCCGGCGGCGGAGAGGGGGTCGTCGAGGTGGCCTGCGCGCTCCCGCCGCCGCTGTCGTCGTGGGTGCCACGATTGACCGTGATGAACACCACGAGCCCCGCCAGCAGCACGGCCAGCGCGCTGAAGGTGAACGCCGTGACCGGCATCGAGGACGACTTCGATCGCCGGTGCCTTCGACCGGGACCCGACGTACCCGGTTTCGGGCGAGGCGGCTGCGTCATCGGCGTCAGCATACTGCGTCATTCGTTACCAATCCGATTACAGCCACGGCGGAAAAGGATCCCGATGAGCGAATCCGTCACGGCCCGTTTCCGCCTACTTTCGATCGGATTGGTAACCAGGCTCCGTCAGGTCACGAATCCGAATAACACGGCGCGCCCGTTGTGGTCGGCGTGCCCCGGCTCTGCGAGAGTGGGCGCGTAAGCAGACGAAGACTGGAGTGTCCCGATGAGCGAGCCCGGGGGCTGGACCAATCCCGACCAGCCAGGCGGAGACCTGCCACCCGCGCCACCGCCCCAGCGCCGCGACCCCGTCTCGGGGTTCGGCAAGCCCGGCGTCATCCCGCTGCGGCCGTTGCGGGTCGGGGAGATCCTCGACGGCGCCGTCGCCACCATGCGCCGGTACCCGGGCCTGGTGTTCGGGGTGTCCGCCGTGGTCGCGATCGTCTCCGTCGCGCTGAACTTCGGCGCCGACTACTGGCTGCTGAGCAATCAGCCCACGCTCCAGGCGCCCGGTGCCGGTGCCACCGAGCAGGAGCAGCTGCAGTACCTGGGTGACGTGTTCAAGCAGAGCTCCAGCCAGCTCGGCATCGCGCTGGTCATTTCCGTGCTCGCCCGCACCTTCCTGTCCGGGTTCATGACGGTCGTCGTGGGCAAGGCCGTACTCGGCCGCCCGGTCACGTTCGGTGAGGCGTGGGCCGAGCTGCGGCCGCGGCTGCTCGCGCTGTTCGGCGTGACGGTGCTGTTCACGATCATGGTCGCGGTGGGCGCGGCGATCTTCCTCATCCCCGGCGTGCTGCTGTACGTCCTGTTCAGCCTCGCGGCCCCGGCGCTCGTGCTGGAGCAGAGCACGCTGGGCGAGTCGCTGCGCCGGTCGCGGGCGCTGGTGTGGGGCAACTGGTGGCGCGTCTTCGGCATCCTGCTGCTGACCGTGATCGCGCAGCTGATCATCGGCAGCGTCATCCAGATCCCGTTCAACCTGCAGGGCAGCCTCACCGGCGCCGACGTGGCCGGTGAGTCGATGGGCGCGCAGTTGCTGTCCGCGCTGGGCTCGGTCGTGGCGCAGACGGTGATCGCGCCGTTCGTGGCCGGGGCCACCGCGCTGCTCTACATCGACCAGCGGATGCGCCGGGAGGGGATGGACATCCAGCTCGCCCGCGCCGCCGGCGCGAGGTGATCCCGGCCGACGTCCCGGTCACGATCGACCGGGACGACGCACGCCGGATGGCGGCCGAGGAGCTGGCGAAGCCCGAGTACCGGGCCGCCGAGCCCAGCTGGTTCCAGCGCGCGCTGAGCTGGCTCGCGCACCGCGTGGGCGAGCTGTTCTCCGCGATCTCCGGGGTGGTGCCCGGTGGGACGCTGGGGTTGCTGGTGCTGCTTGCCGTGGTGGTGCTGGTGATCGTCGTGGTGCGGCTGCGCGTGGGGAAGGTCGCGCGGACGGTGCGGGGGAGTCGCGAGGTTTTCGAAGCCCGCCCGCGTGCGGCCGCGGAGTACCGGCGTGCTGCCGAGGAGGCGTTCGCGGCCGGGGACATCGTCGCCGCCGTGCGGGAAAGGTTCCGTGCGCTCGTGCGGGGTCTGGAGGAACGCGGCGTGCTCGACACCCGCTCCGGCCGTACCGCGGACGAAGCCGCGCGAGACGCGGGAGCGCGGTTGCCGGCGGCGCGCGAGGAGCTCGTCGTCGCCGCGAACCTGTTCGACGCGGTGCACTACGGCGGCAGGCCGGCCACGGCCGAGGACTACGCCCGCCTCGCCGCGCTGGACGAGCGGGTGCGGCGTGAGCGGCCGGGAGTGCTTGCGTGACAACGGTTTCGCCGGACGGGAAGCGGATCTGGCAGGCCGCGAGGGCACCGCTGTTCATCGCCGTGGTGATCATCCTCGGCGCGGTCGGGCTCGCGCTGGTCCGCAGCGGCGAGTCCGGCGGCGCGCTCGATCCCGGTGCTGCCGCGCCCGGCGGTTCCCTTGCGCTGGCGCGTTTGCTGGAGCAGCAGGGCGTGCACATCGTCACGGCGCGGACCTTCGACGAGGCGTCCTCGGCGTTGGGGGACAACGCGACCCTGCTCGTGACGGACCCCGATCTCGTCGAGCCGGGCAAGCTCAGCCTGCTGCGCGGCCGCGCCGGGGACGCGGTGTTCGTCGCGCCCAGCCAGGAAACGCTCGACCTGCTGCTGCCGAGTGTGAGCATCAAAGGCGAGTCCGACGTCGGCGTTCGCTCGCCGGGGTGCACGGTCGCGGCCGCCGTCGCGGCGGGTGACGCTGTCCTGGGCGGCACCGAGTACGAGCCGCACGAGCGCGCGCGGCCCTGCTACGGCGGGTCCTTGTTGCAGCTGAGCGGCAGCACCACCTTGCTCGGCACCGGCACCCCGTTCACCAACGACCGGCTCGACGACGAGGGCGACGCGGCGCTGGCCTTCCGGCTCCTCGGCAAGGAACCGACGCTGGTCTGGTATTTGCCCACAGCGGGCGACACGACGGCGGGCGCGCAACCGCGTTCGCTCACGGATCTGTTGCCCCGCAGCTGGTTCTTCGGTGGCGTGCAGGTCGCCGTTGCCGCCGTGCTGTTCGTCTTGTGGCGGGCGCGTCGGCTCGGCCCTGTCGTGCCCGAGCCGCTCCCGGTAGTGGTGCGGGCCGCCGAGACGGTGGAAGGCCGCGCCCGGCTCTACCGCAGATCCGGCTCCGCCGCGCACGCCGCGGGAATCCTGCGCCAGGCCACGCTTTCCCGGCTGCTGCCGGTGTTGGGGCTCGGCCTCGACGCGGAGCCGGAGGCGGTGTTGAGCGCGATCATGGCGCGGTGCGGCCGTGACGCGGGCGCGCTGCTGTACGGTCCCGCTCCGGGGGACGACGCGTCGCTGGTCCGGTTCGCGGAGGAACTCGACCGGCTCGAAAGTGAGGTACGGGGATTTTGAGCACTCGGGATGCGCTGGTCGCGTTGCGGGCCGAAGTCGGCAAAGCCGTGGTGGGCAACGACGCCGCCGTCACCGGGCTGATCATCGCGTTGCTCTGCCGCGGGCACGTGCTCGTCGAAGGCGTGCCGGGGGTGGCGAAAACCCTGCTGGTGCGCGCGCTCGCGGCGGCACTGGACCTGGAGACCACGCGGATCCAGTTCACCCCGGACCTGATGCCCGGCGACGTGACCGGTTCCCTCGTGTACGACTCGCACAGCAGCGAGTTCTCCTTCCGCGAGGGCCCGGTGTTCACGAACCTGCTGCTCGCCGACGAGATCAACCGAACCCCGCCGAAAACGCAGTCCGCGCTGCTGGAGGCGATGGAGGAGCGGCAGGTCTCGGTGGACGGCAGGGCGCGGGCGCTGCCGGACCCGTTCATCGTGATCGCCACGCAGAACCCGGTCGAGTACGAGGGCACGTACTCGCTGCCCGAGGCGCAGCTCGACCGGTTCCTGCTGAAGCTGACCGTGCCGGTGCCGTCGCGTGAGGACGAGATCGGCATTTTGTCCCGGCACGCCAACGGTTTCGACCCACGCGACCTCACGGCGGCGGGTGTCCGCCCTGTCGCGAACGCCGCGCAGCTGGCCGAGGCGCGAGCGGCGGTCGCGGGCGTCACCGTGAGCCCCGAGGTGCTCGGCTACATCGTCGACCTCTGCCGCGCGACCCGTTCCCTGCCGTCGGTGCGGCTCGGCGCTTCGCCTCGCGGGGCGACGGCTTTACTCGCGGCCACGCGCGCGTGGGCGTGGCTGGCCGGGCGCGACTACGCCACGCCGGACGACGTGAAGTCGTTGGCACGCCCCGCTTTGCGGCATCGGCTGGAGCTGCGGCCGGAGGCCGAGCTGGAGGGCGTGACCACGGACGGCGTGCTCGACAGGCTGCTCGCCTCGGTCCCCGTGCCGCGCTGATGAGCATCACCGCGAGAGTCGGCGTCCTGGCGCTCATCGGCGTCGTGGTGGTGACGCTCGCGCTCCCTTCGTGGACCGGGGTGCTCGCCGTACTGGCCGTGCTCGTGCTGCTGGTGCTGGTGGATCTCGCGCTCGCGGGCGGGGTGCGCGGGCTGAGTTTTTCCCGTGGTGGCGCCACTTCCGGCAGGCTCGGGGAGCCGATCGAGGTGACGCTGACGGTCACCAACCCCGGCAGCCGCGTGGTGCGTGGTGCGCTGCGCGACGCGTGGCCGCCGAGCGCCGGGGTTGAGTCGGACCGGCATCCGCTCGTGGTCGGCCCGGGGGAGTCGCGCACGATTTCGTTGCGGCTGCGGCCTTCCCGGCGTGGGACGCGCTCGGCGCATCGCGTGACGGTCCGTTCGATCGGGCCGCTCGGGCTCGCGGCCCGGCAGGGTTCGCACCGGGTGCCCGGCGAAGTCCGGGTGCTGCCGCCGTTCCACAGCCGGAAACACCTGCCCGCGCGGCTGGCCCGGCTGCAGCAGCTGGACGGCCGCCAGGCGGCGATGGTGCGCGGCGAGGGCATGGAGTTCGATTCCCTGCGCGAGTACGTGATCGGGGACGACGTGCGCTCCATCGACTGGCGCGCGACGGCGCGTTCGGCGGACGTGATGGTGCGGACGTGGCGGCCGGAGCGCGACCGGCATCTCGTGCTGGTGCTGGACACCGGGCGCACGGCGGCCGGCCGGGTCGGCGACGCGCCCCGCCTGGACGCGGCGATCGAGGCGGCCTTACTACTGGGCACGCTCGCTTCGCAGGCGGGAGACCGAGTCGAACTGCTGGCGTACGACCGCGAGCTGCATGCGGCGGCGAAGGGCGCAACGTCGTTCGCGCAGGCTCTCGCGCCTGTCGAGCCGAGCCTCATCGAGACAGACGCGCGTGGCCTCGTCGGCGAAGTGCTGAAGCGGACGCGACGACGCGCTCTCGTGGTGCTGCTGACCGGTCTCGACACCGCGCCGATCGAGGAAGGTTTACTCCCGGTGCTGCCGCTGCTGACCGCCCGGCACCGGGTTCTGCTGGCTGCCGTGCAGGATCCGCGAGTCGCCGAAATGGCCGCGGGCCGCGGCGATGCCGAAGCCGTTTACGACGCGGCCGCCGCGGAACGGACGTTGGCGGAGCGCCGCTGGGTGACGGGATTGCTGGGGCGCCAAGGCGTCGAGGTGGTGGACGAACTGCCCGACCAGCTGGCGCCGGGGCTCGCGGATCGCTACCTGGCGTTGAAGGCCGCCGGCCGGCTGTAGCTCAGGAAGTGGTCAGCACCAGGAAAAGCCGGGTGTTCACCGTCTGCAGCAGCTCCGCCGGAATCTCCCCGACACGCTCCGCCAGCGCGCTCTTCGGCACGTGATCCAGGCGCGTGTACGAGATGTGCACGCCGTCTTCCGTGGTCACGGTCAACGGATCCGGCTCCGCCACGACCTCCATCGTGATCACGTACGGCACGCTGCCGAGCTCGTTGAACATGTCGCCGCTGTAGACCAGCACGCGCCGCCGAACCGGGCCGGCGACAGTCCACAGCTCGCCCCTACGCGGCCGAAGAGCCACGATGGCGGTACTCGTAATCCTCGGTCGCGGCCCGTGCCTCGTCGGGGTGGTGGCGCCACCAGTCGTCCGTCTTCTCGCACAGCTGCCGGAACGCCTCCCGCTGCAGCGCGGCGACGATCCACTCGCCGACGGGCAGCCCGGCGTCCTCCGCGCGGGCCAGCACCTGGGCTTCCAGATCCTCGGGCAGCGGCAGTTCCATCGCGCCACGATAGCGCGCCTGGCCCCTCGGCTCAGCCCGCCTCGGGCCGCGTGTCGCCGCCCGAGCGCGCGTCCACGTCACCCGTCACGCCGGACAGCGCGGCACGCCGTCCGAGCACGAAAACGTAAGCCAGGAAAGCGAGTTCGGCCAGTACGCCGATGCCGATGCGGGCCCACGTCGGGAGCCCGGACGGGGTGACGAAAGCCTCGATCACCCCCGACACGAGCAGCACGCACGCCAGCCCCAGCGCCATCGCGGCGACCGCACGCCCTTCCTGCGCGAGCGCCACCCCGCGCGTGCGGGGGCCCGGGTTGACGACGGTCCACGCGAGCCGCAGCCCGGTGCCCGCCGCGACGAAAACGGCAGTCAGCTCCAGCAACCCGTGCGGGGTGATCAGCCCGAAGAAGATGTCCAGCCGCCCGGCCGCGGCCATCAGGCCCGCGCTCATCCCGACGTTGGCGGCGTTCGCCCACAAGGCGATCAGCACCGGGATTCCGCCCAGTACACCGAAGAACAGGCAGGTCGCCGCCACCCACGCGTTGTTCGTCCAGACCTGCGCCGCGAACGAGCCTGCCGGGTTGCTGGAGTAGTAGGTCTCGAAGCTGCCGCCCGGCTCGGTCAGCTGTTTGATCGCGTCCGGGGTGGCGAGGCTGCCGCGCACCCCGGCGTCGGCCGCGATCCACGCGGCGAGCAGGGCGCTCACCACGATCGTCACCACCGCGGTGGACAGCCACCACCGCCGCGAGCGGTACACCGCGGCCGGAAACCGTTGGGAGAAGAACAAACCGACCTCGCGCCAGGCCGGGTCGTGGCTGCCGGCGACTGCCGAGCGGGCCCGCGTGACGAGAGTGGACAACCGGGCCAGCAGCGCCGGATCCGGCGCCGAAGCCCGCACCATCGACAGGTGCGTGGCGCTGCGCTGGTACAGCGTGACCAACTCGTCGGCCTCCGCGCCGTCCAGCGAACGGCTGCGCTCGACCAGCTGCGCCAGCCTGTCCCATTCCGCGCGATGGTTGGCGGAGAACAGGTCGACGTCCACGCCGCTCAGACTACAGTTGCCGGGTGCAGTCCGACTCCGAGTTGGTGACCGGCGACGCGGTCGTGCTGGAGCTCCGCCTCGCCCGGCTCGCCAGCCGCGCGCTCGCGTTCGCGATCGACATCGTCGTGCAGGCCGTGGTCCTGTTGCTGTTCGTGCTCGTGATCACGCTCGCCGGGGTGCACGACGAGGCGCTCGGCATCGCGCTTTCGCTGGCCGCGCTGGTGCTCGTCCGGGTGGGCTACCCCGTGCTGTTCGAAACGCTGACGGGCGGCCGGACGCTGGGCAAGCTCGCGTTCGGACTGCGCGCCGTGCGCGACGACGGCGGCCCGATCCGGTTCCGGCACGCGCTGACCCGCGGCCTCTCCGGCGCGATCGTCGACTTCGGGCCGGTCGCGGTGTGGAGCATCGTGGCGCTGGTGGTTTCCTTGTGCTCCAGCAAATCCAAGCGGGTCGGGGACTACCTGGCGGGCACCGTGGTGATCCAGGAGCGGGGGGAGGAGCCCGCGGCCCCGCTCATCGTGATGCCACCGGCGCTCACGGAGTGGGCCGCGCAGCTGGACCTCTCCGGGCTGAGCGACGAACTCGCGCTCGCGAGCCGCCAGTACCTCGCGCGCTACCAGCAGATGCGGCCGCAGGCGCGGGACGCGCTCGGCAGCGAGCTGGTGAACGAGCTGTCCGGGCAGATCGGCGCCCCGTGGTGGTCGGCCGACGTGCCGCCGTGGGCGTACCTGATGGCCGTGCTCGCCGAACGCCGCAACCGGATCACCGGCCTGCCCGCCGGACGCGAGCCGCAGGGCCCCTTCGACCCGCCTGGCTGACGTCCCCGCTCGATGCCGAGTTCGCCGCTTCCTAGCTGACGTCTCCGCTTGATGCCGAGAAGGTGTTGCACTGCGAGATGCGGTCGCTCTGCGCGCCTTTGCGCCACCAGGCCGCGTAGTGCGCGTTGGTGCCGTGGTCGTGGCTGCCGGAAGTGTTGTCGCCCCGGGTTTCCTGGTCGTTCCACGCCGTGTCGAACACCTTCTGCGAAACCGTCCCGCCGCGGTTCGCGGTGGAACCCATGAACAGCCCGGAGAAGCACTGCGCCTGCAGCTCCTTGCGGCGCGACATGTCCAGCCCGCCCGCGCTGTCCTGCCCGTCGGCGTTGATCACCTGCCACGCGGCGTCCATCAGGCCGACGAGGTCCTGCACGTGGTGGCCGTACTCGTGCGCGAACAGCGCCAGGTACACGCCGGGCTGGTTGCCGTACTGGTCGGTCTGCAGGCCGCGGTACGGGACGTAGAGGTGGTCCTTGCAGTAGTAGGCCGCGGTGGCGATGCCGACGTCGATGGTGCCGCAGTCGGTGGTGAAGCTGCTGCCGGTGGGGAACTCCAGCTGCGGCGGGTGGAACGGCAGGTTCATCGAGTCGAGCAGCTCGCCCCAGCGCGCGTTGAGGCACTGGGCGGCGGCGGTGAAGAAGGCTTCGGACGCGGCGGGGCTGCTCGGCCAGCCGGGCACCGAGCAGGCCGCGTTGGACAGGCCCGCGTTCGGGTTGGCCATCAGCGGATGGTCGGCCAGCGTGACGATCTTGCGCGGCCCGCTGGAGGTGACCGTCGTGGTGGTGCTGCTCGACGAGCTGCTGCTGCGGCTGGTGGTGGTCCGCGAAGACCGGGTGGTGGTCGGCGTGTCCGAGGTCGTGCTGATCGGCGTGGCGTAGGCCGCCGCGCTGTTCCCGCCGCCTGAGGGCACGGTCACCACGATGATCACGACGGCAAGGCTGACCAGCACCGCGCTGAACAGGCTCACCGCGACGATGAGCGGGGTGTTGTACTTCTTGACCGGCGGCCGTGGCGGGTACGGGCCCCATTGCGGGGGCGGCCACTGGCCGTAGGGCGGTTGGCTCATCGCCGGCTGATCTCCCGGTGCTCAGGCACACCCGCGGCTGCTCGGCGGGCGCTTTGCAGCATAGAGGGTGCCTGAGCCCATCCGGGTGATCTTGGCAAGAACCGGAAAAAGACCTGTTAGAAGGTCACGTCACGCCGGAGAAGCCAGCCGCGCCCCGCCGTCGACGCGGAGCACCACACCGGTGGTGAAGGTGTTGTCGATCAGGAAGCCGATCGCCGAGGCGATGTCGGCCGGCTCGCCGACGCGGCCGGCAGGCGTGCCGGAAGCCAGCTGTGCGAACGTTTCCGTCCGCGCTTCGCCGAGGAAGTCCCACCAGCCGGTGTCGACGATGCCGGGAGAAACGGCGTTGACCCGCACCGGCGCGAGCTCCACCGCCAGCACCGGCACCATCGCCTCGATGCCCGCGTTCACCGCCGCTAAGGCCGCGGTGCCTGGCATCGCGGCTCCCGCCGACGCCGCCGTGATGAAG
This sequence comes from Amycolatopsis acidicola, assembly GCF_007713735.2. Lineage (GTDB taxonomy): Bacteria > Actinomycetota > Actinomycetes > Mycobacteriales > Pseudonocardiaceae > Amycolatopsis_E > Amycolatopsis_E acidicola. Next base: position 29,692 of record NZ_VMNW02000060.1, on the reverse strand, counting down.
GTGATCGAACCGCCTTTTTCGAGCACGGGCAGCGCGGCCCGCGCCGTCATGGTGTGGGGCTGCAGCTTCCCTTCGACGCCTTCGCGCAGGTCCGCGGCTTCCAGTTCGGCGAACGCCTTCGTACCCGGCTCGCCCGTCACCGTCACGACGACGTGGTGGATCGGGCCGAGCCCGGCGAAGAACGCCGTCAGCGCCTGCGGGTCACGCGCGTCGACCGGCTGACCGCTCGCGTTCTTGCCGAGCTGCTCCAGCGCTTTCTCGAGCTTCGCGGTGTTTCGCCCGGTCACCACGACCTCGCGGCCACCGTCGACCAGCCGCTGCGCGGTGGCCAGCCCGATGCCCGAGGTGCCACCGACGATCACGACACGTTCGGTCAAGGTACCCATCTCCCTTTTCGAGTCACTGTGCCTCGTAAATATATTCGAGGCACAGTGTCTTGTAAAGTGCCGCCCATGAACCGCGGACGTCCCCGAAGCGAAGAAGCCCGGCGCGCGATCCTCGACACCGCGCTGCGGCTGTGCGAGCGCGACGGCTACCAGCAGCTGACGATCAAGGCGCTGGCCGACGAAGCGGGCGTAGGGCGGCAGACGGTCTACCGCTGGTGGCCGGACAAGGCGCAGGTGCTGCTCGCGGCGCTGATAGACCTGCGTGAACGCGAATTACCGGTCCGCTTCGAGGAAACCGGCGAAACGCTCGAAGACGTCGAGAAGCTGCTGAAGCTCACTTACGAGCTCACGCACGAAATCACCGGCAAGGCACTGATCGGGCTGATGGCGGACGCCCAGCACGACGCGGCGTTGTCCGAGCAGTTGCAGAGCACCGTGATCGGGCCGCGCCGGGACGCGCTGCGCGAAATGCTGCAGCGCGGCGTAAAGGCCGGGAAGCTGCGCGAAGCGGTGCCGCTGCCGCTCGTGGTGGACTTCGCCTTCGGCACGATGTGGTACCGGATGCTGTCCCACCACGGTCCGGTCGACGCGAAGCTGGCCCACGAGATCACCGCCGCGATCGGGTTGATGCTCAGCGTGTGAATCCCGCGACGGGCACCGTCGTGTAAGCCGTGATGTTGCTGCGCGGTATGGGCGCACCGTTCGACGGCTGAATCCGCCGAGGGACACCTTCGTGTAAGCCGTGATGTTGCTGCGCGGTATGGGCGCACCGTTCGACGGCTGAATCCGCCGACGGGCACCTTCGTGTAAGCCGTGATGTTGCTGCGCGGTATGGGCGCACCGTTCGACGGCTGAATCCGCCGAGGGACACCTTCGTGTAAGCCGTAAGGTGGGCAGCATGGGCGCACCCGAAATCATTCGCTTCACCCTGGACAACGGCCTCCGCGTGGTGCTCGCGCCGGACGCGACCGCGCCCGTTGTCGGGGTGTCCGTGCACTACGACGTGGGCTTCCGTTCGGAGCCGGAGGGGCGCACCGGGTTCGCCCACCTCTTCGAGCACCTGATGTTCCAGGGCAGTGAGAGCCTCGAGAAGCTGGCCCACTTCAAGCTGGTGCAGTCCAGCGGCGGCACCTTCAACGGGTCCACGCATCCGGACTACACCGACTACTTCGAGGTGCTGCCCTCGGCCGCGCTGGAGCGCGCGCTGTTCCTCGAGGCCGACCGGATGCGCGCGCCGAAGCTGACCCAGGAGAACCTGGCCAACCAGATCGACGTGGTCAAGGAAGAGATCCGGCTCAACGTGCTGAACCGGCCGTACGGCGGGTTCCCGTGGATCCTGCTGCCGCCGGTGCTCTACCAGACCTTTCCCAACGCGCACAACGGGTACGGCGACTTCTCCGACCTCGAACAGGCCACTCTGGACGACTGCGCGGCCTTCTTCGACACCTATTACTCGCCAGCGAACGCCGTGCTCACCGTCGCCGGTGACTTCGAGCCGGACCGCGCCCGCGAGCTGATCGACAAGCACTTCGGCGACGTCCCGCACCGCCCTGTCCCGCCGCGCCGCTCGTTCGCCGAGCCGCCGCCCACCGGCGAAGTCCGCGACAGCCACGTGGATCCGCACGCCCCGCTGCCCGCGCTCGCGATCGGCTATCGGATGCCGGACCCGGTCAACGAGCTCGACGCGTACCTGGCGAATCTCGTACTGGCTGGTGTGCTCAGCGACGGTGACGGCTCCCGTCTGCAGCAGCGCCTGGTGCACCGCGAGCCGCTGGTGGTCGACGTCGGCGCGGGCGCCGGGCTGTTCGGTCCGTTCGAGGCGCGTGACCCGGACACGTTCTCGGTCACCGCGATCCACCCGCCGGACGTCTCGCCGGACCAGGTGCTGGCCGCGGTCGACGAGGAGCTGGAGAAGCTCGCCGTGACCCCGCCGGACGAGCAGGAGCTGAAGAAGGTCACCGCGCGCTGGGCGGCCGCCCTGCACGGCGAGCACGACAGGCTGGTGTCCCGCACGCTCGGCCTCGGCTCGTTCGAACTGCTCTACGGCGACCCGTCCCTGATCTACGCGCTCGCCGACCGGATGGCGGGCGTCACCGCGGCGGACGTTTCAGCGGCGGCCAAGGCGTTGCGCCCCGACTCGCGCGCGGTCCTGCTGGTCGAGCCGTCCACCACCGAAGGAGAGAAGTGACTTCAGCGACGCATCGCGACGCGGCCGAGATCGGCCGGACGGCGCAGGGCCCCCGCGAGGTCCCGCCGCTCGGCGAGCAGCGCGCGGCCGCCGATCTGTCCCATGTGGACACCACGCTCGCCAACGGCCTGCGTGTGCTGGCCGTCCGCAAGGCCAACGTGCCGCTGGTGGAGCTCCGGCTGCGCATCCCGTTCGCGGGTGGCGAACAGCTGCACGCGGCGACGGCCGAGGTGCTGGCCGAGACCATGTTGACCGGCACGGCCCGGCGTGACCGGATCGGCGTCGACACCGAGCTGGCGCTGATCGGCGGCGAGCTGAGCACCTCCGTCGACCCGGAGCGCCTGGCCATCAGCGGCAACGCGCTCGCGAGCGGGCTGCCCACGCTGCTGGACGTGCTGTCCGATGTGCTCACTTCGGCGTCCTATGTGGACAACGAAGTCGCGCGCGAGTCGGCACGGCTGGTCGAGCGGCTGGCTGTCTCGCGGACGCAGCCGCGGGTGATCGCGCGCGAGGCGCTGCTGAAGCACGTCTACGGCGAGCACCCGGTGACCAGGGAGATCCCGCAGGCCGAGGACGTCTCGCGGGTGACGCCGGAGGGCGTGCGCGCGCTGCACGCCGCGGCGGTGCTGCCGCGCGGTTCGGTGCTGGTCCTGGTCGGCGACATCGACCCGGACAACGTGGTCGGTGAGATCGAGAAAGCCTTGCAGGGCTGGAAATCCGAGGGTTCGGCGGCGGTGCTGCCCGCGCTGCCGCAGGTCACCGGCGGCGACGTGCTGCTGGTGCCGCGGGACGGCGCGGTGCAGTCGCAGATCCGATTCATCGCGCAGGCGCTGCCCCGCACGGACCCGGGATACGCGGCGCTGCAGCTGGCGAACCTGGCCTACGGCGGCTACTTCTCGTCGCGGCTGGTCGAGAACATCCGTGAGGACAAGGGTTACACGTACAGCGCGCATTCCGGCTTCGAGTTCACCGGCGCCACGGCGACGGTGGGCGTGGACGCCGACACCGCGAACGAGGTGACGGCGGCCGCGGTCCTGGAAACCCAGTACGAACTGGGCAGGCTCGGGCTGGTTCCGCCGACCGCGGAGGAGGTGGAGTCGGTGCGCCAATACGCGATCGGCTCGCTGCTGACCTCCACGGGTTCGCAGACGGGGCTGGCCAGCCAGCTGGCCGCGCTCGCGTCGACCGGGCTCGGCGAGGAATGGCTGGCGGCGCATCCGGCGCGACTTGCCGCGGTGACGGTGGACGAGGTCGCGCAGGCGGCGCTGGAGTTCTTCGCTCCCACCAGGTTCACCGGTGTGGTGGTCGGGGACGCCGAGTCCCTCGCGCCGAAACTGGGCGCGCTGGGCGGGTTCACCGTGGGAGAGCCTGCCGCCTCATGAGTGCCCCCTTCTCGCTGAACACGGTCCCCACCCTCTCCCGGTCCACTGTGGACCGTCAGGAAGCATTGCGGAACAACCCGGACCGGCTGCGGGCGCGCTGGCCCGAGGCGCAGGTCCTGGTGCTCGACGACGGTTCCCGCACCCCCGTCCGCGAGGACGGCGTGATCGCCACCCGCAAGGCGCTGGCCTTCGGCGACACTCCGCCCGACGAGGCGGTGTTCCTCGGCGAATGGGAGGGCGCGGACTACTGGTCGCTGCCCGGAAACCCGGTCGGTGAAGCCGAAACCGAGCGGATCGCGGGCAGCTGGGGCGTGGTCGAGGAGGTCCCGAAGGTCGACGGCGAGCTGTGGGTCGACCTGCGCGGGTACGGCGACCGGCTGGACGACACCTCCGCCGGGCTGTACACGACGGCGATCGCGCTGCGGAACTGGCACCGGCGCGGGCGGTTCTGCGCCCGTGACGGCAGCCCCACACGGCGCGTGCAGTTCGGCTGGGCCACCCGGTGCGAGGCGAAGGACCACGAGGAGTACCCGCGCACCGACCCCGCCACGATCACCCTCGTCCACGACGACGCCGGGGTGAACGGGGAGCGCGTTCTCCTTGCGCGGCAACCGATCTGGCCCGAGGGCCGGTACTCGGTGCTGGCCGGGTTCGTCGAGGCGGGGGAGTCGCTGGAAGGCTGCGTGACCCGCGAGATCCGGGAGGAGGTCGGCGCCGAGGTGTGGGATGTGCGCTACCTCGGCAGCCAGCCGTGGCCGTTCCCGCGCTCGATCATGCTGGGTTTCACCGCCCGCGCGGACGCTTCGAAACCGCTGACCCCGGACGAGTCGGAGATCGAGGAAGCCCTGTGGGTGCCCCGCGCCCACGTGCGCGCGGCGTTCGAGAACGACGGCGCGCCGACCCCGATCGGTGGCGGCAGGCACATCATGCTGCCGGGCAACTCGTCGATCGCCAGAGTGATGCTGGAATCCTGGGCCTACGCGGAGGCGTGAGTGCGGCTGGTCAACGAAGGACTGGCGTTCCTGCTGGAACTCCTGGCGTTGGCGGTGCTGGCGTACTGGGGTTTCGAGACCGGTGACGGGATGGCGCTGAAGCTGGTCTTCGGCATCGGCGCTCCCGTGCTGGCCGCTGTGGTGTGGGGCCTGTTCGCGGCCCCGCGCGCCTCGTTTTCGTTGCCACTGGCCGGAGTCCTGCTGGTGAAGGCGATCGTGTTCGGTGCCGCGGTGGCGGCTCTCGTCGCCACCGGGCACCTCGTACTGGCCATCGTCTTCGCGGTTCTCGTGGTCGCGAACACCGCCTACGTGACGGTGACCCGCAAACCACCCCGCCCCGCGTAACCTTCCCCGGCTTGCGTTGGCCGTTCGTGGTGGTGTGTTGGCCGCCCGCGTTGGCGTGTTGGCCGTTCGTGGTGGTGTGTTGGCCGCCTGCGTTGGTGTGTTGGCTCCCGAGGCAGCAAACACGCGCCGGGGAGGGGCCAACACGCCAACGGGAGGGGCGAACTCGCGCGCGGGAGGGGCGACACGCCCGCGGGAAGGGCAAACACGCCAACGCGGGCGGCCAACACGCCAGGGCGAGTCGCCAACACGCGCGCGGGAGGGGCAAACACGCCCGCGGGAGGGGCAAAGAAGCGCGTTCCACCTCACAAGGTGCATCCCCGCCATGCGCACCGAAAAAGTTGTACAGTGCTAACTGTTATAGACCTACAACTATCGGGGAGTGTCCTTGGCGGAGCCGAACCAGAAGCGCCGGTGGCTGATCCTCGCCATCTGCTGCCTCAGCCTGTTCCTCGTCTCGATGGACAACACGATCGTCAACCTCGCCCTGCCCGCGATCCAGCGCGACTTCGGCGCGCGGGTGTCGAGCCTGCAGTGGACGATCGACGCCTATTCGCTGGTGGTGGCGAGCCTGCTGATGCTGTCCGGCTCGACCGCGGACCGGGTCGGCAGGCGGCGTGTCTTCCAGACGGGGCTGGCCGTGTTCACCCTCGGCTCCCTGTTGTGCAGCATCGCCCCGAGCGTGACGTTGCTGATCGTCTTCCGGATGGTGCAGGCGGTCGGCGGCAGCATGCTGAACCCGGTCGCGATGTCGATCGTCACCAACACCTTCACCGACGCCCGCGAGCGCGCGAAGGCGATCGGGATCTGGGCCGGCGTGTTCGGGGTGAGCATGGCGCTCGGGCCGGTGATCGGCGGGGCGCTCGTGGACACGGTCGGCTGGCGGGCGATCTTCTGGATCAACGTGCCGATCGGCGTGGCGGCGCTGGTGCTCGCCGCGGTGTTCGTGCCGGAGTCGAAGGCGTCGCGGGCGCGGCGGGTGGATCCGGTGGGGCAGGCGCTGATCTTCGTGATCCTCGGCGTGCTGACCTACGGGATCATCGAGGCGCCACGCGCGGGCTGGCTGTCCGTGCAGACGCTCGGCTGCTTCGCGATCGCCCTGATAGCGCTGATAATCCTTGTCCCGTACGAAAAACGCCGCGAAGAGCCGTTGATCGACCCGCGCTTCTTCACCAGTGCGCCGTTCTCCGGTGCCACGCTGATCGCGGTGAGCAGTTTCGCCTGCATGGGCGGGTTCCTCTTCCTCAACGCGATCTACCTGCAGAACGTGCGCGGGTTTTCGCCGCTGCACGCGGGGCTGCTGACGCTCCCGACGGCGGCGATGATCTTCGGGCTGGCGCCGGTCGCGGGCCGGATCGTGGCCGGCTGGGGGCCACGGTTGCCGCTGATGACCGGCGGCGCGGGGATCCTCGTTTCCGGGCTGTTGCTCACGCGCCTTTCCGCGGACACGTCGCTGGGGTACCTGATCCTGACGTACCTGGTGTTCGGGATCGGCTTCGGCATGGTCAACCCGCCGATCACCAACACCGCGGTGTCCGGGATGCCGCGCGAACAGGCCGGGGTCGCGGCCGCGGTCGCCTCCACGAGCCGGCAGGTCGGCGGGGCGCTGGGCGTCGCGGTGCTCGGTGCGGTCGTGACGTCGAGGGTGCAGGGCCCGATCCAGACCGGGTTCGCCCAGGCGAGTCACGTCGCGTGGTGGATCATGGCCGGATGCGGGATCGCGGTGGTGACGCTGGGCTTTGCCACGACGGGGCACTGGGCCCGGCGGACAGCGGCCAGGTTCGTGCACGAGGAGCAGGTGGCGGTGAGCACCCGGTGAGCGAAACGGCGGAGCGCGTCTGGGAGCGGATGCGCGTGCTGGTGATGGAGCGGCACGACCGCCGCAAGTTTCTGGTCGACGAGCTCGGGATGAGCTTCGTGAAGACGAAGGTGTTGCGGCGCTTGGCGAATCGCCCGATGACGATGCGGGAGCTCGCCGAGGAGCTGCTCACCGACCGGCCGTACGCCACCGTCCTGGTGGACGACCTGGAGGAGCGCGGGCTCGTCGAGCGCACGGTGCACCCGGACGACCGCCGCAGCCGGATCGTGCACGTGACCGCCGAGGGACGCGTGCTCGCCGAGCGTGCCTCGAAGATCCTGGCCACCCCGCCGGAGCCGTTACTCGCCCTGCCGGCGGCGGAACTGGCGAAATTGGACGAAATCCTCGCACGAGTCACCGGTTGAGGACTTGGTATCCACGGCCGGTATCTGGTGCAGTGGGGCGATGACCATCGTAGAAGACCCGGCTGCCCTGTCTCCGGTCCAAGCGCGGGCGCTCTTCCGCGAGGGCACTGTCAGTCCCACGGCGGGCTGGGTGAGCGGGTACACACAGGCCAACCTCATCGCCGTGCCCCGGGATTGGGCGTTCGACGTGCTGTTGTTCTGCCAGCGCAACCCGAAACCCTGCCCGGTGCTCGACGTGACGGACCCCGGCAGCACGGCCACCGTGCTCGCCCCGGGAGCCGACCTGAGCACCGACTTCCCGCGCTACCGGGTGTGGCGGGACGGGGAGCTGGCCGAGGAAACCACCCGGGTCGACTGGGGCGAGGACCTCGTCGGGTTCCTGATCGGCTGCAGCTTCACCTTCGAGAGCGGGCTCGCCGCGGACGGAATCCCCTTGCGCCATTGGGAACAGGGCCGGAACGTGGCGATGTACGTGACCGACCGCGAGTGCCGACCGGCGGGCAGGCTGCACGGGCCGATGGTCGTGTCGATGCGCCCGATCCCGGCGGCCCAGGTGGAGCGTGCGATCGAGATCAGCGGCCGGATGCCCGCGGTGCACGGCGCGCCCGTGCACGTCGGCGACCCCGCGGAGCTGGGCATCGAGAACCTGGACAAGCCGGATTTCGGGGAGGCGCTGGACTTCCGCGACGGGGACGTGCCGGTGTTCTGGGGCTGCGGGGTGACGCCGCAGGCGGCGTTGATGGCCTCCCGGCCGCCGTTCGCGATCACGCACGCGCCGGGGCACATGTTCGTGACCGATGTGGAGGACGGGGAGTACCGGGTCTGACCCCCTCAGGCGGGGGAGAACGTTCGTCGGTAGTCGTGCGGGGAGACGCCGACCACGCGGTTGAAGTGGTGGCGCAGCAGGGCGGCGCTGCCGAAACCGCATTCCCGCGCGACCTCTTCGATGCCCAGCGCGGTGTCCTCCAGTAGCGCCCGCGCGTGCAGAACCCGTTGCCCGGAAAGCCATTTGTGCGGCGTCGTCCCGGTTTCGGCGACGAAGCGGCGGGCGAACGTGCGCTCGGACATCTGCGCGCGCTTGGCGAGCGCGGCGACGGTGTGCTCCTCGGCGAGGTTCTCCAGCATCCACGCCAGCACCGGCTGCAGGCTGTCCGCCGTGCATTCCGGGATCGGCTGCTCGACGAACTGACGCTGGCCGCCGTCCCGCTGCGGCGGCACCACCATGCGGCGGGCGATGGCCGTGGCGACGGCGGAGCCGAGTTCGCGGCGGACCAGGTGCAGGCAGGCGTCGATGCCGGCGGCGGTGCCCGCGCTGGTGATCAGGTCGCCCTCGTCGACGAACAGGACGTCGGGATCGACCTTCGCCTCGGGAAAACGCTCGATGAAGGCGTCGATCTCGTGCCAGTGCGTGGTGCAGTGCCGCCCGTCGAGCAGGCCCGCGGCGCCGAGCAGGTACGCGCCGCTGCACACGGACAGGATCGTCGCACCGCGCGCCGACGCCTTGCGGACCGCGTCGAGGACGGCGGGCGGGTACTCGTCGCGGACCTTGACCGCCGGGACGCAGACGAGGTCCGCGCCCTTCAACGCGTCGAGGCCGAGCGCGGGCGTCAACAGCGCGCCGGGGACGGTGGAGCGCAGCGGCTCACCAGGGCGTTCGCCGCAGACGCGGAACTCGAAGGGCGGCACCCCGTCCTCGGTGCGGTCGATGCCGAACACCTCGCAGATGAGCCCGAACTCGAAGGGGGCGATCCCGTCGATCAGCACCACGGCCACCGTCTTCAACATGGCAGTATTTTAGCGCACTGGGTCAGTCCTGCCACTGGTGGCAGGAAATCGGCGGGCCAACAATTAGTGCCATGATGATTCTGCTGATCCTGCTGGCCGTACTCGGACTCGTCGTCTACGGCCTCGAGCGCAACCACCGCCGCACCATGCCCGGCCGGATGGCCGGCAGTACCGATGTCGAAAACCGTGACGAGGCAAGAGTTTCCGCGGAGCTGGCCGCACGCGACCGGGTCAGCGGCTGACGCTCGCGCCGAGCCGTTTGCTGATCTCGTGCGCGTTGTCCCGGACCACCGGCAAGAGATTTTCCTTGATGTCCTCGAGTGAGTACTGCCGGGCGGGCACCGACATCGACAGGGTGGCGATCACCCGGCAGCCGGTGTCCCGCACCGGCGCGGACAGCGAGCGCACGCCTTCCTCGAACTCCTGGTCCACCAGGGCCCAGCCCTGCTCGCGCACCTCCGCGAGCCGTTCGCGCAGGGTGGCCGTGTCGGTGACGGTGTGTGCCGTGAGCGGGGAAAGCGTGAGCCCGCAAAGGGTTTCTTCGAGCTGGTGCTCCGGCAGCCCGGCGAGCAGCACCCGTCCCATCGAGGTGGCGAACGCGGGGAGCCTGGTGCCGGTGGTCAGCGTCATCCGCATGACCTGCTTGGCCGGGACCCTGGCCAGGAACACCGCGTCATGACCGTCCAAAGCGGACAGTGAGCAGGTCTGCCCGGTGATCTTGGTGACCTCCTCCATGAACGGCTGGGCCACCTCCGTCAGGTTCAGCGACGAGAGATACGCGTAGCCGAGTCCGAGGACGTGCGGCGTGAGGGAGAAGTACCGGCCCTCCGAACGCACGTAACCCAGTTGCTCCAAGGTGAGCAGCAGCCGGCGCACGGTGGGCCGGGACAGGGCGGTCAACTCCGCCACCTCGCTCAGCGTCAGCTGCGGCCGGTGGTCGGAGAACGCCAGGATCACCGACAGGCCCCGCTCCAGGGACTGCACGTAGTCCTTCTGGTCCTCCGTTTTCACCACCGGGAACCTCCCCTGCCGTGTCTGCCGACCTGGTCCAGATCGAGCTCGACGCCGAGCCCCGGCCCGTCCGGGACGCGGAGCCCGCCCTCCTCGTAACGTACCGGCTCGGTCACCAGGTCTTCGGCCAGCAGCAGCGGGCCGAACAGTTCGCAGCCGAAGGTGACGTTCGAGATCGCCGCGTAGGCGTGCGCGGCGGCCGCGGTGCCGAGCGAGCTTTCGATGCTCGACCCGCCGTGGCAGGGCAGCCCGGCCGCTTCGGCAACCGCGGCGGTCTTCTTCGTCGCGGTCAGGCCGCCCAGCTTGTGGATTTTCAGCGAGAAGATGTCGGCGGCTTCGGTGCGGCACAAGGTGAACGCGTCGTGCACCGACTGCAGGCTCTCGTCGGCCATGATCGGGATGTCGAGCCGCGCGGCGAGCCGCCGCATCGCCTCGACATTCCAGCCCGGCACCGGTTGTTCGACCAGTTCGACCCCGGCCTGGGCCAACGCGGGAAGCCAGCGCGTCGAGGTCGGCTCGTCCCACGCCGCGTTGAGGTCCACGCGGACGCTTGCCTTGTCCCCGAGCGCTTTCGCGACCGCGACGATCCGCTCGGCGTCCGCCCGCGGCTCGCTCGCGCCCATCTTCAGTTTGAAACTGGAATGCAGCCCCGCGGCGAGTTTCTCCTCGGCCTCGGCGATGACGATGTCCGCGTCCTCCGCGCCCAGCGCCCAGGTGACCGGGATCCTGTCCCGGTAAAGCCCGCCGAGCAACCGGTACACCGGCACGCCGAGCGCGAGCCCGCAGGCGTCGTACAACGCGATCTCGATGGCCGCCTTCGCGAAGGAGTTGCCCGCGGCCACCCGGTCGAGCCGGTGCATGAGCTGCTCGACCCGGGTGGCGTCCCCGCCGACCAGTTCGGCGGCGAAGTAGGCGTCGATGATGCCGCGCATGGTTTCGACGCTTTCCCCGCCCCACCAAGGACCACCGGGCACGACGGACTCGCCGGTCCCGGTGATGCCGTCCGCGGTGCGCACCCACACCAGCAGGTAGCTCTGGTGCGTGGCGGTCATCGACTTGAACCGGTGCGGTCGCCGCAACGGCAGGTCGACGATCGCGGTGTCGACCCCGGTGATGGTCAGGGACATGGGCCGGCTCCTCAGGCGGGTTCGAGCACGAAGTCGTACCGCGCGCGGAGCCTGGCGTCCTCGCCCTGCCGCGGCGCGAGCACCAGTTCCGGTTTGGTGGCCTGCGCGACGTCGTCGTCCACCCATTGCCCGCCCTCGAAGTAGAGCTGGGTGGTGATGTCGCGGAAGCCGCCGGCGCGCACGATCAGGTGCAGGTGCGCGGGCCGCCACGGATGCCAGCCAGCCGCCTCGATGAGGTTCCCGGTCGGCCCGTCGGTCGGGATCTGGTAGGGCGCGGGCCGGATCGTGGTGACCTCGAACCGGCCTTCGGCGTCGGTGACGATCACGCCGCGCAGGTTTCCCTCGGGCAGGTGCGGGGCGAACCCGGAGTAGTAGCCCTCGTCGTCGGCCTGCCACAGGTCCAGCTCGGCGCCCGGCACCGGGTTGCCCGCGGTGTCGCGGACCTGCCCGGTGAACACCAGCGGCGTGCCCTTTTCGTTGGGGCGCATGGGAAGCGTGCTCACCGATGGGAGTTTGGGCGCGTCCGGCAGGTAGTACGGGCCGAGGATGGTGCCGACCGTGCCGTGCTGGGTTTCGGCCGCGACCTCCTCGACGACGTGCTCCACGAACACGTCGAGGAACAGCGGCCATTCGCCGCCCTCGCCGAGTTCGATCAGCCACTGCTTGGCGGCCTGGTACTCGGGGTAGGTCACCTTCTCGGTGCGGATCGCTTGGTGCACACCGGAAAGCACGGCGCGCACGACCGCACTGACCCGCTCGGGCGAGGTCGTTCCTCCGGCGTGCTGCCGCGTGGCCTGGAAGGATTTGGTGGCGTTGGCGCCCGAACCCGCTGCGGTGGGCGCGTTTCCCGTGGTGGTCATCGTGGGCTCCCGGGGTTGATCAGGTCGGGTACCGTCCAGCCGTCGAGGTCGTACTCGGCCATGCACTGTTCGGCGAAGCCCTTCATCGAATCGGCCTGGCCGGATTGCTGGGCGGCGAAGAGGAGTTCGGCGCGGACGCCTTCGTGGTTGCCGGAGTAGTTGCGTTCGTAGAGCTCGTGGCGGCCGCCGAATTCGCTGCCGATGGAGTCCCAGATCAGTTTCATGAGCTTCACGCGTTCGACGGCGTCCATGCCGTTCGAGCCGCGCACGTACTGGTCCAGGTACGGCCGGATTTCCGGGGATCGGAAATCGCTGGCGTGCGAGGGCAGGTAAATGAGCCCGGACCCGAGATCCTGGAGGATGATTTCGCGGACGCGGGGGTAGCCGACGGTCATGAACCAGCGGTAGGCCAGCCCGTAGTCCAGGTGCGGGAGGACGGCGCCGTCCTTCCATTCGTCGGGGCGGGCGGCCATCGCGTCGGAGAGGGCCCAGAACATGTTGCGCCAGCCGATGACCTCGCCGACGCGGGTCTGGATGCCGCGGAAGTCCTTGGTGCCGGTGGCTTCCACGCCTTTCATCAGCAGGCCGGCGATGAAGTCGAGTTTGACCGCGAGCCGGGTGACGCCGTGGAAGGTGAACCGGTGCAGGAAGCCGGAGCCGGGGAAGAAGGTGCTGGCCTTTTCCGCATCGCCGTAGATGAACACGTTCTCCCACGGGATCTTCACCTTGTCCAGGATGAAGATCGTGTCGTTCTCGTCGAACCGGGACGACAACGGGTAGTCGAACGGGCTGGACGCGTTCTGCGCGTAGGAATGGCGGCAGATCAGCTTCATCCCCGGCGCACCCATCGGCACCGTGCACACCAACGCGAATTCGCGCTTCTTGATCGGCAGGCCGTAGTGCGCGATGAAATTGTAGTGCGTGATCGCGGAACCGGTGGCCACCACTTTGGCGCCGGAGACGATCAGGCCGTCGTCGCGTTCTTCCTCGACGTGGATGAAGATGTCCTTCACGTCGTCGGGCGCGCGGTCGCGGTCCACCGGCGGATTGATGATGGCGTGGTTCCAGTAGAGAACCTTCTCCTGCGATTCGGTGTACCAGCGGCGGGCGTTTTCCGCGTAGGGCTCGTAGAAATCGGCGTTGGCGCCGAGCGTGCCGAGGAACGCGGCCTTGTAGTCGGGGCTGCGGCCCATCCAGCCGTAGGTCATCTTCGCCCACTCCGCGATCGCGTCACGGTCGGCGTACAGGTCGGCGCTGCTGTGCGGGGTGCGGAAGAAGGGGTGTGTGACGCCTTTGCTGCCGGTGTCGGTGGGCGCGGTGAGCACGTCCCGTTTGGCGGGGTCGTGCAGGGCGTCGTACAGGCGGGCTGTGGTCCGCACGGAGTTGCGGAAGGCGGGGTGGGTGGTGACGTCGTCCACCTTGTCGCCGTAGATGAAGATCTCGCGGCCGTCCCGGATGCTCTCGATGTACTCGTCGCCGGTCATCGGGCTGGTCACCCGGGTGCTCTGGTCCTGGATGGTCACGGGTATTCGCTCCTCGTCGTTGAGTGCGCGGTGGTGGGACTACGAGACCGGCCGCAGCCAGCTGAAGTCCAAAGTGGATGGACAGTCGGCGGATTCCATCCAGGGCACGGTTTCGAAGGCTGTGCCGAGGTGGCGGAACTCGCCGAGGTAGAAGACCAGCGGGTCACCTCCGGTGAACTCGAACTCCTCGACCCTGCCGAGGAACAGCACGTGGTCCCCGCCGTCGTAGCTGCGCCACGGTGAGCAGGCCACGTGGGCGAGCGAGCCGGGCAGGCGCGGGCCGAACTCGCCGTGGGCCCACTCGACCGGCTCGGTGCGCGGTTTCCCCGCGAAATGAAGCGCGACGTCGTCCTGCGGCTCGCGCAGCAGGTTGACCGTGAAGGGGCGGTCCTCGAGGTAGCCACAAGCCTTCGTGCGGCGGTCGAGTGAGACGAGCACCAGCGGCGGGTCCAGCGACACCGCGGTGAAGCTGTTGACCGTGGCGCCGTGCGGGTGTCCGTCGACCTCGGTGGTGATGACGGTGACGCCAGTGGCGAAGTGTCCCAGGCAGTTCCGGAGCTGACGCGTGTCGACCTTCATGATGTCCGTCCGCATTGCGTACAATTTGTTCACTATCCGGCGATGTCAGCTACTGTGACCCCGGCCACTCCGGGCTGTCAAGAGCGAGTACCGCGCATGGGTGGCTACGCGTTCGCGCGGCGGAGGCGTTCGGGTCCTTGCTCGCGAAGGGCGTCGCCGGACACAGGGGCGTCGCCGTGCAGCGCTTCCCAACGGGCGTTGTGGGCGGCCGACCACAGGCTGGCGGCCCAAGCGACCTCCCGCTCCGCGTCGGTGAACGAGCGCCCGCGGCCTTCCTGGTAGGTCAGCAGGAAGGCGGCCGAACTCCCGATCGGGGCCAGCGTCGCCGGCCGGGCACCGGCGAAACCTCCGCTCGCCGCGCCGACCAGGGCCGCCTCCGGCTGCCAGGCCAGGCTGTCCCAGTCGTGCACCGCCCACACTCGCGAGCCGTGCCATCGCAGGTTCTGGGCCTCGAAGTCGCCGTGCCCCAGTACGCGCGGCAAGTCCGCGGCCAGCAAACGCTTGCGGGCCCGGGTCGCGGTGTCGACGACGTGCGCGGGCACAGTGCTCTGGTCCCGCTCGTCGAGGAACGCGATGGCGGGCCACAGCCCGGAATCCGGGTGATCCCACCGTATCCAGCGCGGGTTCGGCAGCGGCGGCGCGAGGTCCACGCCGTCCAGCCCGGCCATCAACCCGGCGAACACCTCCGCGTACCGCGCGGCCACATCGGGCGAATCACCGCGCAGCATTTCGCCGCCGGGCCGGTATTCCTCGGCGTGCACGGCCATCTCGCCGACGACGGTCACCGGTGTAAGCGGGCGGGCGCAAGGAAAACCACGCTCGGCCAGCCGGGTTTGCGCGGCTAGGCACGACGCCGCACGGCCGTCGTCGGGGCGGGCCTTGAGCACGACCTCCGCGCCATCGGCCAGGCGGAGGCCGAACACTTCCGACAGCTGCCGCAGCCGGAACAGCACGCCCACCGGCTCATTGCCCAGATGCTCGACGCACCAGGGCCGTAACCAGTCCGGCCAGTCAGCCGCGCGTGATTTCGTAGCCGACATCGAATTCTTCGAGCTGCCACAGCTGATCCCGCGTCAGCCGATGCCCGGTGAACCGTTCGACCGCGGTGAGGCCCTTCGCCTCGTGGTCGTGGTAGTCCTCCAGCTCCAGGCCCGCCAGGTACTCCGCGATCTCCTCCGGCGTGCCCTGCAGGCCGGGTTCGAACGAGGCCAGCAGGGTGCCGTGCGCGGCGAGTGAAAGCCGGGTCAGCGCGTTGACATTCCAGAACATGCTGCCCGCCCGGCCCTTGCGGGACAGCGCGCGCAGCACTTTCCCGTCGCTGCCACGGTATCCGTTGATCTCGATCGCGATCACCGCATCCTCGGCCGGGAGCACCGCGACCCACTGCGGATGCGTGTGATCCGACGCGAGATCGCCCAGCGGCAGCGGTTCGGCCGGGTTCGCGCCGAACGCCGCCACCACCTCGTCCGCCGTGGAACCGGTCACGATGGTGACCGTCGCCGCCACCTGCAGCGAGCTCGTGCGCACCCAGTGGTAGTGCTGCCAGGGCTTCGGCACGACCATCGGCGCGGGCTCGCCACGCAGCCGGTGGCCGAGCCGGTCCGTCCGCTTGTGCACGATCGGCGGGGCGGCCGGCGCGCTCCACACCACCAGCTCGTACTCCTCGTCGTCTGCTTCGTCGCGGCCGCGCGCGTGCACCCGCACGCGGTAGTCGCCGGGCCACGGCGGCGTCTGCTCGCGCAGGCCGTCGTGGGTCGGGCGGACGGTGCTGAGTACGGAGGCGAAACCCCGCGCCGCCGTCCAGCTCACCTCGACGATTTCGTCCCAGTGCGCGACATCCACCTCGCCCGGCGCGTCGGCGAGCACGTGCAGCCGGACCGCGACCGTGCTATCGGTCAGCCCGGTTCGGATCGTGATCCCGCCCTCGGCCACGTCGACGAGCCCGTTGGCCGAGAAGTCCGAATGCGCCGGAAAATCGTTCTCTGACAACGCGAACCGGTGCTCGCCGGTCCACACCGAGCCGGCCGCGCTGCGCGGCAGGAGGTACTTGGCGCGGCGGGTTTCCAGCAGCGCCTCGGCGTAACCCTCCGGCTGCGGCACCACCGCCAGCACGTCCACGACCGCTTCGACCGACGCGCCGACGATCACCGCCGGTTTCGCGCCCACGATCGGCGGATCCAGTTCGCGCAGCACCGCCGTCGCGACGATGACCGTCAGCGCGAGGTGCCCGGCGCCGTGCCGGTCCGCGAGCTGTTCCTCGCCACCTGCTTCGGGCGCGAGCAGCGCGGAAACTGTCGGGTTCGTGGCGATTTCCCTGGCCAGCAAGGAAATCAGCTGGGTGGTGCCGGGCCACAATTGTTCGAGGATGCGGACCGCGCTTGCTGCCGCGCCTTCGTGCGAGCCGACCGCGTAAGCGAAATTGCCGGACCGGAAGCCTTCCGGCAGCGTGGCCGTCAGGCCAGGGGGAGCGGAGAGGGGCAGTCGTTCGAGGCCGAGTTCCAGCGCGCCCAGCAGCCGTTCGGAGGCGAGTTGGTCGATGGTCCGGCGTCGGCCCAGCTCGGTGGCCGCGCCGGGCGGGATCAGCGCGATCACCGTGGGCAGCGCTTCGGCCACGACGGGTACCAGCGGCTCGAGTACGCCTTCGGGCAGGGTGATCGCCGCTCGGCGCCTGCGCTGGCTGTTCATCGCACGACCTCTGGTGTCGACTCCTTGGCGCGGCCAGGCTAGCGAAACCGGCGCCGCGATGCGGCCGTTTCGGGGGCCTCTTTCCGGGCGGAACCTAGAATGGCGGCTCGACCACCAGTAACGGAGGAACCGTCGTGACCGACGAGGGCGAGCTGATCGCGGGGCGCTACCGCGTGGTGTCCCGAATCGGGCGCGGCTCGATGGGCGTCGTGTGGCAGGCGCGCGACGAACGCCTGGACAGGGTGGTCGCGGTCAAGGAACTGGTGCTGGCCGCGGGGATCGATCAGGCGGAGGCGGAGCAGGCGGTGCGCCGTGCCGTCCGCGAGGGCAAGGTGGCCGCGCGGCTGCGGCACCCGCACGCCATCACGGTGCACGACGTGGTCGAGCACGCCGGGAAACCTTGCCTGATCATGGAATTCCTGCCGTCGCAGAGCCTCGCCGCGCTGATCGCCGAGCGGGGCACGCTGTCGGCGGAGTACGTGGCGGACGTGGGCAGCCAGATCGCGTCCGCGCTGGCGGCCGCGCACGCGGAGGGCATCGTGCACCGGGATGTCACGCCGGGCAACGTGCTCATCGGCGAGGACGGCACGGCCAAACTCGCCGATTTCGGGATCGCGCGCGCGTTCGGTGATGCCACGGTCACCGACGGCGGCGTGATCGCGGGCACCCCGGCTTTCCTGGCGCCCGAGGTCGCCGGGGGAGCGGAGGCGAGTTTCGCGTCCGACGTGTTCTCGCTCGGCGCAACGCTCTACAACGCGCTGGAGGGCGCGCCGCCGTTCGGCACCTCCGAAAACCCTTACGCGCTCCTGCAACGCGTCGCGGGTGGCGAGATCGTCCCGCCCCGGCAGACGGGGCCGCTGGTCGACGTGCTCGGCCGAATGCTGCGCCGCGACCCGGCCGAACGCCCGGCCGCGGACGAGGCGCGGGAGCTGCTTTCCGCTGTGGCACAAGGAAAACCCGTGCCACCGCCGCACAATCCCACGCTGCTGCTTCAGCCCCGGCGCCGTCCGTCCCGGCGAGCGGTGGTGATCGGGTCCGGTGCCGTTGCGCTGGTGGCTGTCGGCGTGCTGATCGGCAGCCTGCTGGGCGGTGACGGAGACGGAAACCCGGTCGCCGCACCGGAAACCACGCCGCCGCCCACGACCACGGCCCCACCCGCCTGCGAAGCGACGTACGAGGTGACGAACTCCTGGCCGGGCGCGTACCAGGCACAGGTGACCGTGCGCGGCGAGAGCAAGCAGGTGACGGGGTGGACCGTCAGCTGGCGGGTCCCCGCCGGGCACAAGGTCGGCAACCTGTGGAACGGCACGCTGCAGCAGAACGGAACCTCGGTCACCGTCTCCAATGCCGCCTACAACGCCGTCCTTTCCCCCGGCGCGACAACGACGTTCGGGTTCATCGCAAGCACCCCGGACGATCAGGCCGCACCCCCGGAAGTCACCTGCCAGAGCCCTTAGCCGCCGGCTGACATACCGCCGTCGACGGTGAAGATGACGCCCGTCGTGTAGGTGGAGCGGTCGGAGGCGAGGAACGCGATCAGGTCGGCGATCTCGCGTGGCGCGGCGGGCCTGCCGAGGGGGAAGGACGTCAGCAGCTCCGGGTACCGGCTCTCGTCGCCGAAGCGGGCCTTCGCGTGTGACTTCATGAGCGTCACGATCCGGTCGGTCTCCACCGGGCCCGGGTTCACGCCGACCACGCGGATCCCGTCGCGCAGGCTGCGGCTGCCGAGCGCGCGCGTGAAGGCCATCAGCGACGCATTGCCGCTGCTGCCCGCGATGTAGTCGAAGTCGAAGCGTTCCCCCGACGCGCCGATGTTGTTGACGATCACGCCCGCGCCGCGTGCCTTCATCCGCGCGTACATCTCGCGGGCGAGGTTGATGTAGCCGAACACCTTCAACTCCCAGGCGTGCCGCCACTTCTCCTCGTCGACCACCTCGACGGAGCCGCCAGGGATGTCGCCGGCGTTGTTGACCAGGATGTCGACGTCGCCCGCCGCCTCGGCGAGGCGCGCGGCCGCGCCTTCTTCGCGCAGGTCCGCAGGGTGGATCTGCACGTCCACGCCGTGCTGTTCGCGGAGCCGCCGCGCGAGTTCGTCCAATGTGGACTCGCCGCGCGCGGTGAGGTGCAGGTGACACCCCTCCTCGGCGAGTGTTTCGGCGATGGCCGCGCCGATCCCGGACGAGGCGCCGGTCACCAGGGAGCGCTGGTCCTTGAGGTGGAGATCCATGGATTCAGTGTTGCCAGAACCGCGAGTCTCGTCAAGGTCAGGACTCCTCAGGCGCCAGCCACAACACGCCGTTCGGCGGAAGCTGGAGCACCGCGGAAGCCGGCTGACCGTGCCAGGGCTCCGGAACCGCTTGGGCCATCCCGAAGTTCCCCACACCCGAACCGCCGTAGGACCACGCGTCGGTGTTCACCACCTCGCGCCACCGGCCGGCGTGGGGGAGCCCCACCTGGTAATCGTGGTGCGGGGCGCCGCTGAAGTTGGCCACACACGCCAGTTTCGAGCCGTCCTCGCCGTGGCGGAGGAAGCTGATCACGTTGCCGTTCGCGTCGTTGGCGTCGATCCACTGGAAGCCCTCGGGCCGCGTGTCCCCGTGGAACAACGCCGGCGTCGCGCGGTAGACCCGGTTCAGGTCCGCCACGAGCTCACGCACGCCGCCGTGCAGAGGCTGTTCCAGCAGATGCCAGTCGAGCGACCGCTCCTCCGACCATTCCTGCTCCTGCGCGAACTCGCCGCCCATGAACAACAACTGCTTACCGGGGTGCGCCCACATGAAAGCCAGCAGCGCGCGCACGCCCGCGGCCTTGTTCCAGTCGTCGCCCGGCATCCGCCCCCACAGGGAACCCTTGCCGTGCACCACTTCGTCGTGCGACAACGGAAGCACGAAGTTCTCGCTCCACGCGTACACCAACGAGAACGTCAGCTCGTTGTGGTGGTACGAGCGGTGCACCGGGTCGTGCTGCAGATAATGCAGCGTGTCGTGCATCCAGCCCATGTTCCACTTGAACCCGAACCCGAGCCCCCCGAGGTGCGTCGGCCGCGTGACCCCAGGCCACGCCGTGGACTCCTCGGCCACCATCACCACGCCGGGGTGTCGCTTGTAGACGGTCGCGTTCAGTTCCTTCAGGAACCGCACCGCGTCGAGGTTCTCCCTGCCGCCGTACTCGTTGGGCACCCACTGGCCGTCCGGCCGCGAGTAGTCCAGGTACAGCATCGACGCGACGGCATCCACCCGCAGCCCGTCGAGGTGGAACTCCTCCAGCCAGTACAAGGCGTTGGCCACCAGGAAGTTCCGCACCTCGTTGCGCCCGAAGTCGAACACGTACGTGCCCCAGTCCGGCTGCTCACCGCGCCGCGGGTCCGCGTGCTCGTACAACGGCGTGCCGTCGAAACGGGCCAGTGCCCAGCTGTCCTTGGGGAAGTGCGCGGGCACCCAGTCCACCAGCACGCCGATCCCGCGCTGGTGCAGCCGGTCCACGAAGTACCGGAAATCGTCCGGCGAACCGAACCGCGCGGTGGGCGCGTAGTACGAGGTGACCTGATATCCCCACGAACCCCCGAAGGGATGCTCCGCCACCGGCAGCAGCTCGACGTGCGTGAACCCGGTTTCCGTTACGTAGTCGGCCAAAGCCTCGGCCAGCTCGCGGTAGCCGAGACCGGGCCGCCACGAGGCGAGGTGCACCTCGTAGACGCTCATCGGCGCGTTGGCCCAGTTCGTCGCGTCGCGCTCGGCGAGCCACGGCTCGTCGGCCCATTCGTACGAGGACTCCGTGATCACCGAAGCCGTCTTGGGTGGCATTTCCGTGGCGAACGCGAGCGGGTCGGCCTTCTCCCGCCACGCGCCGTCCGCGCCGAGAATCCGGAACTTGTAACACATCCCGGACTCGAGACCCGGAATGAACAGCTCCCACACCCCGGACGAGCCGAGCGAGCGCATCGCGTGCCCGCGCCCGTCCCAGCCGTTGAAATCCCCGATCACGCGCACGCCGCGAGCGGTCGGCGCCCACACCGCGAACGAGACGCCGGAGACCTCGCCGTGCGGGGTGTCGTACCGGCGGACGTGCGCGCCGAGCGCGTCCCACAGCCTCTCGTGCCTGCCTTCGCCGATGAGGTGCAGGTCCAGCTCGCCGACGGTGGGCAGCCAGCGGTACGGGTCGT
The DNA here is from genome assembly GCF_007713735.2 of Amycolatopsis acidicola. Lineage (GTDB taxonomy): Bacteria > Actinomycetota > Actinomycetes > Mycobacteriales > Pseudonocardiaceae > Amycolatopsis_E > Amycolatopsis_E acidicola. The sequence goes on along the minus strand of NZ_VMNW02000060.1, from coordinate 8,447 downwards.
CGATCTCCGTGACGCGCCCGTCGTAGTCCACGGCCAGCCGGTAGTCGCCGGGATGCTCCGGCAGTACGCCGGCGAACAGGCTGTCCACCACGCGGTCCAGCTCGAACTTGTGGTCGGCGCCCAGCACCGTCACCGTCCTCGCGCCCGGCAGCAGCGCGCGCACCACCACCTGGTCGCCGAGCCGGTGCACGCCGAGCACGGAATGCGGATCGTGGTGCGAGCCCGCCAGCAGCCGGTCGATGTCCGCGGGCGGCGGTGCCCCTTCGGGCAGGGTGCCGGGTGGGTTCACGGGTTATTCGCCTCCTGAGCAGATCCTGGCTATCGAGTCCAGCGGGATGCGCAGCCAGTCCGGCCGGTTCGCGTGTTCGTAGGCGACCTCGTAGACCGCCTTGTCCAGTTCCAGCGCGCGCAACAGCCGCGGCCACCGGCGCGGGTCGCCGAGCGGCTGCGCGGCCTGGGCGTAGCCGTCGCAGAACGCCGACCTGTTGCGGCCGGCCCATTCCAGCGCCCGCTCGGCCTGCCGTTCGTCCTCGGGCTGGCCGACGAGCATCTGGTGTGCCGCGTAGTCGAAGGAACGCAGCATGCCCGCCACGTCACGCAACGGCGAGCGCAGCGCGGCCCGTTCGCTCAACGGCGCCGCGGGCTCGCCCTCGAAGTCGATCAGCAGCCAGCCGTGCACGGTGCGGAGCACCTGGCCGAGGTGCAGGTCTCCGTGGATGAGCTGCATCGGCACCGGCTGGTCCACTTTGTACAGTTCGTCGAACGCGGCACGCAGCGTGGGCGCGAACTCCGCCAGCTCCGGCACTTCCCGCGCCACCGCGTCCAGCTTGCTGTTCATCGCCTTGACGGTGCGTTCGAGCTCCTCGGCGTCGGCCCGCTGTTCGCCCAGGGCCTCACGGAGGTCGTTGTGCACCGTCGCCACCGCCGTGCCGAGCCGCTGCGCCTCGCCCGCGAAGTCGCCGCCCACCTGGTCCGGCGGCAGCTCGGGGTCGGCCAGCAGGTCCCGGACGCTGGTCGTGGCCATCGCCCAGCCGTCCACCGCGTCGGCCATGAACCGGTGCAGCATCCCGAAAGTGGCCGGCGCGCCGCCCAGCTCGCCGGTGATACTGCCCAGCAGCGGCGCGATGTGCTCGCTGCCCGCGTCCTGCAAAGCCCGGTGCAGCAGCAGATCCGGGTTCTCGCCCGTGGTGAGTTTCCGGAACAGCTTGAGGATGTACTGGCTGCCGTAGACCAGCGAGGTGTTGGACTGCTCGGCGCCGACCGGCCGGGCCCGCAGGCCGCCGGTCACGTCCGCGCCGGGTTCGTGGCGGAACCGCAGCGGGCCGATATCGGCGTCCTCCGCGATGAGATCCAGCAGCACGCCGGTCACGTCCGCGTCGTTCGCCGCCTCGTAGCAGGGCCGCCCGTTCTCCGTGCCGAGCCAGCTCGAACCCAGGTACTCCGGCAGTTTCTCGCGGCCGGCGATCAGCAGCTGGTAGTGCTCCCGCCGGGCGCCCTGCACCACCTCCACGACGAGGTGCAGCAGGAGCGGGTCGCCTTCGGTGAGCACGGTGGCGCGCACGGGAAGGACCGCGTCGACCGGGCGGTCCTTCCCGGCGAACCAGCGCTGCCCCGGCAGCCAGCCGGGCAGCTCCGCCACCAGTGCGGTGACCAGGTCACGGGAGTCGGTCAAGGTCTATTCACCTCGCATTGCCTTGGCCTCCGGCGCGAGGAGCTGGAACCAGTAGAACCCGTGGCCGGGCAGCGTCAGCAGGTAGGGCAGCTCCCCGACGTCGGGGAACCGCACTCCGCCGGTCAGCTCCAGCGGGGTACTGCCTTCGTGCTCGGACAGGTCCAGCTCCACCGGCTGCGGGAAGCGGGACAGGTTGTTCACGCAGAGCACCACGTCCAGCTGCCCGTCGGGCCGGATCCAGCGGCGTTTGTAGGCCAGCACGCTCGGATTGGACCCGCCGAGCTCGATGAACTCGCCCTCGGCGAAGGCGTGGTGCTGTTTGCGCACCTCGATCATCCGCCGGGTCCAGTTGAGCAGCGAGGAGGCACTGTCACGCTGCGCCTCCACGTTGATGGCCTGGAAACCGTAGATCGGGTCCATGATGACGGGCAGGTAGATCCGGCCAGGGTCGCAGGACGAGAAACCGGCGTTGCGGTCGGGGGTCCACTGCATGGGCGTGCGCACGGCGTCACGGTCCCCCAGCCAGATGTTGTCGCCCATGCCGATCTCGTCACCGTAGTACAGCACGGGGGAACCGGGCAGCGACAACAGCATCGCGGTGAACAGCTCCAGCTGGTTGCGGTCGTTCTCCAGCAGCGGCGCCAGCCGTCGCCGGATGCCGATGTTGGCCTTCATCCGCGGGTCCTTGGCGTACTCCGCGTACATGTAGTCGCGTTCCTCGTCGCTGACCATCTCGAGCGTCAGCTCGTCGTGGTTGCGGAGGAAGATGCCCCACTGCGCGTTGTCCGGGATCTTCGGCGTCTGCGCGAGTATCTCCGAAATCGGGAACCGCGACTCGCGCCGCACGGCCATGAAGATCCTCGGCATCAGGGGAAAGTGGAACGCCATATGGCATTCGTCCCCGCCGGTGGCCGGGTCGCCGAAGTACTCCACGACGTCGGATGGCCACTGGTTCGCCTCGGCCAGCAGCACCCGGCCGGGGTACTCGTCGTCGACCGCCTTGCGGCAGCGCTTGAGGAACTCGTGCGTGCGCGGCAGGTTCTCGCAGTTGGTGCCCTCCTGCTCGAACAGGTACGGCACGGCGTCGAGGCGGAACCCGTCGATGCCGAGATCCAGCCAGAACCGCAGGACGTCGAGCATGGCCTCCTGCACGTCCGGGTTCTCGTAGTTGAGGTCGGGCTGGTGGGTGAAGAAGCGGTGCCAGTAGAACTGGCCGCGCACCGGGTCGTAGGTCCAGTTCGAGGTTTCGGTGTCGACGAAGATGATCCGCGCGTCGGCGTACCGGGAATCGTCGTCGCTCCAGACGTAGTAGTCGCCGTACGGGCCGTCCGGGTCCGAGCGGGACTGCTGGAACCACGGGTGCAGATCGGAGGTGTGGTTGAGGACCAGGTCGGTGATCACCCGGATGCCGCGGCGGTGCGCTTCGTCGAGCAGGTAGACGAAGTCCTCCACCGTGCCGAACTCCGGCAGCACCGCGCGGAAGTCGCTGATGTCGTATCCGCCGTCGCGTAACGGCGAGGCGTAGAAGGGTGGCAGCCAGAGGCAGTCGACGCCGAGCCACTCCAGGTAGTCGAGCCTGCTCGCGAGCCCGCGCAGATCGCCGGTGCCGTCGCCGTTGGAGTCGGTGAACGCGCGCACCAGTACCTCGTAGAAGACCGCGCCCTTGTACCAGGCCGGGTCGTCCGGGGCGTCCTGCGCGTGCCGGAACTCGTCGGCCTGCGGTTCGACGAGCATCCCTTCGGCGGTCAGCGCTTCCCCGGTGTGGGGCACGTCGTCCAGCCCGAGTGCCGCGTCGGGCCGGGAGTCTTGGTCCATATTTCCACCTTCGTCCGGGTATGGCTGCTCGCCCCGGCGCGTTCGCGGCGGGGTTCTCTTAGGCGGTCGTTTCGGTTATTCGGAAAGGCGTCTCGTCAGGCTGACCACGTGGGCGACGGCGCGCCACGGTTCGAGGCGCACGTAGTCGGCCTGGCCCCAGTCCCAGGTTTCGCCGGTGACCTCGTCGTGCGCGATCAGCCGGTCACCCCAGCCGAAACCGAGCGCGGGCAGGTCCAGCCAGAGGGTGCCCTCTTCGGCGCCGTACGGGTTCAGCGTGACCACGACGACGACCGTGTCGCCGGTCGCGGGATCCTGTTTCGAATAGGCGAGCAACGCGTTGTTGTCGACGGTGTGGAAGTGCAGCGTGCGCATCTGCTGCAGCGCCGGATGCGACCGGCGCACGGCGTTCAGCTTGGTCAGCCACGGCTCCAGTGAGCGGCCTTCCGCACGCGCCGCGGCGAAGTCACGCGGGCGCAGCTCGTACTTCTCCGAGTGCAGATACTCCTCGCTGCCCTCGCGCACCGCTTCGTGTTCGTACAGCTCGTATCCGGAGTACACGCCCCACGTCGGCGAGAGCGTGGCGGCGAGCGCGGCGCGCAACGCGAACATGCCGGGCCCGCCGTGCTGCAGCGACGCGTGCAGGATGTCCGGGGTGTTGACGAACAGGTTCGGCCTGCCCTCGTCCCAGTGCGCCACCAGGTCCTGGCCGAACTCGATCAGTTCTTCCTTGCTCGTGCGCCACGTGAAATAGGTGTACGACTGGGTGAACCCGAGCTTCGCCAGCCCCCACAGCCGCGCGGGCCGCGTGAACGCCTCGGACAGGAACAGCACGTCCGGATGCGCGTCCTTCACGGTCGCGATCAGCCAGGCCCAGAAGTCCGGGGGTTTGGTGTGCGGGTTGTCCACCCGGAAGATCCGCACCCCGTGCTCGACCCAGTGCAGGACGACGCGCAGCACCTCGTTGTAGATGCCCTGCGGGTCGTTGTCGAAGTTGATCGGGTAGATGTCCTGGTACTTCTTCGGCGGGTTTTCGGCGTACGCGATCGTGCCGTCGGGCCGCATCGTGAAGAACTCCGGGTACTTCAGCACCCAGGGGTGATCCGGCGCGGCCTGCAGCGCGAGGTCGAGCGCGACCTCCATGCCCAGCTCGTCGGCGTGCGCCACGAACTCGTCGAAGTCCTCGATCGTGCCGAGGTCGGGGTGGACCGCGTCGTGGCCGCCGTCGTCCGAGCCGATGGCCCACGGCGAGCCGACGTCGTCCGGCCCGGCGAGCACGGAGTTGTTGCGCCCCTTGCGGTTCACCCGCCCGATGGGGTGGATCGGGGGCAGGTACACCACGTCGAAACCCATCCGGGAGATCCGGTCCAGCTCGCGGGTGGCGGTGGCGAAGGTGCCGTGCACCGGCTCGCCCTTTTCGTCCACGCCGCCCGTCGAGCGCGGGAAGAACTCGTACCAGGAACCGTAGGCGGCGCGTTCGCGGTCCACCCACAGCTTCATCGGCTTGCCCTTGGTGACGAGTTCGCGCACCGGGTGCTCGTGCATGATGTGCTCGACGTCGGCCGAGAGCGCGGGCCCGATCCGCTCCGCGAGCATCCGCTCGTGATCGCGCAGCGCGGCCGCGGCGCTCATCAGCTGGTGGCGTTCGCGGCGGCGGTCGGGCCTGCGGGAGACCCGGTCGAGGAGCTGCGCGCCGGCCTCGAGATCGTTGCCCAGCTCGGAAACCTCTTGCCCGGCGGCCACTTTCACCTTGATGTGGTGCCGCCAGGTGGCCCACGGATCGCTCCACGCGTCGACGCGGTAGGTCCACGGGCCCTCGGTGTCCGGGACGATCACGGCGCCGAACCTGTCGAGCCCGCTGCCCTGTTCGCTCATCCGGGTACGGCGGGCCACCCGGTCGTCGGGGCCGCGCCACGTGACCGTGGCGGCGACGGCGTCGTGGCCCTCACGCCACACCGTCGCCGCCACCGGAACGTGTTCACCCACCACGGCTTTGGCCGGGTACCGGCCGCAGCTCACCACCGGGGTCACTTCGTCGATGCCGAGCCGGCCGGTCATCGGCAGCGCCCCTTTCCGTTGTGCTCCTACGCGAAAGCCACGGCGTTACTGCCTCTGCTGGGGAGTGCCCGACCGCGGACGAGCGCAAACCTATCTGGTGCCACTTTCCGCCGCAGGACAGGGAGTGTCCAGACAACGGCTCGTAACCCGCGCGTAAACGTTCAGCGGGGTGCGCGCAACAGAAGGAGTGAGCGGGCGGGCAGGGTGAGCACCCCGCCCGCCTTCACGGGGCGGTGCTTGGTGGGGCTTCCATCGGCGGATCCCGTGTCCAGCATGGGTTTGAAGGTCTCGCCGTACTCCGGGCCCGGCATCGTGAACTCGACCGGCTCGGCGCCGGCGTGCAGGATCAGCAGCCACGAATGGTCCGGCACCAGCTCGCCGTCGCGGGAGCGGGACTGGCTGTTGGAACCGTCGATCCACATCCCGAGCGTGCGGCGGTCGCCGTCGAACCAGTCCTTCTCCGTCATCTCGGTCGCGTCCGGGCGCAGCCAGATCAGGTCCGGTTTCCCGGTGGGAGTCCGACGGCCGTCGAAGAAATGGGGCTGCCGCAGGGCGGGGCTGCTCGCGCGGAGCTGGATCAGCCGCCGGGCGAAGGTGAGCATCGACTCGGCTTCTTCGCCGCCGAACCAGTCCACCCACGAGATTTCGTTGTCCTGGCAGTAGGCGTTGTTGTTGCCGTGCTGGGTGCGCCACAGCTCGTCGCCGGAGGTGATCATCGGGGTGCCGGTGGACAACAGGAGCGTGGCCAGCAGGTTGCGCGCCTGCCTGCCGCGCAGCGCGACGATGTCCGGCTCGTCCGTCGGGCCCTCCACGCCGTGGTTCCACGACCGGTTGTCGTCGGTGCCGTCGCGGTTGTCCTCGCCGTTGGCCTCGTTGTGCTTGTGGTCGTAGGAAACGAGGTCCCGCAGGGTGAACCCGTCGTGCGCGGTGACGAAGTTGATCGACTGCCACGGCCGGCGCAGGTTGTGGTCGTAGAGGTCGGAGGAGCCCGAGAGCCGGAAGGCGAGATCGTCCACCGGCGCCATCCCGCGCCAGAAGTCGCGCATCGTGTCCCGGTAGCGGCCGTTCCACTCCGCCCACTGCGCCCCGAAGTCGCCGACGCGGTAGCCCTGCCCGGTGACGTCCCAGGGTTCGGCGATCAGCTTGCAGCGGGAGAGAACCGGGTCGGTGGTGATCGCCGTGAGCATGGCGGAATCGCGGTCGAAGGCTCCTCCGCCGGGGCGGCCGAGGGTGCTGGCGAGGTCGAAGCGGAACCCGTCCACGCCCATCTCGGTGGCCCAGTAGCGCAGCGAGTCGGTGACCATGCGGATGACCGTGGGGGAGCAGGCCTCGAGCGTGTTGCCGCAGCCGGTGAGGTCGAGCCCGTGCCCGCGCGGGCCGTGGAGGTAGTAGGCGGGGGCGTCGAGGCCGCGGAAACTGAGTGTGGGCCCTTCGAAGCCGCCCTCGCAGGTGTGGTTGAAGACGACGTCGAGGATCACCTCGATGCCGACCGCGTGCAGCGCCGCGACCATCGTGCGGAACTCTTCGACCTCCCGCCCCGGCTCGCTCGCGTAAGCGGCGTGCGGGGCGAAGTAGCCGAGTGGCGAGTAGCCCCAATAATTGCGGCGGCGCTGGCGGACGAGGTGCGGTTCCTCGGTGAACCAGTGCACGGGGAGCAACTCGACCGCGGTGACGCCGAGGCGCACGAGGTGCTCGATGACCACGGGGTGCGCGAGGCCGAGGTACGTGCCGCGGAGGTTCTCGGGCAGGAACGGGTGCTGCTGGGTGAAACCCTTCACGTGGAGCTCGTAGAGGACGGACTCCTCGAACGGCACGTCGGGCTTGACGCCCGTGTCCGGTCCACCGTGCGAGCCGACGACCGAAAGCGGCACACTGCCGAGCGAGTCCACTTTGGAGGGTTGCCCGTGCATGGGGTCCCCGACGTGGCCGAGCGCGGCGTCGAGGTCGGTGAGCGCCCCCGTGATGCGTGTGGCGTACGGGTCGACGAGCAGTTTGGCGGGATTGCAGCGCTGACCGCGGGAGGGTACGTAGGGGCCGTGCACGCGGTAGCCGTACCGCTGGCCGGACGTGACGCCGGGGACGAGGCCGTGCCAGACGCCGAAGGTCCGCTCGGTGAGCTCCACCCGGCGCTCGGACCCGTCCTCGCCGATGAGACACACCTCGACGGCCTCGGCGATCGTCGACGTCACGGCGAAGCGGACGCCCCCTCCCTCGGGGTGCGCCCCGAGCGGGAACGGCCGGCCGGCGAGCACGGGCACGCCGGCGGCGGGTGGTAGTGCCATCTATCGATCTTCTCAGGCCGGGTCCGTATTGCCTATTGTCACGGAGTCGGTGCAGGTGAGGCTTGTTTCCCGGCGTGCCACCCAGCCAACCACCGCCACCCACCACCCCGGAACCGTCACCCGGCGATGCAACGCGAGCCACCCGCGACCGCCCCGCACTCCCGATGGCCACCCCGGCACCGCGACCCGGCGACGCGAAGCGAGCCGTCCCGACGACCACACCCCTCCGCCGCTCCGATCCCCAGCCTGCTTTTGCGATCTTGGGGCTGGGTCAAGGTACTCTTTCCCGCCTTGACGCAGCCCCAAGATCGCCGACACTTACGGGTCGGGGCGGCGGAGGGGTCCACACAGCGCGGCCACGCGCGTCCGTTGTTGTCGCAGGTTGAGAACAGGCCGAGGGGAAAAGACGAAAGATCCCCTCGCCGGGAGGCAGGCTCCAGGATGGGCACCGCCCGTAGCTCGGCCACCGGTTGCGAGGGGGGAGAGGTGGGTGCTCATCCCGTCGCCTGCGAAAGCGCTATCACTTTCCCCTGGACCCGCAAGCTTTGTGCAGTCGGGCGCGCGTCGTGTAGAGGGGTTGCGGGCCCAGGGCAAAGTGATGTGGGCCTGGGCAGGCGACGGGA